>JBCBLB010000442.1:0-8300 GCA_038520555.1 Myxococcota bacterium | reverse complement strand
CGTTGAAGAGTCAGCCCTCGCGCTGGAGGAACCTGAGACTGTCGAAGCACTCGCGCCAGTCGTCGAGGATGTCGTTCCGGTAGCACCTGTGTCTGAGGAATCCCCGTCCGCTGTTGAAGATGCCGATCCTGTCGGTGTTGTCGAGGAGCCTGTGGTTTTGGACGCGCCGGCTCCGGTTGTGGAGGATGTCGTAGCTGCTGAGGTCATCGAAGCTTCTGAGGTCATCGAAGCTTCTGCGCCAGCCGTGGAGGCGCCTCCTCTCAGCGTTGACGATGCCGAGCCTGCCAGTGTGATGGAGGACCCTGCGACGGTTGCAGAGGCGCAAGCGGCGGCGGGCGCCCTCGAAGAACCTGCTTCCATGGTTGAAGACGTTGAGCCTGTGGTTGAGGAACCGTCGACGGCTGCGATGGGTGAGGGGCCGCTTGTGGAGGATGTCGACCCGGCTGAGATGATGGCAGCGCCTGTGCACATCGAAGAGCCCATCCAGGTTGTGGAGGCGCTGGCGCCGATGGTCGAGGAAGAGGCTGTGACCGAGATGCCTGCTGAGCCGGTGTCGGCTGCGATCGAGGAGGATTCGGTCGCGGAGGTGGTCGATGAGCTGCGTTCGGAGACGGTCGAGGTCCCGGCAGCGGCCGAGTCGTCGCCACCGGTCGCGGAGCCTGAGCCGGTTGTGGTGCCGGTTCCGGAGGATGTGGTGGCAGCGATCGAGGCGATCGAGCTGCCGCCAGAGGCGGAGGCTGCGCCGATGGGTCCGGTGGTTGTGCCGGAGCTGGTGGTGGAAGAGGTCTCCGAGGAGGCGGACGCAGCCGAGAGCATCGCGGTGGATGTTGGCATTGCTGCGGGGACCGCGGCCCCGGAGGGGCCGGAGGATGATCGGAATCGTCGGCAGGGCGCGCGCCAGGATCTGGAGACGGTCGAGGACGCTGTCGAAGAAGAGGAGGGTGCGGCGGAGAGCGCAGCGGTTTCGCCAGGGGTTGCGGCGGCTTCGGCGAGCAATCCGTCTTCTCCGGGCGACGATCCGTTCCACCGCCGCCGTCTTCGGACGGGTGTGGAGCGCTCGGTCGATGAACAGGGCGCGGTGGGTGGCCTGAAGCCTGGCGCGCAGGGGCGACTGGTCTCGGTTCTCCAGATGGTTCTCAAGGATCGCGGCTTTGACCCTGGTGAAGTAGACGGTTTCTATGGTCAGGACACCGAGGTCGCGGTGGCGGCGTTCCAGGTGGACAACGACCTGGAGCCGACCGGCGTGGTGGATGTGGCGACGGATGAGGCGCTGGTCCCGGGCGGCGGCCTGGAGAGCTTGTTGGGGCCGGAGCAGGAGGAGGAGCGTGAGCCAGAGGGCCTGGTCTCGGCGACGGGCGAGGGGGCATCGGGCGACGATGACGATAATGTGGGGCTCCAGGAGCGGGACGACTTCCTGGATCGGGTGCGTCCGGCGGGCGACGACAGTCCGGACTGGCGGATGTTCGACGAGCCGGTGAGCGCTGAGGTCGCGGCTGGCGTGGGCGCGGACGTGTTGGGCCGGGTGGGGGCAGCGAACCTCCAGGCGGCGCTGAGCATGGACATTCCCGAGCGCGCGGGGCTGCAGGTGGGCGATCAGCTGCGGTGGAAGCGGCGCGGGGACTATGCGGCAGCGCTCAAGCAGTACGCCGAGACGCATCCGCTGTCATCGGAGGGCTTCGTGGTCGATCGGCTTCCCGCCGAGCAGTATCCGGTGCTCCGGCGGTTGTTGGGAGACGCCGACAGCCCCCCGATCTTCGAGGCGGCGCTCCAGGACGGTCAGCTGCGGATGTCTCCGAAGATGAGCCTGGATGCGGTGGATGGGGCGCGGTTGATGGGGATGCTATCGGTCCAGGGAGAGGCGTGGATGGCGAGCAACCTGTCGAGCGGCGCGACCTGGATGGAGCGTTCGACCGCTGCGTTGTCGGAGTCTCCGGCAGATCCAGATGTCGCTCAGCTGTTCGGTGACGCGATCAAGGATCTGTGGTGATGATCGAGATGACGGTGAGACAGCTGGCGCGCGCGCGGATGGCGGCGGCGATGGGGGATGTTCAGGGGCTCCGGGACGCGTTGTTGGAGCTGGCGGGCGAAGAGCCGATGGTGGTGCTGCTGGCGCAGGCGATGATCTTGTTGGACCAGGGGCGCTCTGCGGCGGCGCTCCAGCTGCTCCAGGCGATGCCTGCGCTGGAGGGGGGCGCGGGCCGTCAGGCGCTGGTCGCCAAAAGTGAAGCACTCATCGCGGTGGAGCGTCCAGCGGAGGCGGTCCAGCTGCTCCAGGCGGCCCTCCGGGATCGGGCGCGTGCGACGCCGGAGTTTCTGGCGACGTTGGCCCGGGGGCTGTTCCAGTCCGGCGAGCTGTCGCTGGCGGAGCGGTTGCTGGAGTCGATTCTGGAGGTGGTGCCCCATCATGAGGAGTCGCTGTATGGGATGGGCGTGGTTCGTCTGATGCAAGGCCGGGTCGAGGCGGCGCTGACGCAACTGCAGGCGGCGCAGCGGCTGAACCCGCGGCGCCGGGAGCCGTATCAGGCGATGGCGCGTGCATGGCGGATGCTCGGCCGTCCAGCAGAGGGCGCCGCGCAGCTCGAAACGTTGATGGCAGACAATGACCTGGTGACCTCTCCGGGGTTGGCCCGGGAGCTGGTCGAGCTGTATGCGGCGATCGGCGCAGTCGATGGGCGCGTCCGCTGGCTACGCCGGTTGGAAGCGACAGCGCAGCTGGGGCCGGGGCACCGGGTGGAGCTGGGGCGTCACTGGATGGCGCTGTCGCGCGTCGGGGAGCTTCGACGGCTGATCATTGGCCTGGGTGAGCCGCCGCCGGAGCGGGCCGCGGCGTATCTGCTCGCCGGGATGGCTGCCGAGGTCGAGCAGGAGCCGGCGCAGGCGCTGGCGTACTACCGCGCCGCGCGCCAGACCGCGCCGGAGCTGTGGTTCGCGGATGAGCGGCTGGCGCAGTTGATGATTGAGCTGGGGGCGACCGAGGCGCAAACGCGCCCCTACGTCGAGTCGGCGGAAGCGAGAGCACCGCAGACCAGCGCGGTCCAGCTGTTGCGCGCGTTGTTCGATGCGGCCCGCGGTGCGGCGGGCGCAGATGCGGCGCTGCGGCGGATCGCGACCCATCCTGGGGTGCGTGTTGAAGAGAGAGTGCGCGCCCGGCGTGCGCTGGAGCGATAAACTCTGCCCCACCGGAGAGACGAGATGGCCGATCAGAACACGCCCCCACCCTGGACGTCTGCGCTGAACGCTGAACAGTACGCTACGTTCATCACGACGTTACAGACCCTGTTTTCCGATCAGGGGCTGGACGCGACGATCGATGTGGGGCGCGGCGTCCTGGCGTTTACCGATCCGCAATCGGACAGTGAGGGCGAATTCGACCTGGCGGGGCTGGCGGATGCAGCCGGTGCGGCACCGGACGCGGCTGCGATGCGCGCGCTTCTGACGGAGCGTTTGGATGAGGTGTTCATGAACTTCGGTGACAATACCGAGGCGTTGGCCCTGAACGACGACTGGGAGAAGGCGCGGGGCCGCATCCTTCCGCGGCTGCACCCGCTCGAGCTGGTCGAGGACAACGCCGAGACGGTGACGTACCGGGACGTCGGCGGGGGGCTGGCGGCCGTGCTGGTCTATGACCTGCCGAGCTCGCTGTACAGCATTGAACCCGATGTGACCGCGACGTGGCCGGTCAACGCGGAGGAGCTGTGGGCGACCGCCCTGGACAACCTCCGCAATGAAGCGCCCTCACCGGATGTCGAAGAGGTCATGCTCGATGAGGTCCAGGTTGTGGTGGTGTACGGCGACAGCTTTGTGATCACATCGCGGATGCTGATCCTGGAAGACGTGCTCGACCCTGAAGAATTCCCATATGGAGCCCTGGTGGCGGCGCCGCATCGGCACCTGATGGCGTTCGTGCCCATCCTCAACGCCGATCAGGCCACTGCAGCGATCGAGCAGCTCATCCTTCTTGCCCGGGAGGAGCACGCCGACGGGCCGGGACCGTTGTCGGCGGACCTGTTCTGGTGGCTGAGCGGTGACATCGAACGGATCGTGGTTGAGGTCGATGAGGCCAACCGCGAGCTGCTGATCGATCCACCGGAGACCCTCGTCGATCTGTTGGATGCCCTGGCCGAAGCCGACGAGGATGACGATCTGTCGTACTTCGACGAGGAGTGACGACAGCCTGACCAGGTCAGCGCAGCAGGTCGCGGATGGCCTGTACGATCGACCACAACGTCGCCCGGATATTCAGGCCGGTGATCGAAGGGCTCGTGTGTTCTTCGTCTGTGTGGTGGCCATCCGATGGCCGCCCGGAGTGTCCACGATCGGTGTCCGTTCCCCGCTCAGGGGCAGGGAACGGCAGGGGTTCTGGCAGGGGTTCCGGCAGGGGTTCCGTCAGGGGTTCCGTCAGGGGTTCTGGAAGGGGCTCCGGTCCTGGTTCTGGTTCAGGCAGGGGCTCTGGAGTGGTCTGAGAGGGTGTGGGCATGGGGTCGGGTTCAGGCGCCTGTTGTTCGAGGATCTGTTCGGCGGCTTCGACGGCGCGCTGTGCGACGGGGAGGGGGATATGGGGGACGGTGGCAACGCGCTCTGCGCCGGCCTGGATCAGGTCTTCGAGGGTGTGATAGCCCGCTTCATTGAGTCGACGCAGGCGGCCAGCGGCGATTCCTGGCAGAGCATGATCGGTGATCGGGTGAGCCATCGGTGGGACCTCCTCATTGCCGAAGAGCATAGCCATGCGATCGGACTTGTCGACCATCCTTGTGTAACAGTACCGTGTTCATCGGCACAGGGTTACCCGGAGGCGCGATCTCGGCATGGGGGCGGGATGGCTTGGAATGTGGTGTCCAGTCGAGTCATGGTTCGATGCAGTGCAGGATTTGTGCCTGGACAACGCCGGATGCGCCCATGGGCTTACACCGCCATGGTGCCTATCCAAGCAGCGAGCGCTTTATCGAAAGCGATAAACCAGTCATCTTCGTCTGTTGGAGTGCGTCGGGGTTGGGATCTGGTACGCTGTCGCCGTATGGGAGGGCGGGTTGATCCGACTGGGGTCTTTCGAGTTGTTGACCAGCGTGGGGCGTGGCGGGATGGGCCAGGTCTGGCGGGGGGTGCACCACGCGACCCAGACGCCGATCGCGGTGAAAATCCTGGATGACAAAGCGATACGGACGCCCGGATTCGCTGAGGCGTTCCGGGATGAGGCCCGGGTGGTCGCCGGCCTGATGCACCCACACATCGTCTCGGTGTTCGAGCTGGGCACCCTCACCGCAGAGCAAGCGCGCGCCAGCAAGGGTGCGCTTCAGGAGAAGAGCCCGTATCTGGTCATGGAGTATGCGCACCGGGGGGCGTTGACCGATGCGCTCGACTCGCTTCGTTGGCCAGAGATGTTTGGGGTGACCTGTGCGTTGCTGGAGGCGCTGGCCCACGCGCACGCCCATGGGGTGATCCACCTGGATGTGAAGCCGGCGAACATCCTGTTGGGGTGCGGCCGTCCAGATGTCGGCTTGATCGAGGGGCTTCGGCTGACGGATTTTGGTCTGTCCTGGCGGGAGCGGGCGCCAGGTCGCGCGGAGCGCCGGGCAGAGCTGGGCGGGACGTTGGGTCGGATGGCGCCAGAACAGATCCAGGCGACATGGCGCGAGTATGGGCCATGGACCGACCTGTATGCGGTCGGTGCGCTGGTCTGGCAGTATGCGACCGGCAAGAAGCCCTTCGCTGGGATGTCCCGGGCGGCGATGTTGACCGGGCCGCTGGTTCGTGCAGATCTGCCCTTCGTGCCCATCCGCGAGGTGCCGGAGGGACTGGAGGACTGGCTGCGTGCGTTGATGGCTCGCAACCCTGCAGATCGGTTCATGCTCGCCGCGGACGCGTTGGACGGTTTTCAGAGCATGGAGACGGTCTCTCGTCCGCGGATCCGCTTGAGCCCTCCGACGGTGTCGGAATCGGAACGTCAGGGCGGCTGGGGGGCGGGCCCAGCGATGCCGGCGAGCTGGGGGCCGGGGCGTGTGATGCCCACGCCGGCAGCGCTGGTCGATGTGGGGTTGAGCCTGTTTGGGCTGCGAGAGCTTCCATTCGTCGGCCGCGAAGCCGAACGGGACCGGCTGTGGAAGATGCTGCAGACCGTCCGCGATGAGGGCCGGGCGTCTGCGGTGATGATCCGCGGTGCGTCCGGCGTGGGCAAGAGCCGACTGGCGCGGTGGCTCGGCCAGCGGGCGCATTCGCTGGGCATCATCAGCGCCGTCATCGCCGTCGAACATGCCCGGGACGGGGCGGATCCCCTCGCCGGGCTGCGCCCGGCGCTGGCGCGCCTGTTGGGCTGCGTCGAGCTGGATCTCACCCAGGCAGAGGTGCACCTGGAGCGGGTGCTGAGCTGGTGGGGGGTGACGGCGACCTGGATGCCCAACGCCATGGCGCGGTGGTTGTTGCCGATGGCGGAGCCGCCGGCGGAGCCGCCGGAGGTTCTGCTGGCCACGTTGCTGCAGGGGATGTCTCGGCAGCGTCCGGTGTTGTTGTGGCTCGATGACGCCCAGTGGGGGCTGGATTCACTCGACGCGCTGCGTCATCTGATGCGGGTTCAGGCGGCGGCCCCCTCGTCGGTGCTGACGGTGCTGACCGTCGGCGACGCGGCGCTGGAAGATCGGCGAGAAGCCCGAGGGGTGCTCAACGAGATCGGGCCCGCGGTGATCGAGCTGGGTCCGCTCAGCCCGCCCGAGGATGAGCTGCTCATTCGGATGATGACGGGCCTTGAGCCGACGCTGACCCGGCGGCTGGCGGAGCGCACCGCGGGCAACCCGCTGATGGCCGTCCACATCATCGGCGACTGGATCGCCCGTGGGGTCCTCAAGCCCGATGTCACCGGGTTCTCATTAGAAGACGATCAGGAAGCGCTCCCCGACGAGATGTCTGACTTGTGGTCGCGTCGTCTGGCTGCGGTGACCGCCGGTCTGCCAGAGCGCAGCGTGGAGGCGCTGGAGATGGCGGCGGTGCTCGGGGTCGAGGTTCGGGTCGCCGAGTGGCGGGCGCTGCTGTTGGGCTGGGATCCGGAGCCGCTGCTCGATCGGCTGCTGCGCGCGCGTCTCGCGCGGCCCACCGATCGGGGGTGGGCGTTCGTCCATGGCGCCCTGCGTGAGGTCCTCGCCCGACAGGCCCAGGCTGCTGGCCGCTGGGAAGGCCTCCACCGCTCCTGTGCGCGGCTGCTCGTTGCCGGTCGAACCCCGGAACTCAAGGAACGACTGGGGCTCCATCTGCTTCACTCCGGCGAGCCGCGGCTGGCGTTCGCGCACTTGATGAACGCCGCCCGGGTGTTGGAGCATCAGGGCCACGCGCGCGCGGCCAGCCGGATCATCACCCGCGCCAACGAGGCGCTGGACCAGCAGGGGATCTCGCCGACCGATCGGCGACGATGCACCTGTCGACTGCTGATGGCGCTCATCGAGATCCGCCGCCACCATCCGCGCCACTGGCTCGCGGAGCTGCGGCACTGGCGTGATGTCAGCCATCGAGAGGGGTGGGTCGACCTGGAGGCAGAGGCGCTCTGGATCCTGGGGGAGGCCTGCCAGAAGTCCGATCTCCTCAAAGAAGCGGCGACCTGTATGGAGGCGGCCTACAAGCTGGCGCGCCGGCTGAACCTGCCGCGGATTCAATTGGAGAGTCAGCTGGGGTTGTCCTTACTGTTGATGCGTCAGGGAGAGATGGAGCGCGCCGGGGATCGGCTCGCCAAGGTGTTGGCGGCGCCGCCGCTGGCTGAGGCGCCCGGTGTGCAGGAGGGCGCGCGGCTGAACCTGGCGTCGATCGCGCGCAGTTATGGGCGAATGGATGATGCTCGTCGCTATGCCAGTGAAGCGATCCGGCGCGGCGAAGCGGCGGATCTGCTGGATGTGATCGCACACGGGCAGCTGATCCTGGCTGCGGTCGCGGAGCAGGAGGGGCAGCTCGAGCAGGCGGAGCAGTACCTGCGAGACAGCCTGGAGAAGGTGCAGCGGACCGGAAAATTCCGCGCGTTGTCGCTGACCTGGAACAGCCTCGGGGAGATCGCGCGGCGGCAGGGGCGCGACCTGGAAGCGGAGTCCTGTTATCGCACCAGCCTCGCCTGGGCCGAAGCCAGCGGCCGTCCCATTGAGGCGCCGGAGATGAACCTCGCGATCCTCCTCGATCGGCGGGGTTTGCATGAGGAGGCCCGGGATCGGTTGGAGTCGCTGATCGGGCGGGCGTCTTCGCTGGGGGACAGCCGGACGCTGTGGCGGTGCCAGGTCTGCCTGCTGCCGGTGTATGCCAACCTGGGCGACTGGCCGCAGTTCGATGAGTTGCTG
>JBCBLB010000670.1:0-5260 GCA_038520555.1 Myxococcota bacterium | reverse complement strand
CGTCCTGGCGCAGCAACCCGCCGAGGTTGTCGATCGCCACCCAGGTCTCTTCCGGGCTCAGCGAGGCGTCGAGCAGCGGCTGGAGTGTCCCTGCGGTCTGGTCGGCGCCGTCGGCGAGGACGCCGAGGGCGTCGTCCATGTTCAGCGGAGTGGCCCCCGCCGGGCAGCTGCCAGCGTCAAGGTTCTCGGCGACGAGCATCTGCTCCAGGAGCTGCATGGCGCCATCCGCCGCAGGGTGGTCGCCGAGGTCTCTCAGCGCCTCTTCGATGAGCGGGACCGTGCCCCGATCGTTGACGGTTGCGACCACCCCGACCAGAGGAGCGGTGCGGTCTGGGGCGAGGGCCTCAAGCCCGTCGAGCAGCACCACGAGCAGATCGGCGACCTCATCATCGTTGAGCCGCTCGATGGCGTCGAGGTCACTTTGCAGCTGAGGGGACAGCAACGGACACACCCCGGAGTTGACCACGGTGTTCAGGACGGTCTCGGTGAGCGCCAGGCCGAGGGCGCCGCCGAGCAGGTCGAGGACACCGATGGCGGTGTCCGGATCCTGCCGGGCGAGGGCGTTGAGGATCTCGACGGCGAGGTTGTCGACGCTGACCCCGAAGATCTCGACGCCGAGGACGGTCACCCTGCAATCCAGCGGCGCATCCGACGCCGCGAGCAGCCGCAGCAGCCGGGTGAGGGCAGAGTCTTCGCCGTCTTGCAGGACGCCACCCCCGACATCGACCGACGCGAGGTACATCGCCTGTTCAGGCAGGGCTCGAAGCCGCCGATCGCGCCGCGCGGTCTCCAGGACGTCGACCAGCGATGCCCGCAGCCTCGGGTCCTGTAAAAGGGTCGTGACGTCTTGATCAATCGCTTCACCCAGGGTTTGCCCATCGAGCCGCTCCACGAGCAGCGCTTCTGTCAGATCGCGAAGAGAGTCCCCCGAAGCCAGCGCGGAGCGATCATTGCTCGGGGACTGTGCGGCGCGGAGGGCGTCCCCGAGGTCCGGCAGGAGCGTTTGCTTGAGCGGCGCATGCATGGCCGTCAGCAGGCACAATGCGTCGAGGAGGGTATCGCTTTGGAGGGCTTCTCCGAGCTGAGCGGGGAGGGCAGAGGGCTCATCGAGCATCACCGCCGCGAGAGCGGGGAGCACCCCGAGGGCAGGGCGGAGCACGCCGCGGTCGAGGACATCTGCGTCCGAGACGACCACGGCTTCATCGGCAGGGAGGCCATAGGTCAACTCGACGATGAGGTCGAGGGAGCGCCGAAGGACGTCGGGCTGCTCCTGGATCAGCGTCACCGCGAGGCCGGCGAGGTTGAACACGTCGATGTCCGTGTCCCCCAGACGGTTGACGAGCTGCGCCAGGTTGACCCCCACAGGCCGGGTGTCGCGGTCGGGTTCGGCCATGGCATCGATGGTGGGGCCGAAGGCGTCGAAGTTGCCGCTTTGGTTGAGGCAGCGGTAGAGATCTTCGATCTCGTCAGTCGAAGATTCATCGAGACCATCAGACAGATCAACCCGCCAGCAGGGGCCGGCGGGTTGAAGCTGATCACGCCAGGAGCGCTGATCCGGGGGAGTCGCGCAGGCTGAACCCAGCAGAAGCAGCGTCAGCCAGCGCATCCGAGGAAATCAGTCGAACATATAGCGGACGCCGACGAAGGCACCCTCTGTGTGGGAGACCCGCTTGCGGTACCGGCCGGCGACGTTCAGGGTGCCGAAGAACTGGAGCTGATTGTTGATCGTGTAGGTGCCGCCGATGCCCACTTCCGCGACCAGGTACTCAAGGTTGTCGCGGGTAATGAAGGCGGAGCCGATGAGCGAGGTGAGGATGAGCTGAGTGCCGTCAGGATCGCCGAGGAGACCCCACTGGACGCCCATCGTACAGACGCCGTCGGTCCGCAAACCGACCTCAGATGCGGCGGGGAAGATGGCTTCATCCTGGCTGATGCCTTCGGTTTCCGGATCGTTGAGCGGAGCGTCCAAGTTGGCATACAGGCGGATGATGCCCTGGATCCGGTCGCTGGAATCCCCGAGGAGGACTTCCATGCCGCCGCCGAAATTGGGGCGGATTTGGTTGTCGATGCCTTGCTGCCCGGACTCGCTATAGTAGTAGGCGCGGGCGCTGTGGACGCCGCCCTGGCCAATCAGGCCGATTCCACCAGCGAAAGCGGGGGTAGTGAAGAACATCAGGGTGAGGGCTGCGATGGTGCGCATAAATCTTTTCTCCGACCTCAGCGAACTGTCAGTGCGGTCGTTATCGTGAACCGTTCACCCCGACATAGCAGAACCGCGCACCCATTCGCAACTTTCCTCACGACCTTCAACGACCCGTCGCAGTATCTTCGCCTGTGACGCCGCTATCCTCACTGTTTGACGACCCGGTGTCTTCTGCATCCGCCGTCACGCTCAGCGCCAACGGTCGCGTCACCCCGAAGGCGTTGAACATCTGCACAGACCGCTCGCCGGCCTGCACGGCGTCGGGCAGGACAAACTGGACGGTCTCCTGGCAGGTCTGCTCGCAGAGCCGATCGCAGCTGTCACAGTCCCCACACGCGTCGCAATCCGGCAGCCCGTCATCGTTCAGGTCAAGCGCTCGGCAGGCGTCGCACTCATCGCAGTTTTCACGGTCTACGCTCTCCACCGTCGCCCGCTCGCCGTCTACATAGACCGCGGTGTCGAACACGGTGGTCACAGGAGACACAGACAGGGTGATCGTCTCACCCGCTTGAGCGGTGGCGGGCTCTGCGCCGAACACATCCACGGCGCAGACCGTCACCTCGATATCTTGAGAGTCGATACAGCTCATCAGGGACACAAACCAGATCATCAACACAGCGGGGATCCTCAGAAGTCGGTCATCAGGCTTTCAGCGTCTTTCTGCCCGACCTCACCGACGATGTTCGTGGGGGCAGTGCCCCGGAGCATGGGCATCACCCGGCCGCCTCTGGCCACCTTCCCGGTAGACTCGTCGATGGCGACCATATCCACGTCGGGGATCGGCGGGAAGTCCTTGTCGGCTTCCTTCGGCGCCGCCACCCGCATGTAATCCATCCAGATCGGCAGGGCGGTCCGCCCGCCCGTAAATCCGCTTCCGATGGTGGCGGGGGTGTCGAAGCCGACCCACGCCGCGGTGATCATCTCGGTGTTGTAGCCGACGAACCACGCGTCGAAGAAGTCGTTGGTCGTTCCCGTCTTTCCGGCGACATGGATCCCCAGGCGGTTGGTCCGGGCGCCGGTGCCGCCCGTCGCGACCTGCCGCAAAAGCCAGTGCGCGATGCCCGCCACCGAGGGGTCCATCACCTCTGGCCACCGCGTCGGCGGTTTGTATTCTTCGATCACCGTTCCGTCCCGGTCCTTGACCCGCTCGATGAAGTGGGGCTCCACCAGCGAACCATAGGTCGCGAAGGTCGAATAGGCGCGAGCCAGCTCCACCATGGTGAGTGAGCTGGAGCCCAGGCCCATCGACAGGTCGCAGGTTCGACACCACACCTGTCCCTTTTCATCCTTTCGGGCGTCGATGCAGGGCTCCTTAGACGGAATCTCCGAGATGGGCAGCCAGTCGCAGACCCGCAGGTTTACATCGCAGGAGTGGCACCACTTCTTGCCAGACGCGGTGAACGGCTCGTCCAGGCAGGTCTTCTTGTCTCCCATCTGGACCTGCTGGCCAGCACGCCAGGTGAGGGGGCGCTCCGCCTCAACGACCGGACAGGACGTCGGATCGCAGACCTCACACCACACCATCCCCGAGACGTTCGACGGCGTCCGCGTCCCTTCACAGGTCGCCGCCGCCGGGATGTGGGTTCGAGCGCAGGCCGGCTCGTTGTAGCCGATCCGGAGCGTCGGGCCCGCGAGGTCATAGACCGCGTCCAGACCAAGCTCATCGAGCACCCGGATCGTACAGACGTTCTTCGAGAGCTGAAGGGCACGGCGAAGGGTGATGAACCCTTCATAGGAGCTCTCTCCACCATAGTTGCCCGGCGTCCAGCGCTTGTCGTTGAGCACCCGGTAGATCAGCGGGGCATCCTGGATCAGCGTCCCCGTGGTGAACTTCTTGCTCTCGATGGCTGCTGCGTAGACGATGGGCTTGAAGGTCGAGCCCACCTGGCGACGGGCCTGGGTCGCCCGGTTGTACTCTGAGTCCGCGAAGTCGACGCCGCCCACCATGGCGAGGACCGCCCCGTCAGAGAGGCGATAGGAGAACATCGCCCCCTGAAGCTCGGGCGCCTGGTACAGCTTCGCTCCCACGAGACCCTTCGCCGGGCCATAGCCTTTGAGGTTGTCGGCCTCTTCTGCGTCGAGGTGCTCGATCTCGACTTCGATGACGTCGCCTCTCTTGACCACCTTGGTCATGTCGTTCTGGGAGTCCCCGCGCCGATAACTGCTGCCCCATCGCTCCGGCGAGTAGGCCCAACGGGTCCAGGAGCCAGGGATGATCACCTTGTGGCTGCCGACGCCTGCGATGATGTGTTTGCCAGTCACCTCAAGAACCGCGGCCTTGTATCGACGGTCGACCTCCAAAGCGCTGCGGTCGGGCTTCGGACCATAGCCGCCGACGGCTTCGGGGCCGACGATCAGGGCCGCCTGCGACGCGCCCTGTCGGAGGGCGTCTTCCTGGTCCTTCAGCCAGCCCTCGATGCGCCCCTCATCGAGCTGTTCCAGCGGACCCCGCCAGCCGCGACGGTTGTCCGCGGTGGTGACGTTCTCACTCACGGCGGTCTGAGCCGCCTTCTGAAGCTCCAGATCGGTGGTCGCCTCAACGACCAGACCATCGTTATAGACCTTCTCGAAGCCGTAGGTCTCGACAAGATACCGGCGGATATGCTCGGTGAAGTACGGCGCCTGCTCCAGGAATTCATTGGTAGGCTGCGCGATATGGACCGACTCTGCCAGGGCCGCGTCGTGCTCAGCCTGGTCGATATAGCCCTTCTGAAGCATCTGCCGGAGGACATACTTTTGCCGTCCGCGCGCTTTGTCCCAGTTGTTATGCGGGGAGTAGTCGCTGGGCCGCTGGGGCAGACCGGCGAGGATGGCGGCCTCTGCGAGGCTCATCTGGTAGGCGGGCTTGCCGTAGTAGGTCCGAGAAGCCGCTTCGATCCCGTAGGCACCCGAACCCAGATAGATCTGGTTCAGGTACAGGTAGAGGATGTGTTCCTTGTCAAAGGTCTCTTCAACACGCCCCGACAGAATGATCTCGCGGATCTTGCGCTCATAGGTCTTCTCGTTGGTCAGCAGGAAGTTTCGGGCGACCTGCTGGGTGATGGTCGAGGCCCCCTG
>JBCBLB010000099.1:0-18889 GCA_038520555.1 Myxococcota bacterium | reverse complement strand
AGCGGCTTCCATCTCAGAAGAATCATCTTCCACAGGATTTCGCCCTCTTTGTCTGGGGGCGTTTTTTATATCCTCTTCGTGCAATTTAGTTGCACGATTTTTAATCTCTGGGTAATCTGATTGCACAAGCATCAGATGCCCTCTCGGCTCACCCATTTCGAGAGGGATTCCTCGTAAACCCGGAGCAACCATGTCCAACGTCGTCTTCTTGCGACCTTCGCCGCCCCCATCGCCCATCACGCCCTCCACGCAGCGAGGAGAGATCCTGCGTCGACGGTGGCGTCCGTGCCAAACCTGCCCCCACATCCGGGCGTGTGAGTCGAACGGCTGCATCTGGAACGGCCCCGACACGCGGAACCCTCCGCCGTCTGCCGCCTGAAACCATGGTCATTCTTCATCTTCCTGCCTCCCGCAAGACGGATCCCTCATGGATCTCAGCGCGGCAGGAAATCTCAAGTCTTTCCTAATTAAGGGTATCGAC
This sequence comes from Myxococcota bacterium, assembly GCA_038520555.1. Taxonomy (GTDB): domain Bacteria; phylum Myxococcota_A; class UBA796; order UBA796; family UBA796; genus JBCBLB01. The sequence goes on along the minus strand of JBCBLB010000099.1, from coordinate 18,408 downwards.
TTTGGGATCCATCCGGAATGAAATTGTCAAGGCAATGTGAAGACCTGAGAGGTTGCTTTGAACCTTCAAAAAGAAAGTCCAGAAGTTGAGGGTCTCCTGGAACGCCTCTTCGGGGCTGCTCTGAATGACCCTATCCAGTTCCAGCGGTCGGCGGTCCTCGAAGAGGTCTGCGAGGTCCTGGAGCTGATCATCACCGATCAGCCAGTCCTCGCCTCCCTTCGAGAAGCGATGGTCTCAGCTCCCCAGTCGGCCCTGGACGCGATCGACGTCGTCCTCTGCCGCCTGGAGACGGGCGACGTCGACTGGCATCCGATCGAGGAGCCTGTCTACAACCGCCCGGCTCCCGAGCAGGTGACCTGCATCGTCTGTAAAGGCGCCAAGAAGGTGCTGATCATGGGTAAGCGGGTGACCTGTGGCTACTGCCGCGGTCAGGGCAGCTATTCAGGTCAGCGGCCGATTCCCTTCAACGCAGCCTATCGGAAGGCGGCGTGATGCTGCTCGATCACCACACCCTCGCCGCCCGACTGCGATTGGACCCGGAGATGGTCTGGTTGTCGCTCGCCGATGCGTCTGGCCAGGTCCCAGCTCCCTCGGCACCGGGTTCCAACGATGACCCGCTCATGCTGGATCCGGGCCTCGTGCCCGAGCTGGACACACCACAGGTCGCCGTCGAGAAGATCCTCCAGCGCGGACAGGATCTGCGGTGGGTGGTCTGTCAGATGCGGGTCGTCTGCCGCATTCTGTGGACCGCCCAGCTCATCGACGGCTCCGAGTGCTACACCTACCCCCGGCGCGGCGGCTACCACGTCCTGGAGATCGAAGCGGTCTGGGAGTGGGCATCTCTGGCCAGCGAGAGCCGGCGGTTGTGGGTGTGGTTCTACCTGTTGCTCTTGGAGCTGGTCTCGACCTACCAGCGGCTGCACTCCAAGGGCCGAGAGCCACGGGCTGCGGCGTATCTGCGGTGGTTTGGCTCTCGGCGTCAGGAGCAGATTCCCGGCGCCCGCCGTCGCTACGAATACGCCGACCTGCCTGACCATCCCATCACCGTCGGCCACAGGGCAGCCCGGTGGCGCCTTCGGAACGCGACCGTCAAGGCGGTTGATGGGGGATGGTCTCACGCGCAGGTCCTCTACACGATGAACTTTCGCGGCATCGATCAGCGCCGCCATCCCTTTGTTTTGGCTCTGCAGAGCGCTCGACGCACGGGCAACAGCGAGTCGGACATCATCTCCGCGGTGACGCGGACCCTCACCCTCATGGGCCGCGCCGCGGCCTGATGGAGACACGATGAACAGCGCGTTGCTGCTCGGCCTGGAGGTCGAGCTGACCAACAGCCCCCACCGCTTCGTGATCGTCAACCTTGGTGTTCCGCATCACCATGACGGCTGTGTTGAGCAACCCTTGGTGGTCCTCGATCAAAGTGGGGTGTTGAAGTGCTGGAACAACACCCGCGGCATCCGACTGACGGAACAGAGTCGACAGAAACTGTGGCGCCGGTTGGACCACAATCCCTTCGGCAAGCCGCCATCCTGGGGCTACGTCAGCCTGATGGGCCGACAGACCATTGTCGGTCTCATCACCGAATACCCCGGCGGAGAGGTCGAGGTCTGCGAGATCGGCACCAATCGTCACGTCCGGATCCCCCGACAGGCCCGACATGCCATGGAGACCGGCCTCACCCAGATCGAGGCAGACCGCTTGTTTGATGCCTGTGAGCGCCGCGGCTACCTCGAACTCAACGACGCCCGAGAGATCCTCGCCGGCGATCGAGACCTGCCCCCGGCGCTGGTCGGACAACAGGTCGAGCTGCTGGAGTTGCGGGAACGATGGCTCATCTCTGAGGTCAGCGACGAGAAGATCGCCCTGATGTCGATGGATGGCGTGGTTCGGTTGGAGCTGCATCCGATCGAGTACATCGGGAAGGTGTGGCGGGTACACCAGAACTTTCCCCAACCCCAGGCGGGCATTCGGTTCCGTTGGGAGACAGGCGGAAAAGATGGCGTCATCGAGGGAACCATCGCCGGTGAAGCCGACAAAGAGTTCGAGCAGACCAGCTACCGCACAGGTTCAATCAACCTGGAAACCAAAGTCCATACTAAGCGCGTGCTCGTTCTCGACAGCGGGCAGACCCTACACTCGGGCGACTGGGGCTGCGGCAACCTGAAGGGCTGGACGATCCTCTCGATGCCCGAGGGGTGGCCCACAGCGCTGTCCATTCTCCCAGAACTGCCGACCATCAAGCTCAAGAAAGATGAAGCAAAGAACACCGCATATGGGTCGAGCCCGTATACCAACGGCGGTTCTGATGACACGCCGTTCTGATGGTCGATCAACCGCTCATCATCGACTTGTGGACCGTCTCTGCGCTGGTCCTCATCGTCGCCTTCCTTCGTCACCACCTCCCCCGGTGGCGCCCTGACCGCGATCCGCAGCGGCTCACCCCATCGTCGGCACCCAAACCGACGCCCCCTCCTCACCAATCAGTGGGGCCTTCCTGACACCTCCCCAGCCCGGTGGTTGGCCGGGCTGGATCCCCCTCTCTGAGGCTTGAATCATGTTTTCTAAATTCGCGCACTGCCAACGAATCCCGCGTGAGCGCGGACAACCCGTGAGGCGAGCCGATGGCGATCCTGCAACCGGAGAGGTGGAAACGGTTTCCACCTCGCTGAATGCAGCCCCCGCAAGCGATGACACCAACCCCAACCCCGCTGAAGCGGCCTGACCCTGACGGCTGGTTGGCGGATTGCGGCGAGGACGCCGGCTCCGCATCGCCGTCACCTCCTTTGGAGTGACCATGAAACTGGAGATCAACACGATCCGTTTGGACGGAGGCACGCAATCCCGGGTTGCCATCGATCAGTCGGTCGTCGATGATTACGCCGACGCTGTGCGAGATGGAAAGGCGTTCGCCCCGGTCGTCGTCTACTATGACGGCACCCACTACTGGTTGGCAGATGGCTTCCACCGCGTCGGGGCCCATTCACAGGCGGGGCGGAAGTTCATTGAGGCGGAGGTCCATCAAGGCACCCACCGCGACGCGATCCTTCACTCGGTCGGTGCCAATGCAAACCACGGCCTTCGGCGGACCAACGAAGACAAGCGACGGGCGGTTTTGACGGTACTTCGGGATCCGGAGTGGGGCCTGGAGAGCAATCGGCAGATCGCAGAATGGTGCGGGGTGACCCACCCCACCGTCGGCAAGATACGCAAGGAGTTCAACCTGGGACGTGCCGGAGAGGGCGGCGTCATCACCCGGATGGGCAAGGACGGCAAGGTCTACACCATCAAGCCACGGCAGAAGAAGAGTCCATGGCCCGAAGGGTGTGACAAAGGCGATGACTGTCTCGCCCATGTTCGCCGTCAGTCGACGTTGGACAGCCTGGAGGGGCTTTTTGAGACGCCGGGTATCCAGGTCAAGGTCTCTCAAGCCATCCGGGACCATGCGGGTCGGTTGAAGGAGATCCAACAGAGCAGCGCGACGGGCCTGCTCGATGAGGCGCGGAGGCTGCTCGGCCATCAGTGGCCTGACAAGGTCGAGGCCCCGGGATTGGAGACGGCGTTTTTGAAGCGCCTCGATGAGCTGGCGGATGGGGGCTGCCTCTCTGATCTGGAGATCGAAGACTGGCTTGAATACGCCGAAGAGCTGGAAGATCTCGACGAAGCAACACGCGTGTTGCTCTCCCCCGATGCGAACATCCCGGTTCGTCGGACGGCGCTCATCAGCTTCTTCGCCCTGAAGCGGCTGGACGCGATCGCGGACACCTCGCTGACCTGGCATCAGCAGGAGGTCTCAGAGATGCCACCGGGGGCTCGCCGCGCCTATGCCGCACGGTTGCGCCGCGTACGGGAGGACACCAGGAAGCGCGATGAGGAGACACAGTGGGTGTCTGAATCGCTCAACCTGGAGCCGTCAGCGGCCCTTGACCGCATCGTGGCCACCAAAGCCAGCGCCCTTGCCGATCCCACCGACAAACTCACCAAACGGTTGGAGAAGTGGTTTCGGAAGGAACAGAGCGGCAAGCGTTTAGCCAAGCGGGCGAAGGTCCGCAACGCGCTCAAGGATGCGCTATCGGCGCTGGTCGCCTTGGAGAGGTGCCCCAGACGGACCTGTGATGACTACTGGATGGTTCAGGGTGCCCCTTGCCCGAACTGCTATGCGAAGTCCGCAGATGTGCTGCGACGCCAGCGGGAACAGGATGCGCGAGATCGGGAAGCGCGCATCAAAGCCGCCGCGACAATCACCCCCGATGATGCCGAGCATGAGCTGACACGGACAATCCTGAAGGCCGACGATGAGTGTATGGCTGCGGTCGCGATCTTCAACGAAGAGAGTGAGGCCGCGTTGATGGAGGCGCACATCTATGAAGGCCGAACCCGGGCCCGGCCGACCGTCCGAGCCGCCATCGAGCAGCAGCTCCAGCACCTGCTCGATGGGCGGGACCTGGAGCTGCCGGAGTCGCTCGGGGAGCTGCTCGACGCCCTCAAGCGTCAGGCGGTCATGCCCGTCTGGCCCCGCTGGCTTGATGAAGCGCCGGTGATGCTGCGCCGTCTGGTGGCGGCCTGGTTGGAGGATGGCGCACCCGGCGCAGACATGCAGGCGGAGGAAGAGACGGGTGGACGTGCGCCGGGACAGATCGACCTCATGGACGCTCTCAGCACCGGCCGTGAGGCAAGCGGATGAGCAGCCCAGAACTGATCCCGGTGTTGGAGCGGCTCGCCGTGGCCCTGGAGGCACAGAAGACTGCCGACCCCTTCGCTTTGCTCAGGGTCGCGGAGGCCGCGCGGTTGCTTCCCCACGGCCTCCGCGGAAATGCACGGGAAATCTTTTTGGAGGAAGGCATTCTCCGCGTCGTCGAGGGCGTTGAGTGCGTGATGCGCGGGGATCTCGCTCGACTCGGGGTGAAGACGGAAGGGCCGCCCGCGGTGGACGACCAGCACCCAGGCGGGCTGCTGCCGATGCCAGAGTCATTGTGATGGCCAGCGCAGTGATGGATGATGCATCCCGTCCGCTGATCGAAACCCCCAGCGGACCGGAGCAAATAACGATGAGCAAACCACACCCCAAACCGCAGCCCGTCGAGCACGGGCAGCTCAAGGCCTACCCCAGGCGAAGGCCGCTGGAGCGCGATCCGCGCCGGTGGTATTGGCAGGTGGTCTACCACGAGCACAGCAACCAGCACACCGTCGCTGGCGGCTCTGGGCGCTTCACCCCGAACGAAGTCAAGGCCCACCTCAAGGCCTTGAACCAGCAAGGCGGCTGGACAAAGAAGCCTCCGAAGAAGCCAGAACCGAAGACGAAGGCGGGAACCATCGGACGGCTGTTGTCGCTGTACATCCAGCATCAGCAGACCCGCGCCGATCGTGGCCGCCTCAAACAAATCAGCGTCGACAACGCGATCTCTTGGCGGAAGCACCTCGAAGTCATCGAGAACCTGCCGATCACCGGCGTCACCCATGCCCACCTCCAAGACCTCGTCGACGGATGGGAGGACGCCGGAAAGAGTCCGCAGTCGATCCGGAACTACCTCCGCCCACTGCGTGCGGCATGGCGATGGGGGCAGGATCGGCGCTTCGTCCCCTCAACCGCCCTGCCCCGCCCCGAGCTGCCTCGCCCAGCTCGGGTCTACTCTGACGCCACCCCCACCCAGGTCGAAGCCCGCGCTGTCTTTGAAGCGCTCCGCATCGAGTGGCACCGCGTGTACTACCTCGTCTTATGGCGCACCGGCGGACGACCGGGAGAAGCGGACAACCTCGCCGATCCAGCGCACCGTAGAATCGGCCCTGGAGTGGACGGCGACAACGTCATCCCGCTCAACGACAGCGTCGCCCATCAGATCTACCTTAAAGGCAAGAAGAACCCTCGGTGGGTGCCAGCAAAAGGCGATCTGTTACGGGCACTCCGGGCCCGCGAAGCTGCTGGCGGCGCGCTGTGGCCGGTCGCACATCCACAGCGCGGGATGGCCACCGTCCTCCCTCGCGCTTGTCGGCGGGCAGGCGTTGATACGTTTCCCCTCTATGGGCTGCGCCGGCTGGCCGTGAGCACGCTCATCCCCAAGGTCTTCAGCGGTGAGATCAGCCCTCAGAAGTATGTCAGCCAGCTCGGTCACAGCCTCGATGAAGGGCTGCGGACCTATGCAAGGGTTGTTGGGGCAACCAGCGGAGATGCGGCGGACCTGCTGGCCGGTGGAGTGGTCCTGACCGATCAAGATGTCATCACAGACGAGCTGCGCGAACGCGAAGGCTGATTCCTGTACACTTGCCCTGTACACTGCTCTATGATTTCGAATTGATGGGAAAAAGTGGGATACATTCCTGACATGCCGCTCACTGCCTTTTCATCGTGGATGCTCCTGGCCTGTACATCTGAACCGGTACCAACAGAAGAAGACCCCTTACCAACCCTCTCTTTGGAATGGGTGCGGGCGGATAGCCTGCTCACATGGACCCAGGCCCGCGATGGCCTCGCCTGGAGCCTCTCCAACATGGGGGCGCTGCCGCCGCCGCAGACTGCGACATGGATCGCGATCCAACAAGAAGACGCGCGACGGATTCAGTTCGACCTGAACCTGGACGCCGTCGGCTTCGATCCGCGCGCCCACGACGCCCTCCGACGCGCCGTCCAGCCCCTCCTCGACAGCGATGAGATGGCCACCGTCGGCACCGTCGATGTCGGCCGGTTCCTGATGCGGACGCTGTATTCTCCATGGCAGTATTACGCCATCACCGGTGCATGCGCCGACCGACAGGAATGGACCGATCGGTACCTGAGTGAAACCACCGATCAGTATGCGGTCACCCTCTCGCTGCTCTCCGAAAAACACCGGCGCATCACGTTCAATGATCGCCCATGGGAAACCATCCAGGAGATCGCGTTCCTCTCAGAGAGCGGCTCCGGTGACCTCCAACAAGGCGACTTTTCACCCATTGACTTCGAAGTCATCGATATCATGTCCAACGGCCAGCAACGCTTCGCCGTCTACGACGCTCAGGGGAGCCTCATCTCTGCCATCCCGGACACTCACCCCGCCGGACAGCCAGGAAGCTGTATGTGGTGCCATGAAGGATATATCCAGTATGGAACCTTCGAAAACCCAAGCGCCAGTGGGTACATCGACTATCTTCTGTGGGAAGAACGGGTCTTCGAGATGGTAGACCGCCTCACCGCGCACCGTGACACACTGGAGACCGCGGTCGTCTTCGACAACCTCAACCACACCTACGGCGAGCTGCTCACCCGCGAGTTCCTCTACCCCACACCGGGCCGGCTCTCGGCAGAGTGGGATGCAGACGCCGCAGCGCTCATCGCGGCACAGGGCCTCCACACCACATCGGATGAGGAGCACCCGGCCCGTGGCGAGATCGTGACGCGTACAGACGCCGATCAGGTGTTCATCCACCAGCTCCCACAATGGAGTGAGACACCCGGGCACCGATTTGAAGGCCTCTCCTCTGCGACTTATCAACCACTCTCAACCCTGCCAGACGATCGCGCCGTTCCATCGGGACCGAACGCGTCTACAGGACGCGAAGCGTACTGGAACGGAGCGAACTGCTGGCGCCCGTAAACGGCCCCATGGCCGAGATGAGAAAAGGTGCCCGACCCGTGATGTTGTGTATTTGGTTGGTCTCGGCGCCGAAGCGCCGCCGCTTCTCTCAAGCATTTTGCGGTCAATACTGGATACGGGAACACGAACCTGTAATCACCCGCTTCACCTGTGCAGGTCGTGTTTTGGTGGGCCTTCTCCCGACAGTATTGGTCCAGTCATCACGGGTCGGGCAAAACAGAAATTCTCATATACCGAGAAGAAACCGAGAAACTACCTTCTCGGTCCCGTCTTGCTCGCTGTTGGATGGATAACGTAGATTCACTGCGTGCCAACACCCCTGTGTAATTTTGACCGTAATTCGCAGCCCTCACCTGACCAGATGCACGATTCACCGCCTTCTAGGTTGATATCACACAGGCTATCCGAATCGCATCTTCTGGGGTGGCGGCTGCCCGCACCCGATCGGTGCGTCGATCGTCAATGGCCATCCCTGCCAGCTGGCTGCTCCACCCGCCACTGTTCGCCAACACCACAATGGGGCGGCCCAACCGCCACGCCAGCGCGATCTCCGATAACGTCCCCGACGCACCGCCGATGGCGACCACCACATCCCCCGTCGCGACCACCAGCAGGTTGCGGCCGTGACCCAGGCTCGTGGGAAGGGCGATATCCACAAAGGGATTCGCCATCGACCGATCGAGCCCGGGCAGGATCCCCATGGTATCCCCTTCTTGATAGTTGGCGGCTTGTCGGGCGCCGCGGCAGGCAGCCGCCATCACGCCCCCCATTCCACCGCAGCAGATCCGGAACCCCGCCTCGACCGCGAGTTGCCCCAACCGTTCCGCATCACAGGCTTGAACGGTGTCAATCTTCCCGCCACCGATGATGCTCATGATCTTCCTCATCCTCAAGAGGATACAGAAGGGATCCAGGCGACAGGAGAGATGATGTTGCGAGATGACGCCGCGTTGCGCACGTTGCGGGATCTGGCGGACCTGCTCCGCGGGCGTCGGGTCGTGGCCCTGACTGGCGCGGGCTGCAGCACCGAGTCCGGCATCCCCGACTACCGCGGCCCCAAGACCCGGCAGAAGGCGCGAAACCCGATCCAATACCGCGCCTTCGTCTCGGATCCGGCCGCGCGCACCCGTTACTGGGCGCGGAGCGTGCTCGGGTGGCCGCGGATGGCTCGCGCGCAGCCCAACCCGGCGCACCACGCCCTGGCCAAGATGGAAGCCGACGGGCAGATTGAAGGGATCATCACCCAGAACGTCGACCGCCTACACCACCGGGCCGGCAGCCAGACCGTCGTCGAGCTGCACGGCGCCCTGGCAGAGGTCCGCTGCCTGGATAACGGTCATATCGAGCGCCGCGAAGCCCTGCAGCGGCGACTTCTGGCGGCGAACCCGGGGTGGGCGGACCACCCCGCCGCGCTCGCCCCGGACGGAGACGCCGATCTCAATCAGGTCGACGGCTTCACCGCAGTGCCCTGCCAGGTATGCGGCGGCGCCCTCAAACCCAACGTCGTCTTCTTCGGGGAGAACGTCCCTCCGGCCGTGACCCGCGATGCCTGGGCGCTGTATGAGCAGTGTGAGGCGCTGCTGGTCGTCGGCTCCTCGCTCCAGGTCTTCTCAGGCTTCCGGTTCGTCCACCGCGCCGCGAAGGATGGTCGCCCGGTCGCCATCATCAACCTGGGGCCCACCCGGGGAGATGACCGGGCGCAGATCCGACTGGATGTCGCTGCAGGAACCGCGCTGCCGATGCTCGCGGAGGCCCTCAGCAGCTGACCGTCAGTCGTCGGAGAAGTAGGTCATGTTGTCGCGAACGCTGGCCAGCAGCTGCCCCTCCGTCGAGTAGAGGAAGATCACTGCGAAGCCATTGTCGGATGCGTATTGCTGTGCGCGCTCCGCCGCCTCCGTGCGCTGCTTCGCGTTCATCGCCGTCCATGCGCTCGTCTCGATCGTCAGGACCAGCTCTTCCTGCATCCGCGGGCCGACCGCCTGGGCGCTGGTGACCGCAGGCAGGATCTGTGCATAAGGCGCCGCGTCGATCGGGCGCCCGTCCCGCACCAACACCAACACCAACACCGCCAACAAGGTGGTCAAGGCCAACAGAATCACCAGCGACCGCCGCGCGCTGCGGCGGGCATGCTGCTGAATGGACTCTGACGGCGGCAGCTCTTCGGGCACCCGCTCCAGATCTTCGCTGGCCTTCTTGGTCAGCTCTTCGCCCTGCGCTTCCAGCTCAGACTTCTTGGGCGCCTTCTCCTCACGCACCTTGTCCAGGGCTTCGCGATACCTGGAGACGCCGGGCGCGCGCGCAAGCGCGATCTTCAGCAGCCGCGAGGCCTGCTCATATTCTTCCTTCTCCACATGCTCAAGCGCCTTGGCGTACAACAACTCCGGGTCGATGGTGTCGACCTTCTGTTGCTTCCGCATCAGCTCCGCCTTCTGAAGCGTGTCCCGGTACCGACTCTCCAAAGGCGCCTTCAGCGACGCAACCCGCAACAGCTTGATCGCGTTGTCGATCTGGCCAACACCGAGCTTCTTCAGCGCCCTCTGGTACAGAGCCTCCGGCTCGATCTCCTGCGGCGTCGTCACGACGTCCCCCCAAGCGGTTCAGAAGTACGTCACCGGAGTCACACGCGTCATCGTCTGGTTCTGTCTCGCGATGAATTCTGCCAGTGTTCCGTCTTCGTCCACATCACACTGACCGGTGATGGTGAACGTATTGTTATCCGGACTCACAATGAGGTAGATCCCCCGAACCGGACCGTCAGGTCGCCAGTCCAGCAAGTAAAAGTACGCGGTCGTCGGCCAGGGCGTCGGCTGCCGGTCAGGCGTCGTTCGTGGGAGGAACGTCGTATCCGGAGCACCAACATACCGATCCGTCGCCACGTGGTATGCCACCTCAGCGGTGTACAGCGAATCCACGATGGAGGGGACCTCCGTCCGCTGCGCGCGGTACCGAATGTCGATATACCGGGGAAACGCGAGCGCACCAAGGATGCCCAGGATCGCCACGACGATCATCAGCTCGATGAGGGTGAATCCTCGTCGGCGTTGTGAACGGTTCGTCCGATACATCGGCAATGTTCCTCACACCAGGGATGTATTTGAGTCTTCGGATGAAGACTTGGGGGAAGTGAGTCAATACTGTCCTGTGAACCACTTGATGACAAGCAGAAACCGACAGGACAGACCTCTCCCCTTTCTTATGCCTGGAGAATAGGTACTTTCCTTTCTTAATTCTTTCGCACTCACCCAGTGTTGCGCATCCCCGCCGCGATCCCGTGGACCGTCACCATCAGGGCGCGCAGCAGTCGAGGATCGTTCGACTCTCGCGATCGCTTCAGCAAGGCCGCCTGGACGAGGTTCAACGGGTCGACGTAGGGGCTCCGCACGGCGATCGATCGTGAAAGATCTGGGTTTGTCTCTAACAGCCGCTCACGTTTTAGCGCCTTCATCACAGCCGCTCGCGTTCGCTCCAAACGGGTCCGCAATTCTTCGCCGGTCGCTGCCAGGGTCCCGTCGACCAACGCCGCATCATATCGCGCCGCGACGCCCGGCTCTGCCTTGGCCAGCACCATCTCGATCATCTCCAGCGTCGATCGCCAGAACGACCATTGGTCAACCATTTCTGCGAGCAGGTGTTCTTCATGGGGTTCTCTCAGCGCCGCCTCCAGAGCCGCCCCCACCCCCAACCATACCGGCAGGTTGAGGCGAATCTGCATCCAGGCGAGCCCCCAGGGGATGGCCCGCAAGCTGGCGATGCCCCCCCCGCCCGCGCGCCGGCGCGCGGGGCGGCTGCCGATGTTGAGCGCCACCAGCTCCGGCTCCAGCGTCGCGGTCCGAAAATAGGTCACGAACCCATCCTCATGGAGGGTCCGACGGTACGCCTTCCTGGCCCGTTCGGACAGGCTGTCCATCGCCACCCGCCACTCTGGCTTCGGCTTCATCGGTGGCATCAGCGTCGCCTCCAGGACTGCGGTGGCGTACAGCTCCAGCGTCTGCGCCGCCAGCCCTGCTGCCCCGAACTTCGCCTGGATGACTTCGCCCTGTTCGATCACCCGCAGCGTCCCGTCGACCGCCCCCGGCGGCTGCGAACGGATCGCCGCATGCGCCGGCCTGCCGCCCCGGCCGACGGCTCCGCCGCGGCCATGGAACAGGGTCAGCGAGATGCCGTGCTGCTGGCAGACCCGAACCAGATCCTCCTGGCACTGATACAACGCCCACGCCGCCGTCAGCCGCCCGGCATCCTTCGCCGATTCTGAGTGGCCGATCATGACCTCCTGGCGATCGGTATGCGTGGTCGCGATGTATTGACGGTACCAGGGGTTGATGAACAGCTCATGCATCACCCGCCCTGCCGCGGTCAGGTCATCCCAGGTCTCAAACAGGGGGACCACCCGCAAGGGGGCCGCCTGCGCGTTGAACCGCTGCCGCGCCTCTCGCTGGAGCATCTCCACCGCCAGAACATCCGACGGCCGCGCAGCCATCGCGACCACATAGGCGCCCAGGCTGCCCGGCAGCTGCTGCGCGGCCATCGCGAAGGTCTGCAACACATCGACGACCTCCGGGCTCAGATCGTCCGCGGTCCCATCCCAGAGCGCCTGCGGGATCAGCGGTCGTCGGTTGTTCAGCTCCCGAATCAAAAACCCGATCCGCTCCGCCTCTGACCAGCTGCTGTAGCGCCCCAACCGCAAGTGGGTCGTGATCGCGTCCAGGGCTTCTGTGTGCCGATCCGCCTCCTGTCGAATATCGAGCGGCGCCAACACCAGCCCGAACGCCGGGAGTCGACGCAGGACATCCATCAGCCGGCCGTCTGCGACGACGTCATCGCCGCACGCGCGCAGCGAACGATCACACAGTAGCAGCGGCGCCGCAAGCTCTACCACGTCGGTGTAGACCTCATCCGCAGCATAGGGTGGTGGCTCTCCCATGGCGATGGCCTGCGCCCACAGACGCGTCCGCTCCAGCCGCTCGCGGACCGGGCGCAGCAGCGCCCGGTACGGCTCCCACTGCTCGCCCACTTCTGCGAGAAGCTCATCAGAGGCCTGGTTCATCGACAGCTCATCGTAGAGCGTCGACAACGCATCGCGATACAACGCTGCCGCTCTTTGCCGGGCCATGGCCACTGCCCGTCGGGTGAGCTCCGAGGTCACGTTGGGGTCTCGGTCTCGGTCTCCGCCCATCCAGGACCCAAACCGAACCGGCACCGCGTGAAGCGGCAGTCCTTTGCCGGTTCGTTGCACCAGCTCCCGATCCAGCAATCGCAAAAAGTCCGGCACCGCGTCCCAGAGCACCTGCTCGAACGGGACCAGCCCGCTCCGGACCTCATCCAACGGCGTCGGCTTCGTCTGGCGGATCTCATCGGTCCGCCACACCGCCGCGATCTCTCGACGGAGCGCATCGATCAGATCGCCTTCCTCTTGCGGCGTGAGATGGATCCGATCGCGACGCTCCAGCAGCGCTGTGATGGTTGCATACTTCCGCAGCAGCGTGCGACGGGCCGCCTGGGTGGGATGAGCGGTCATCACAAGGTCGACGCGCATCTCTGTCGCCGTCACCCACAGGTCCTCCGGGGAGACGCCGGCGTCGAGGAGCCGCTGCAGCCCCTCTGGCAACGAGCCGCGCTGCGGCGCCCCCTCATCGAGAGCGTGCTGGCGGCGGCGGACGCGGTGGTACTGCTCGGCGATGTTCACCAACGCCAGGAAGTGCGCGAAGACCCGCGCGACCGTGATCGCTTCATCCTCCGGCATCTCAGACATCACCTGCTCAAGCAGCGCGCCCGCTTCTGCGCGGCCGGCGCAGGCCCCCTTCGAGAGGACCCGCACCTCCTCTACGCGCTCGAAGAGGGCCTCCCCCTCCAGCTCCTGCAGGGTCTCACCGAGCAGATAACCCAGAAGCTTAATGTCTTGTCTCAACGGCGTATGCGGATCATCAATCGTCATGGCCGGAATGTATCAGGTGAGAACCACTCGACCAGCGCCGCGATGACCGCCGCATGGAACGCAGACTGCGTCTCGGCCTCTCGCCACCGACGGGCGGCCTGTGGATCGAGGGCGTGGTGAGTCTCAATGATGATCGAGGGCATTCGCGGACGACGCAAGAACATGATCCGGCTCCGCGGCTGATGCCGATCGACGAACGCCCCTGGCTGCGCCGGGTCGCCCCCATATAAGCCGACATAGTCTGCGCCGTCATACGGAAGAAACCCAGCGCGCCGCATCATCGTCGCCACGGCCCCCGCCAGCGCCTGCCGCTGTCCGGCCATCACCGCATCGCCTTCGTCCGACCACAACACCGAGAAACCCGGCGCGTCATCGCTCCGCGGGCACCACCGCCCCGGTGAGGGCGACCACATCCGATAGCTGCCCCGAGCATCCGAGTGCAGGCTCAAGAACACCTCCGCGCCCCACTCCGCCGCGTCGTTGAGGCGGCGGCGGTATGGAACCCGCGCGTCTCCGCTTCGGGAGATGCGGACGTCGAAGTGCCCGGTAGCGTCGAGGGCCTGAGCCAGTGATTGAGACAACATCAGCATGACGTCCTGCTCACTGTCGCAGAGAGAAGAATTGTTGCCGGGGTTGCCACGCGCGCCATGACCCGCATCCACAAATACCCGCCGCACCCCGAATTCATCGGGGAAAGTGGCATGAATGGACGCGAGCCGGGCGTCGGGATGTGGCCAGCGGGCGAGGGCGACCTCCAGCTCCATCGAGCGGAGTTCGAGGCTGGACAGCGTCGGCGTCGGCGTCGGCGTCTCCAGGGGCGGCTCCGCGCACCCGAGCAGGGCGCCGAGCAGCAGGATCAGCGAGCGGCGGCCTGGCTGCTGGCCTGGTACGCCGAGATGAAGTGACAGATCCAACCCAGCAATCCGCCGGTGCCGATCCAGAAGCCGGGGGTGATGATGAGCCAGAACAGCCCCCACAGCCAGCGACCCGCGTAGATCTGGCCGATCCCGGGAATCAGGAAGGACAGCAGGGCTGCGGTGGTCGGGTTTCGAGCGCTCGCCATACGGGTCGATCTCCGTGTGTTGTTCATTCACCATTACGCATCCCCACCTCGAATATTGCATTCCATCCATGTCGTGTCTCGGGTTGTCACCACGCTCCCCGACTCATCCGACCGCTCATCATGGCCTTAGACCCAGGATACGGAGGTGTGTTCATGAAACGTTCAACGCCCGTATGGGCTGGGCTGGCCGCGCTGGGGATGGCTTTCGGGTTGGGAATGGTCTTCGCTCGCCGCGCGAGCGCATCAGGCTATGAATCGCCCGACTACGATGTGGAAACCCAGATGAACGACTGGGAAGTTCGCAGGTATCAACCCACCATTCAAGCCCGAATCATCGTCCAGGGCAGCTACGAGCAGGCCAAGCAGCGGGGGTTCCGGCAGCTCGCCGGGTACATCTTCGGCGACAACCGGCCCAACCAGAGGATCGCGATGACCGTGCCGGTCGGCGTCTCGCCCGCGGAGGCGGAGGGCGAAAAGATCGCGATGACCGTGCCGGTCGGCATCACCGGCGTCGAAAACGGACGATGGCGCGTCACCTTCATGATGCCGACGCGGTGGACGATGGAGACGCTCCCGGCGCCCAACAACTCCAACATCGAACTCATCGAGATCCCTGGAGACCGGATGGCCGCGCTGCGCTACTCCGGGCGAGACGACGCGACGCAGGCGACGGCGAAGACCACGCGCCTCCTCGACGCGATCGCGACCGCCGGCCTACAGCCAGCGGGGCCGCCGACCGTCGCCATTTACAACGGCCCCTGGGTGCCGGGACCGTTTCGACAGAACGAGATCCTGATCCCGGTTCAGGACGCCGACTGAAGACATGCGAGCGCAGCAGCGTGTAGGGCCGGGCTCGCCGCGGCGAGGACCTGAGAGCGCCCCGCGGTCTCTCCCAGCGGGGCGCCGGACCAGTCGGTGATGATCCCCCCCGCGCCCTCGACCACTGGGACCAGGGCGGCCCAGTCGTACCACTCCAGCTCGTTCTCGACGACGAGGTGCAGGTGCCCGCTGGAGAGCAGGGCATAGTTGTACGCGTCCCCCCCCCAGGTGGTCACATGCACCGCCGATTGGACACGTGAGAACGCTTCCCAGACGCCCGCGGTCATCAACGGCCCCGGCGTCGTCGATCCCAGTCGAGCCTCTGACAACCGCGCCACAGGTCGGATCACCGTCGGGCTGCCGTTCAACGTCGTCTCTCCCCCGCTGCCGACCCACCGCTCGCCGAGGATTGGCTGATCGATGACGCTGAGCACGGGCCGCTGGTCCTCACACAGGGCGATGAGGGTGGTGTACAGCGGCTTGCCGGAAGCGAACGCGATGGTTCCATCAATGGGATCGAGGACCCAGGTGTACCGGGCGTCAGCGTTCGTCGCCCCCTCTTCCTCGCCGAAGATCCCATGGTCGGGCAGGCGGTCGGAGAGGATCGCACGCATGGCCTGCTCGGCCTGACGATCGGCGATGGTGACGATCGGAGAGGACGCTTCAGGCTTATGCTCGACAGCCGCGAGCGAGCGAAACCACCGACGGGTGACCGCCGCCGCCGCATCTGCTGCAGCGAGGGCGATCGACCGCCAGCGGGGATCGAGATCGGTCACGTGTTCTTTCGCGCATCGCGGATCCGGGACCACTCCCGCTCGTACCGCTTCAGGTTCTCAATGACGACGTTGAGGTTCTTGCTGTTGCCCTCACGGCCCCAGGTCTGGTCGAGGGTGTCCATGTTCCGAGCGATCTCATGGAGCCGCTCACAGATCCCATGGAGCGTCTCGATGTCGACCTCGCTGTACGGGCGACCGGCGAAGTTCTCGCGATACATGGCGAACTGCTCGTTGGCCTCACGGGCGAGGTTGCCAGCGACCTGATCGGGGCCGGCAGAGCCGGCGGCCCGTTCGATCTCTGTGAGTTCGCGCTGCCAGGTCGCGATCCGCTCGGTCACCGTGGCGAGGTTCTTCTGATGCACATCGGTGGTGATGCCCGCGTCGCGGACCGCCTGCATGTCACCCTGGATGATCTTGAGCTGAGCGAGCATTCGACGGAGCAGCCCAGCACGGCGGCTCAATCGCGCCTTGTTGGCGAAGTGCTCGCGCCACAGGGCGAACTGGCCGTTGGCCAGGCTCGCCAGCAGAGAGACCTTTCGATCGTTGGTGACGGTGCTGCGGGCCTGTTGGATGGCGTCGAACTCGCTGCCATACAAATTGCCGCTCTGTTCGAGCTGGTTGAGCAGGTCGCTGCGCCAGCCGGTGGCCTGATCCGTGCCCGCGCGGGCCAGCCGATCCCGCCAGCGCCGCTGTTCATCGCGCATCTCCTGGAGCATGCCCAGGTCACGGGTCCGCCGATCCTGGCCGGCGAAGTTGCGCTGGTAACGCTGCTGGTTGAGCCAGGTCCACTCCGAGATCCGGTGGGCAAGCACCTCAGCGGGGCCACCGGCCTGCGCCGCAGCGATGGCATCCCGCTCTTTGCGATACAAGTCCAGCCGCTCGCGAACGGTGGGCAGCAAGCTGTCCCCCGCACCATCGATCGTGCCCCCGTCCTGGGCGATCCCCTCCATCGACGCGATCAGCTGATGGAGCAAGTTCAGATCACGGGTGATCCGGGACTGGCCGGCAAAATTCTGACGGTACCGGGTGTGGATCTCTTCCACACGCGCTGCAAGGGTCTGAACATCCGCCATCGATATCCTCCTATGACACGAATCCGGGTTGTTTTGTGGAGAAGGCTTATCCTGCTCAACCGAACAAAACGGCCCATCCTGTATCGGCCCCCTCCGAATGGCCTTGATATAGCGCTTCTGGAGGTGGCGGATGTCCTTCTGGCAGCGACTGTTTGGTGAGCGCGCGGCGCTCTCCCGCGGCGACGCCGCCATCGTCGGCGCAGAATTCGCCGATGCCGTCGCCGATAGCCACATCGCCCATCAAGAGGCCGCCCGGCAGAGCGCGACCCTCCAGCAACGCATCGACCGGCTCGAATTGGTCCTCGAAGGATTGGTCTGCGAGCTGGAAGACACCGGCACCGTCGACGTCCCCGCCCTCCGCGACCGCATCCGTGCGCTCGACCTGCTCGACGGTGACGCCGACAACCGACTCGGCGATGAGACCCCGCGGCGGCTCCAACCCGATCCATCCCCCCCATGAGCGATCCCCTCAAACGCGCCCTGAAAGACCTGCGCATCGAGCGGGCCCTGGGGGGGATGAACCCCATGATCGTCGGCGCATGGCCGCTGGGTCTCGCTCACCCCGACGACCCGCTCCAGATCTGCTGCGCTTCCCCGGATATGGGCCGGTTCGAACAACGAATGCGCTCCGTCTATGGGGATCGAAGCGGGTTTGCGATGTCCAGCGATGGATGTTCTTTTTCTGTCGGCGGGCTCATCGTCCAGATCTCCTGTTCGGCCATGCCCACACGTGGACAACCCGATGTTCGACGGTTTCGTGTCGCCGTCCAGATCCTCCGCGCCATCGGCGCGCCCCTCCTCGCCCGGGTCAAACAACAACGTCGACAGGGCGACGATCTCTATACGGCCTTCTCTGTCGCCTTTCGACTGGATGATGGCGTCGACCTGCTCGACGTCGAGCGATGGACCCTCCCTCAGATCCTCGACCACTGGCGGCGGCCAGCGCCGCGACCGGTCCTCCCACAACCACAACCTGCGCCACCCCCACAGTCATCTCCGCAGTCATCTCCGACGCCACCGTCGCCGGACCGTCTACCGAGAGCGCCGACGGTGACAGCGCCCAGCGAGGATGCCACGGATGAGGAGCACCTGCTGCGATCGCCAGAATTGAAGCTGGGGCGGTCCAACCGATGGATCAATGCCGCCCGGCTGATGGCCAGAGAGATGCCTCTGGCGCAGT
>JBCBLB010000753.1:0-4487 GCA_038520555.1 Myxococcota bacterium | reverse complement strand
CTCGCCGGTCAAGGTCAAGATGGGCGTCGAGGGCATGACCGTTCAGCCTGCCGGTGAGTTGAAGGAAGGCACCGGCCACCACCACATCATCATCGATAAAGGCGGGATCGCAGAGGGGCAGGCCGTCCCCGCCGATGAGCAGCACATCCACTATGGCAAGGGCCAGACCGAGACCGAGCTGGAGCTGACCCCAGGCAAGCACTCCCTCACCCTTCAGTTCGCCAACGGCCTCCACCAGTCCTACGGCGAAGTCATGGCATCGACCATCACCATCACCGTCGAAGCCAATGAAGAACATGGCAGTGAAGACCATGGCAGTGAAGACCATGGCAGTGAAGAAGGTCACAGCGAGAAAGAAGCCGAACATTGATCGGTTACGATGGGTTCCCCGATTCGTTGGAGCGCCCATCACCATGTCTACGTTTCCCACGCCGCCGGCGGCTGTGCCGCCGACCTCGACGGAGGTCTGTGACGCCTACCTCGAGCGGCTCGCCGCCCGCAAAGAACACTGGCTGACGGTCAGCAACCCGGAACGCTGCGCCTACCTGAAGCGGTGTTTGAACGGTGTGATGGACGTCGCCGACGCCTGGGCGAAGGATGGCTCGAAGCTTAAGGGCATCCAGCCCGGGACGGTCTATGAAGGCGAAGAGTGGCTCGCCGGGCCGATGACCACGGTTCGGAACATCCGGTTGCTCATCGAAGCCATCGAAGCCAATGGTCAGCCGAAGCCGCCGAAGGTCCGGCAGCGCCCTGACGGCCAGAAGGTGGTCGACGTCTTTCCCACCAACCTCTACGATCGGATTCTGTTTACCGGGGTCTCGGCAGAGGTCTGGGTCGAGCCCGGCCAGCCCGCCTCTCAGGGGCAGGGGTATCGAAACCGCCCCACAGAAGGGAAGGTCAACCTCACCCTTGGAGCCGGCAACGTCTCTTCGATCCCGCCGATGGACATCCTCTATAAGCTCTTCGTCGAGGATGAGGTGGTTATCCTCAAGATGAACCCGGTCAACGAGCACGTCGGCCCGAAGCTGGAGCGTGCGTTCCGCGCGCTCATCGACGACGGTTACCTCGCCATCGTTTATGGCGGCGTTGAGGTCGGCAAGTACCTCACCGACCATCCTCTCGTCGACACCCTGCATGTCACCGGCTCGGACAAGACCTACGATGCCATCGTCTGGGGCCCCGATCCTGCGGAGCAGGCGCGCCGGAAGTCTCAGAACGAGCCGGTCAACGCCCGCCCGTTCACCGCGGAGCTGGGCTGCGTCACCCCGGTGATGGTCGTGCCCGGTGAGTGGTCGGAGTCTGACATGACGTTCCAGGCCCGCAACATCGTCGGGATGGTCACCCAGAACGCAAGCTTCAACTGCAACGCCGCCAAGGTCGTGGTTGTGGCCAACGGATGGCCACAACGGGAGCGTTTTCTGCAGATCCTTCGGGAGACCCTGCGTGCTGCCCCGCCGCGGAAAGCCTACTACCCCGGCGCACAGAAGCGATATGAGGGGTTCCTCAGCGCCTATCCTCAGGCAGAGGTGCTCGGGAAGACGGGCGATGAGATCGTGCCTTGGACGTTTATCCCCGATGTGCCCGCCCAGCAGGGCGAGTACGCCCTGGTCAATGAGGCGTTCTGTGGCGTCCTCGCGGAAGTCAGCATCGACGCTGACGACGCCAAGAGCTACCTCAGCCGGGCGGTGCCGTTGTGCAATGAGGTCCTCTGGGGCACCCTGTCCTGCATGATGATCGTCCACCCCAAGACCGAACGCGCCCACAAAGACGCCGTCGAGCAGGCCATCGCCGATCTGGAGTATGGCGCGGTGGCCGTCAACACCTGGGCGGGGATGGTCTACGGGCTCGTTGTCACCACCTGGGGCGCTTTCCCCGGGCATCCTCCGCAGGACATCCAGTCCGGCACCGGCGTGGTGCACAACTCGTATCTGATCGATCATCCCCAGAAGACCGTGGTGCGCTCTCCGTTCAAGCCCGGTGCCACCCCGGTGTGGTTCGCGGACCATAAGACCCTCGATGGGACCGGCAAGCGGCTCACGGACTTTGAGGCGAAGCCTGGCATCCGCCGCATGGTCGCCCTCGCCGCCAACGCCCTCCGCGGCTGAGTTGACGGAATGCGTTGGTTACTGGTTGACCGCATCGAAGAGATCGTTCAGGGAGAGCGGGCCACAGGTGCCGTCACCTTCCCCGCCTCTGCGCCCTTCTTCGAAGATCACTTCCCTGAGTTTCCCGTCGTCCCCGGTGTGATCATCCTCGAAGCCCTCGCCCAGCTGTCTGGGAAGCTCATCGGCTACACCGTCCGGATGGAGCGAGGCGACTGGCCGTTCCCCATCCTCAGCATGGCCAACCATGTCAAGTTCCGTCGGTTCGTGCGGCCCGACCAGGAGATTCGCCTGGAGACCCGGCTCACCGCCCTCCGCGATGAGATGGCGGCGGTCAATGTGAAGGCCCGGGTCGCGGGGAAGGTCCACGCCCAGGCCGAACAGATCTTCGTCTTCAACGCCGTGCCCCTCGAAGATCCGGCCGCGCTCGCCCGGGTCGAGCGCACCGAGCGGATGCACCTCAAGGCCCTCTGGGCCGACTATCCGGAGGAGCCGTGAGCGTCGTCATTACCGGCATTGGAGCGGTCACTCCCCTTGGCATCGGCGTCCGCGCGACCTGGGACGCGGTCCTCCGCAGCCGAAACGCCGTCGCCCCGATTCAGCGCTTTGATGCCTCGGCCTTCCCGGTCACCTTCGCCGCAGAAGCCCCAGATCCCGGCCACCCCGAAGACCCGTCGGGGTTGCCGCCCGGCGCCCTCCAGGATCTGAAGGGTCGGCTTGCGTTCGCCGCAGCGTCTGAGGCCATCGCCATGGCTGGGCTGACCACGAGCGGGCCACGCGTCGGCGTCTGTGTCGGGAGCGAGGCCGCGCGACCGCCGTTGGCAGACTTCGCCGAGCGGATGGCCGATGGCCAGCTGCCGGGCCCCGAAGCGCTGGCCCGGCTCGCTCCGGGCGCACCGACCCGCCTTGTCGCCGCCATGGTCGGCGCCGAGGGTCCGATGAGCACCATCTCTACAGCCTGCACCAGCTCCAGCCAGGCCATCGGTGAGGGGCTGCTCCGGATCCGCCGCGGTGAGGTGGACGTCATGATCGTCGGCGGTGTGGATGTGCTGGTCGATCCCATCATGCTCACCGGGTTCGCTCGGCTCGGCGCCCTGTCCACCCGAAACGATGCGCCGGCGTCCGCCTCCCGCCCCTTCGACCTCGATCGGGATGGGTTTGTTCTGGGGGAAGGGGCCGGCTTCATGGTCATCGAATCCGAAGACCACGCCCGCGGTCGTGGGGCGACCATGCTGGGGCGGCTCTCCGGTTTTGGCTGCTCGGCGAACGCCTACCGCATCACCGACTCTCCGCCAGATGGCCGTGGCGCCCGACAGAGCATGCAGGCGGCCCTCAAGGATGCCGGACTGACCCCCGAAGACATCGGCTATATCAACGCCCACGGGACCTCGACGCAGATGAATGACGCGTCCGAGACGCAGGGCATTTTGCATGCCTTCGGCGACGCTGCCCAGCGCACGCCGGTCAGCAGCACCAAGAGCATGATGGGGCACCTCGTCGCGGCTTGCGGCGCTGTCGAAGCGATCCTCTGCCTGTTGGCCACCCGGGAGGGGGTCCTCCCGCCGACGTTGAACCTCGACCGCCCCGATCCGGCCTGTGACCTGCATCATGTGCCGAAGGATGCCCGTCAACAGGCTGTTCGCCATGCGATGACCAACGCGTTTGGGTTCGGCGGCAGCAACGGCACCTTGATCGTGTCTCGGATGCCATGAGCACCCCACTCGCGATCACCCGGATCGCCTTGAGCTGCGCCCTCGGCGACGCGCCGATGCAGGTCTGGGATCGGGCTCAGGCCGGGGACAATGGCCTGAGCGAGCATCCCCCCCTCAAGCCGCTGCCGTCCGCGCGCGCCGGGGTCGTCCCGGCGATCCACTTTCGGCCCTGGCTGAAGCGACGAAAAGACGCCAAGCTGATGACCCGGTCCGCGCGGCTGGCCCTCGGGGCCGCCGGCCGCGCGATGGACGGATGGACGGGCGATCGGGACGCGCTTGGGCTGTTCTTCGGCGTCGGTCGAGAGCCGCCTGACGAAGGCGAGGCAGAAGCCGCCCTCGCAGCCGCAGCCTCAGAAGGGATGTTGGACGTGTCAAAACTCGCGGGTCGGGGGCGTGACCTGTACCCGCCGCTGCTCCCACTGAAGACGCTGCCCAACATGGTCTTGGCCCACATCTCGATTCATCTGCAGATTTGCGGAGAGAACGGCGCCTGGGCCGGTGAGGCGGAGGCTGCCTCACGGGCAGCGCTCGAGGGGGCGTACGCTGTCGCGGAAGGGCGCGCGCCCGCTGCGTTGGTCGGCGCCGCGGACAGCCTGATCGACCTGGGAAGCGCCCGCGATCGGCTTCGGATGGGCCGATCCGGTCCTCCCGGTGAGGCCGCCGCGGCGATGCT
>JBCBLB010000571.1:0-6491 GCA_038520555.1 Myxococcota bacterium | reverse complement strand
CCGAAGAGATCCCGGCCGACATCGCAAACCTGCTCGCCGAGATGCGGGCCCTCTCGAGCGCCCCCCCCACCGCGACGAACCGCGTCCGAATGGGCCGGCATCGACACCAACTGGTCGAGATGTCCTACCACTACTCACGCTCCTCAGACCAGCCCGGGCTGTTTCGAAAGTACCTCCACCCATGGCGTGGTTCCGCGGAGCGATTCATCGCCTTGATCATTGAGCACAGACAAACCCCACTTGACCCGCATCCGATCTCACCGCTCTCGAACGCTCGACTCATTGAGCAGGAAGAACCCAGGTGGCTCACCGCCACGCTTCGCGATTATGCATCGGAGAGCCCGTTTCTGTTCGGCGCCCCCTGACCTTTCTGGAGACTGATCATGTTGTGGTTGTGGATGAGCATGATGGCCAACGCTTCAGAGCCGCTGTGGCCTCCCCTCGACACCCCACCGAAGCTCGGCGGTGGAAGACACGACGCTGCTGTCATCGTCGCCATCGAAGACTATGCGTTTGTCAGTGACATCCCCGGGGCCCGCCAGAACGCCCAGGATTGGTACCGATTTCTGACCGCCGGACGCAGCGTCCCTGCCGGACAGGTCCAGATGTTGCTCGATGGCAACGCCACGAACGCCGCTGTGCGCGTCGCCATCGAAGAGATGACCGAGGCGGTGGGACCCGACGGGCGGCTATGGTTCATCTTCATCGGTCATGGGGCGCCGTCCAAAGACGGCACCGATGGGCTGCTTCTCGACGTCGACGTCCGACAGACCGCCCTGAGCGTCGCCGACCGTGGGCTGCCCCAATCCGAACTCATCGAACGCCTGGAGCAAGGCGATCAGCGCGAAACTGTCGCCATCCTGGACGCCTGCTTCTCTGGGAAGGTCGGCGACGGCCAGCCGCTGGTCCGGGGGTTGATGCCCCTGGTGCCCACCTACGCCACACCGACCGGGCGAAAGACCACGATCCTCTCGGCGGGCGGGAGCGATGAGTTCGCGGGACCGCTGCCCGGCGCCGACCGGCCGGCCTTCAGCTACCTCACCCTCGGAGCGATGTTCGGTTGGGCGGATGAAAACAACGATCGAACTGTCTCATCGACCGAAGCTTCTTCGTATGCCCGGGGGGCACTCCGGGGGCTGCTGACCGATCGACAGCAGCGCCCCACCGTCTCCGGGCCGACCATCGCAGACCTCTCTTCGGGACGAGAGCGGGGACCGGACCTGGCGAACATCGCCCTGACGCTCTCGGAGACCATGTCCTCGCCGACTGAGCTGGAGAGCGCCCTTGCAGAGCTGGAGACGCTACAGGCACAAGATGCGGAGCGGTCGAGACGGGCTGCAGCCCTCCAGGCAGAACTGGATGCAGAGATCGCGCGGCTGACCCAGAACATCCAGCGCGAAGCCGCTGCGGTATGGCAACGGGTCTCGGCGATCGCCGAGATGGACGGCGACACCGGTATTCAGGCGTTGGAAGCGTTCATCACCGAGTATACCGGTCGAACCGTCACCCTCGGCGATCGTGTGGTCCCCGTCGATATCCCCGAGCTGGAGGCTGCCCATCGACGCCTGGCCGGGTTGAACGCGGGCCGCGGCGAGCGGGTCAACAACCCCGCCGTGGGCGCAGCGATCGTGGTGCCGGCCGGCTGGGCGCTGAAGTCGGCGCCCGATGCAGATCTGACCCGGATGGTGCACCCACAGACCGCCAGCCAGATCGAAGTCCTCGGAAAACAGACCAACCGGGCGAAAGAAGCGCGGATTTTCACCCGGGCGTTCCTCGACAACCTCATCCGCTCCCCCAGCTATACTCCCCTCGGCGAGGAGACCGTAACGGTGATGGGAGGCAAAGAGGGGGTGCGGGCCGACTTTCGGTTCTCTGAGACGGGCGCGGACTTGAACCTCGTCGCCTTTACGTTTATCGATAATGCCCGCGCGGTCGTCGCGATGGGATACTTCACGCCCGACGCGAAGGACCGGGATCTGGCAGCCTTCGACGCGGTGATCGCAAAGATGGCGTTCGAAGACGCAGGCGAGTGATGGAACCCGGAAGTACGGGCCATGGTCGGGGGTATACTCGACGCAAAACCTGGAGGATGCGATGAGGACTTCGATTCTCACCTTGTGCGCGGCGTTGGTTGTGGTCCCGGGGACCGTGGAGGCCAAGAAGAAGCGCAACCGCGGCAAGAAGGATCCGCTGGCTGCGACCTGTGTGGGCAACGTCGACAATGCCCTGGCCACCAACAGCAGCAACGTCTATCTGCGGAGCGCCTTCGACACCGACCCGTCGAGCTACCTCGGGCGGTTCGTCCCCGACAACGCGGCGAGCATCGATGAGTCGATGGCCCGGCGGACCCGCTGCTCAGCGTTCATCACCACCCGCGAAGTCGACGGCGGCGGGGTGACCTATGACCACGTCTACCAGGCCAGCTCCCAGGCTGCGATGAACATCGGCATCCCCGGAATCGCTGGCGCAAGCGGCGCGGGTGGCTCGGACGCGACCGTGCGGGTCAGCTACACCCTCACCAAGAAGCTCATCGCAGAGGTCTCCGACCCCGCGGGCTTCGAGGACTGCTGCCGAGAGAACTCGGACAGCTGCGACAAGCTGTTCATCGGGGAATTCATCGCTGGCACCGGGGCCATCCACTGCGGCGTCGGAAAGGCCGCAGACTTCGACCTCTCCTCTATCGGCGGCGGGGTCGCCGGGGACATGTCGGTCAAACATGGCGCGCTGTGGCGCTCGGCGACCACCTTCACCCAGCCGGTCTACTTCGCATTCCGGACCACCGCAGCCGGCACCCGCGACGCCTGCGGGGACTGGATCAACCAGGCCCCCACAAGCGCCGATGGCCTGTACTTCGTCGGCGTCTCCGATCCGGTGGACAGCGAGTCCACCGCTCGGGATGACGCGATGAAGAGCGCCCGAAAGCAGGTCTACGCCTGGGCCCTTCAGCAGACCTCCCAGTCCGACAGCACCACCACCCGCTCTGCAAACTCCGTCACCATCGAAGAGATGGAGCGCAACACCGCTTTCTCGGGCACCATCGGACAGCTCAAGGATCGCAACTGGTGCGTCAGAGAAGAAGCCACCGGCGTCGGCGTCCGCTACAAGACCTATGTCCTGACCTTCCTCAACAACGATCAGGTCGACATGGTCAAGGGCGCGATGGCGCCCCGATAGCTCATCGATCGGTACAGGGCTCAACCGCTTCCAGGGCCGCGCGAGCGGCCTTGATTTTTTCGTCGGCGTCTTCAACGGCGGCGCATGCGCCCGTTCCGCTCGGATTGACCCGATACGAGATCGAGGTCATCGCCACAGACTGCCCGAACAACCCCGGCTGAAGCCCACCGTCCAGGCGACAGAAGCCGCGCTTGTCTTCGAGGGGTCCGAGCGCGGTCGCCTCTGGCGCCGCCACGACCACGAGCTTTTCGTCCCCGCTGTCCAACCGCAGCGCCTGAAAGGTTCCCAACGACATCTCGACGGGCGCCTTCGGGTCAGGCCCCGGTGGTGGGTAGATGAGAAGGGTATCGCCCTGGCCGTCGATGGAGAAGATGCGAACATGGGCAGGGTGGCTCAGACGCATCAGGGGCTCGATCGAGCCCCCCTCACAGATCTGACCATCGTTGGTGTCCAATGCGAGCTGCACGCTCATTGTCGGGCCGTCCCCCTGAACACCGATCAAAGCGTCGCTGTGGCACTGCCCGCGCTCGCCCTCTTCGACCATCAGCAGGTCGTTGGGGAAGCTGAAGCCCGGGAGCGGGGTCGCGCCGACAGCGCCGGGCGGACGCAGGCTGGCAGAGACCACGACGGTCCCGGCGCCCGGGGTCAGCACCGTGGACAGCTCGACCGCTTCCCAGGAACGTTGGCGAGGCGGGAGCAGCGCGAGCTGCCCCGGCTGACGGGCCAGCTGGTTGCGCAGCTCGCTGATCAGGTAACGACCCACCTCAGAGACGCAGCCGCTGTTCGCCCAGACCGGCGCTTTGATCTGAAGGAGCGGGTCTTCGCCCATCGCATCGACAATGCTCTTTGCCAGCGCGGCGATGTCTCGCTCCAGGTCCTGGGACTCCCGCTCGAAACTGTCGATATGCTTGACCTCCAGCTCGACCGAGGCGCAGGCCCGCCGGTTCTCATATTCATGCTTCCAATCCACGATGTGGCGCTCGACGGCGGCCCGTCGCAGATCGGAGAACCCGGCGGTGACTTCAACGAGCATCTTCTGCCGGGCTTCGCTGTACGCCTGGGGGATGGCGTTCCGCCGGCTGCCGGTGGCATATGCGACCTTTCGGCGGAAGCCGTTATGCGGCACCGTAGCGCAGGCCTGCGCCTGAAGCTCCGCGGGGGTGAGGCCCTCGGTCTCATCCGCCCCCAGCAGCAACGGGGCGAGGAACAGTATGGGTCGAAGGTTCATCGGGACCGCACCAATCGAAGCCCGATGAGGTGGCCGGTGAACGCGATGTCGAACTTGGCCCGGTTGATGACCCGGAGCCGGTCCTGTCCATCAAACCAGCCGCCGCCGCGGAACACCCGGGCGCTGCCGATGACCGGGCCGAGCGGATCGGTCGACGGCGAGTCCGGGTAGGTGCCATACTGATCCCAGACCCACTCCCAGACGTTGCCGGTCATGTCGTGCAGTCCCCAGGCGTTGGGCATCAGCTGGCCGACCGGATGGGTCTTGCCCCCTGAGTTTTCAGTGTACCAGGCCACCGAATCCGCACGCTCTGAGGTCCCGGCGTACACCGTCGCGTGGCCGGCCCGCGCGGCGTACTCCCACTCGGCCTCCGTGGGCAACCGATACCCGTTGCAGTCGAGCCCCTGCGGCCAGCTGACCCGATCGCCGGCGATGACATAGCAGCCGTCAAGCCCTTCTCGTTCACTCAGCTGATTGGCGAAGATCACGGCGTCAAGCCAGCTGATCTGCTCGACGGGGCAATCGGGCCCGCAAGCGTCGAAGTCACTGGGGTTATCCCCGGTGACCTTCTTCCACAGCTCCTGGGTGACCTCAGTGCGACCGATGAGGAAGGGTCGGGTGATCTGAACGACCCGGGGAGGCTTCTCGTCGCTCTCACAGCCCCCATCGCCGGCACAGCCCATGGTGAACGATCCCGGTTGAACCGCGATCATCTCGTAGCCCGACCCACCGACTTCGAGCGAAGGGGCGTCAGGGGCCTGTTGCTTCACCAGCTGCTCCCGAAGTCGCCGCGCCTCGTTGACTTCTGGAATCGAAACCGGGATGCGCCGATCACCGACCTCCACAAAACGGTTTGTGTAGCTGTCGATGTAGGCGTCGAGGGCCTGGACCGCAAATCCATCCCCACTTTCGGCGAACACGACGGTCTTCTGCCATGCTTGATGGGCTTCGGATTTCAGCGCGGTCCGCTGTCGTTCAATTTCATCATCGATCTGTTGGGCGAGCGCCGCCTCTTCTTGACGCAGCCGGTCCAGCTCCGCGAGCTTGCTGGCGAAATCCTTCGCGCCGCTCTCACGGACCGCGCCCGACAGGACGCCCTCTTCGAGCGTTCTTCGGATCTGGGAGAGGCTGGGGCCTTCCTTCTGGGCGCGGCCGAGAGAGCGGGCACCATCCCCGACCAGCGAAGGCGTCTGGCTCCGCCCCAGCGGCAGGGCGTTGAGCACCCCGAGGGAGTAGTCGACGACTTCCTCCGCGTTCACATCGCCATCATCGTTCTGGTCGCCCCACCCATACAGCGCGCCGAGGGCGAGGTAGCTGAAGGCCGGCCGGTCGGCACCGGGCAGCGGGCCCGCGAACTCATTGGAGCGCCCAGCCGAGAGGATCGTAGAGCGCCTGCCGGACGCCGTGGCATAGGTCGGCACCAGGGGCATCAGTCCATCGACAAGGGCCTGCTCATCGTCGAGCTGCCCGGAGAAGCAGGCGTCGATGATGGCGAGCGGTTCTGCGTCTTTGTTGGACTCCAACAGGCGGATCAGCTCTTTTTGGGGCAGCCCGCGCGCGTAGACGCTGTTGGCCGTCTGCTGGGTGTCCCAACCGATGAGCAGGCCATCACGCCCATCCTCGCTGGGGGCGCCATGGCCGATAAAGACAAACCAGAGGGTGCCGCCGGGCTGGACCTGCTCAGCCGCCGCCGAGACCGCAGCGACGATTTCTTCCCGGACCGCCTGCTGGTTGATGAGCAGCTTGACCCGGCGTGCAGAGATGCCGCGACCTTCGGTGAGGTAGCTGTACCAGTCCAAGCCGTTGTCCCGCGCGCCGGGGATGTCCCCGACCAGGGAGTAATCCTCAATCGCTACGATCACGCCAGCGTCTCTGTCACCCCCGCCGACGACAGGCGGAGCAGAGAGATCCGGCCAGACCGGTGTGTCTGCGTGCGCAGCGGAGAGAACCGTGAGCAGGGGCCACATGGGGGAGACCTCCAAACCTGAATCACCAGAAGAGTAACGGACAGCCCCCACCGATCGGGGGAAAGAAACAGACACCCCAGCGCGTTATAGGTTCGTCGGAGATTCCCCCTGGCCTCGCGCTG
>JBCBLB010000188.1:0-14430 GCA_038520555.1 Myxococcota bacterium | reverse complement strand
CCGTGAGGCGAACCTGGAAGGGACGGTGAAAGCCGCCATTGACATTGACGACACCGGAAAGGTCATCGATGTCCGGATCCTCTCTGGGCTGACGGCGGCGGCCGATGCCGCGTGTGTGAAGACGCTCTCCGGATGCAGCTTCCGACCCGGCAAACAAGATGATACACCGGTGACCATCACCAATTTTCCGCGCCGTTGCCGGTTCAAGGCGATTGAATAGATGCTCTTCCCGTTCCTCCTCAGCGCCGCCTTCGCCCAGGAGGCCCCCGCCGAAGAGCCCCCGCCGCTGGTGAAATTGCCTGAGCTGGAGGAGTATGTCCAGGCGCCGTATCCTCCCGAAGCAGAAGCCGCTGGCATCGAGGGAACGGTCCGGCTCCTGCTGGAGATTGGCGAGACGGGCGAGGTGAACTATGTCGAGGTCCTGGAGCCCGCCGGCCATGGCTTCGATGAGGCCGCTGTCGAGGCGGCGTGGCAGTTCTACTTCTCGCCAGCAGAGGACGCGAACGGCCCGACGCCTGTGGCCATTGAGTTCGACTATGGCTTCGTGCTGGAGGCGCCGGTCGAGGAAGCCCCCGATCCGGAAGAGCCGCCGCCGCCTGCCCCGGTCAACCTTGAGGGCCAGGTCGTGGAGATGGGCACGCGCAGGCCGCTTCCAGACATCGGCGTTCAGCTTCGAGGTTCGTCGGGCGCGCTCCTCGATGAGACCACCACCGACGCAGAGGGTCGCTACGAATTCCGCGGCGCGCCGATCGGTGAGGTGGTTCTTCGCGGCGTGTATCCCGGGTATCGAGACGTCGAAGAGCCGGTCGAGGTGACGGCGGGTGAGATCACCGCGGTTCAGCTGTGGATTCGCAACCTCAGCTATCGAGACGACGAGGTGGTGGGGATCTACGAGAGGGAGCGAGAGGCTGAGGTGACCCGTCGCACCCTGACCGTCGAGGAAGTCCGGCGGGTTCCGGGGACGTTCGGGGATCCGGTGCGGGTGATCCAGAGCCTGCCCGGCGCGTCCCGATCGCCGTTTGGGACCGGTGGGCTGATCATTCGTGGGGCGAACCCCGAAGACTCCCGGGTGTATATCGACGGGGTCGAGGTCCCGATCGTTTACCACCTGGGCGGGATCGTCTCGGTGCTCAACGCGGATCTGATCGAAGCGGTGGACTACCTGCCTGGCGGCTACCGGGTCCGCTACGGCCGCGGAATGGGCGGAGTCGTCGATGTGCGCACCAAGACGGCGTTCCCCGAACAGAACGAGCTGATGTGGAACACCGACCTGCTCGACAGCGGCGGACTGTTCCAGGGTCGAGTCGGCAAGGACAGGCAGATCGGCGTCGCCGTGGCGGCCCGACGATCCTATATCGACGCGGTCCTGGCGCCGCTGTCAGACACCATCGGGGTGAGCCTGCTGCCGCGGTGGTACGACTACCAGATCAAGATCGAGCCGCTCGACTTCAAACTGGGCCGGCTGTCGTTGTTTGCGTTCGGCTACCAGGATCGGCTGCTGTTCTCCGCGCCAGAAGACACCGCGTTTACGCCGAGTAACCTCGTCGATGATGACTTGAGCGCTCGCTATGGGGCGCACCGGCTGGTGATGCGATGGGATGCGCCGCTGGGGAAGAACGCCGAGATCCGGACCACGACCGCCCTCGGCTACGATGACGTCGCCTTCAACGTCACTGATGACCTCCAGATCTTCCAGAGCGCGCCGGTGTTCACGATGCGCGTCGAGGTTCCCTGGCAGCTCAACGAGGCGCTGCTGATCAAGCCCGGCATCGACCACCAGAGCTCGCTCTATGACACTCGCGTCCGGGTGCCGTTCAGCGCAGAGCAGCTCGTCAGCTTCGATCCGCTGGCAGAGACCGATCCAACCGAGCTCACCTTCGATGGGTGGGCCGCCAGCCCGGATCCGTTCCTGGATATGGAGCTGCGTCCGTTAAAAGACAAGGACACGTTGCTGCTCAATCCAGGGCTTCGGCTGACGACGCTTCGACTGGACGGCTACTTCAACACGGAGCTGGATCCCCGGTTTGCGTTCCAATGGAACGTCGGCGGTGGCGGGACGCTCAAGGGCAGCACCGGCCTGTATCACCAGCCGCCGCTCGGACAGGACCTCGGTGAGGGGGAAGAGAACATCGACATCGGCTTCGAGCAGGCCTGGTCGTCTGAGATCGGATGGCGGCAGCGATTCTCGCCAGCGTTTCAGGGAGACGTGACGGTCTTCCATCGCGAGATCACCGATCGGATCGTGACCAATCCGGACTTCGGCGAAGATGATCGACCGCTGTCGGTCAACGATGGGCTCGGCCGGGTGACCGGGATGGAGTTGTTGGTCCGTCGGGCGCCGGTCGATCGGTTCTTCGGCTGGGTGAGCTACACCCTCTCCCGGGCGGAACGCAAAGACAACCCCAACGATCCAGAGTGGTACCTGTTCGACTTCGACCAGACCCACATCCTGACCGCGGTGGGCGGGTTCGACCTGCCGTATGACATCGGGATCAGCAGCCGGGTGCAGTATGTCACCGGCAACCCCTATACGCCCTTCGCAGGTGGCGTCTACGACATCGATCAAGACGTCTACACCGGATATCAGACCGGCCTCCAGAACGAAGAGCGGCTGCCAGCCTTCTTCGCGGTTGATGGTCGGGTCGACAAGCTGTTCACCTTTAAAAAGTGGCAGCTTGAGGTCTTCGTCGATCTGCTCAACGCGATCACCGGGGAGAACCCCGAGCAGGTCCAATACAACTACGACTTCAGCGAGCAGGCGTTCATCACGGGGCTGCCGTTTATCCCCTCGCCGGGCTTCAACGCGGAGTTT
The DNA here is from genome assembly GCA_038520555.1 of Myxococcota bacterium. GTDB lineage: Bacteria > Myxococcota_A > UBA796 > UBA796 > UBA796 > JBCBLB01. The sequence goes on along the minus strand of JBCBLB010000188.1, from coordinate 11,618 downwards.
CACTTCTGATGCGCGCCTCACTCCCGCTCCGGTTGGCTGTGATGTCTGTAACAACCCTGTCTGTAACGGGGTGTACGACGAGCGAGCTGTCGCAGCCGTGGCAGCTCGATCGGCTGCGGGTGCTCGGGGTGCAGGCGGAGCCGGCGGAGCCGCGACCCGGCGACACGGTGCAGTTCTCTTCGCTCGTCTACATCCCCGCCGATGAGCCGATCGATGGCATCCTGTGGTTCGCCTGTCTGCCAGAGAGCGCCGATGACTTCGGCTGTGTATTGGAGACGGACATCGCCGCCCTCGACGCAGAAGACCCGGAGAACAACGACTTTGAGACGCTCGCTGAGCTGGGGATCATCGGCTTTGAGCCCCTCGTCCCGCCGGTATGGGTCACACCAGAGGACGCATTGGATGGCTTCGACGAACAAGCCGCACAGGAAGGCGTGAGCGCGCTGGTCAACGTGGCCGCCTTCCCAGAGGGCGCTGAGGAGCAGACGGACCTGGAGATCTCGTTCAAGCGGGTGCCCATCAGCCTGGCGCCGACGCCCAATGAGAACCCGGAGCTGGTGGACGTGACCATCGACGGCGCGTCGTGGAACCTCGACGAGGTCTTCGTGACCAACACCGGGCGCGCCCACACGTTGGAGCCCATCCTCAGCGAAGCATCGATTGAGACATACCAGTTCACCACCTCAGAAGGCGTCGTCGAGGATCGGGTCGAAGAGCCGTATTTCAGCTTCTATGTCGAGGCTGGCAGCGTCGATCAGGCCTTCTCGTTGTATCCATTCAACAGCATCGAGTGGACCGCGCCCGATGATCCGTTTGAGGGGTTGGTGGTGGTGACGGTCCGCGATCGGCGGGGTGGGATGACGTGGACGAGCTTCCGGGTGCAGGTCGTGCCCTAGCCCGCTTTCATCTCGTCAGGCGCAGGGGAGCGAGGGTTGTCACGGTGAACCAGACCTTTTTTTGACAAGGCGCTCAGGGCGCGTCAGGGCCGAGCGAAATGGGCTCACTGAAGACGGAAACGACGCTTCGACAGCCGGCGATCGGGAAGGGCCTGTCGGGGCGACAGCCGACGCCAATGAGGGCGGTGACGCGGGCCTGACCAGGCCGTGGGATGTCTGCCGGCGGTTCGAAGCGGAGGCCCTGACGGTCGATGAGAACGGCGGGTTGGGAGGGCGGACAGGCGGCCGTTGCGAAGGGGCGATAGCGGCCGGTGTCCGGATCACGCAGCTCCCAGATGAGGCCGCGGCATGCGGGGATATGGACCGGCAGCGTCGTGGACTGGAGGGTCACGGCTTCGCCGTCGACGGCGAAGGTCGCGGGCGGTGGCTGCGCAAGCGCCGGTGACGACCAACTCAGCGCGAAGAACGTGACGATCGACTTGACGCGTGTCATCCTGACCTCTATACCGATGAATCTACTGTACTGGAATGCCAGGAGCAGACCAACACCCCCGAACAGCCGATCTCAAACGGCACCACCACTCACGGCAGTGGCGCGATCGCATGTTACGGTGCGCCGAAGTAACGCCTGCCGCTGGAGACCTCACTCGATGCGCACCATGCTGACGCTCGCTGCTTTCACACTGTTCGGGGTGCTCGCTGCCAACCCCGCGCACGCCGGGGCGAAGAGCGCCCGTCAGGCCCTCACCGAGCTTCGGGACGGCCGCAAGCCCTATGACAAGGTCCAGAACCGGTTCTTCCTCAAGGAGGGCCGCTTCGAGATCGCTCCCATCCTGGGCACCGTCCCCAACAACCCGATGGTCCGCCGGTTCACCGGTGGGGTGTTGGGCGCCTACCACTTCTCAGAGACCTTCGCGGTAGAGGGGGCGTTCATCTACTCCCCCGACCTGGGGACCAGCGACTTGAAGGGTCTGGTCAACACCCTGGTGCTCATCGCCTCGACGGGCGCGGAAGAGGGGGATCCGGAGTTCCAGCAGCCGGTCGACAAGATCGCGCTGGGCGCGAGCTTCGCCGCGCGCTGGGCGCCGCTGTACGGCAAGATCAACCTCATCGGTGAGCAGGTCCTCAACTTCGACTTCTACGGCATCGCCGGGATGGGCCTGCTGACGATCAACAAGTACTACGCCCGCCCCAACGAGAACGCGACCAGCGAAGAGGACGAGCCGACCGTCCTCGACGTGAACGCGGTCGAGCCCATCGTGGCGGGCAACATCGGCCTGGGCATCAACTTCTTCGTCAGCCAGTCGGTGGCGGTGAAGCTCGACGCTCGCAGCTACCTGTATATCGACACGCTGCCACAGTACGATCCGGACGTGCTGGAGACGGAGCAGCGCCTGTACAACGCCTTCATCACCTCTGCCGGCGTCAGCGTCTTCTTCCCGAAGATGAAGCCGCGGTTGACCGACTTCTAAGCGACTGCTGAAGCTCGAATCATTAGGAATTCCCATGAAGACCATCAGAAGCATGTTCGGCGCAACCGCACTCGCCGTTGGGCTCAGCCTGCTGGCCGCGCCCACGGTCGCCTTCGCCCAGGATGATGAGGACGACGTCCTCAGCGACATCCTCGGCGGCACGGACAGCGAAGACCTCGACGGCGATCTGGGCGACCTCGGCCTGGACCCGGTCGACGTCGCCGATCGCGAGAAGCGCATCATCAAGACCATCCAGCAGAAGAACTTCCTGAAGCTGGGCCGGTGGGAGCTGTCGCCGCACGCGGCCTTCGTGAGCAACGACCCGTTCCTCAACCGATACATCGCTGGCATCGGGGTGGGCTACCACCTCACCGAGATCTTCGCCATTGAAGCGATGGTCGACTTCTCGCCGGACCTCGGTGAGGGGGACTGGAAGCCGCTGACGACGCAGCTGGTTGAAGAGAACGAGGTGTCGCCGGACATCAGCAAGCTTGGGCTGTTCGGCAGCGCCTGCTTCGTGTTCTCGCCGATCTACGGCAAGGCGGCCATCAGCGGCAACAACATCATCAACTTCGACATCTACGGCAAGTTCGGGATGGGCGCGACCAACACCAGCGACGACCTGGACGCGCTGCAGGCTGCTGGCGAAGCCTCGGCCATCGCGACCGAGAACCAGATCCACCCCACCACCAACTTTGGCGGCGGGGTGCGGGTCGTGTTCAACTCGAACTTTGCGCTTCGCGTCGAGGGCCGCTCGATGATTTACATCGAGACGATCGACTCCGACGTCCTGGAGATGAAGAACAACTTCATCATCCAGGCCGGCGCGAGCTTCTTCATCCCGACCATGAAAAAAGACAACTCCTAAGGCTCAGAGGATCCCCGCATGGACGCACTCCGACTGCGCACCCTCGTCCCGCTGTCCGCGCTAACGCTCGCCGCCCTGGTGATCCCGCGCCCCGCCGCCGCGATCAGCTGCGATGAGATCGTGGAGATGTTGAACGTCAACATCCCCCCCAACATCGTCATCACCACGATGGCGGACTCCGGCGATCAGCTGACCCGCGAAGAGATCAAGTGCCTCGTGGACAACGGCGCCCCGCCAGAGGTCCTGCAGCAGGCCCGCCGGATGCTCCCGCAGGCCCCCGACGCTCCGGTCGAAGACAACACCGAGACGCCGACCCGCTCGATGGATGACGATCAGGATCGCATCGGCCGCTCCGATCGTGATGACTTCCGGAACCAGGATCTGGCCGCCGACGGTCCCTCCTCGGCGTCTTCTCCGGAGGACATCCAGAAAGCCATCCAGATGATCGAGTCCAACCGTCCGCTGTCTGCTTCGCTCGCGCTGTTCGAGCTTCTTGAGGAGGGCTCCTTCCCCGATCGGGAAGACGAGATCAACTACTACATGGGCAAGTCGCTCGAAGCGCTGGAGATGTACCACACCGCACAGTTCCACTACATGCGGGTGGTTCGCAGCGGCCCCAAGGGTCAGTTCTTCAACTACGCCCTGTCGCGGATGGTCGTCATCTCCCGATTCACCGGCGATGACTACGACCTCGCCCGGGTGGCCAAGAAGCTGTCGCCCGAAGACTTCCCCCGCGGCGCCCGCGAGCGGTTCTACTACCTGAAGGGCCTCGACGCCTATCGCGAAGACGAGCTGAGCCGGGCCAAGGACTACTTCGGCCAGATCAGCACCAGCTCGCCGATGTATTTGCGGAGCAAGTACGTCGAGGGCGTCATCAGCAACAAGCAGGAGAAGCTCAAGAGCGCGGTCCGGAGCTTCCTCGATGTGTACCGTGCGGACAACGCCGCCCGCTCTGAGCGGGAAGCGGAAGAAGAGCTGAAGCTCAAGGACCTGTCGCTGGTCAACGTCGCGCGGGTCTACTACCGGATCGAGCGCTTCGATGAGGCGGACAAGTTCTATAGCCAGGTCAGCCGCGAGAGCATGTATTGGCCGCAGGCGATGTATGAGCAGGCCTGGACGGGCTTCATGCGCAACGAGTTCAACCGTTCGCTCGGTCTTCTGCTGACCGTCGACAGCCCGTTCTTCCGCGACGACGAGTACCTGCCCGACGCCACGATCCTGCGGGCGCTGACGTTCTTCAACCTCTGTCAGTATGAAGAGGTCGAGGGCATGCTGCTCCAGTTCGAAGAGCAGTACACCCCGATCCGCGATGAGATGAAGGACTTCGTAGAGGGGTACGCCAGCAAGGAGGGCCGCCGGATCGCCGACCAGGCCTGGAACACCTACTTCGGCACCGACGAGCGCAAGGTCGACACGTCGCTTCCGAAGGCCCTGTTCAACCGGATGCTGCGCAACTCAGATCTGTCTGGCCTGGTCCGCCATATGGACATCATGGACGACGAGGTCGAAGCCATCGACGACCAGAAGCCGACCTGGCGGGATTCGGTGGGCACCTACCTCAAGAAGATCATCCAGGACGACCGCGCCAAGTATGAGCGGCGCGCCGGCCTGCTGTTCCTCAAAGAGATGTCCAACGAGACCAACTACCTGTCCAACCTGCTGACCCAGTCGGAGATCATCCGATTCGAGGTCATCGACGCCCAGCGCATGGACTACGCCTATAAGGCAGAGAACATCGAGCTGTTGGACAACACAGCGGATGACATCGACTTCGCGGTCAACACCAACCTCATCTACTGGCCGTTCAATGGTGAGTTCTGGGAAGATGAGCTCGGGTACTACAACTACACAGAGCAGGGCGCCTGCCAGTAGTCGTTGCCCCCCCGGCAACCGGTCTGTCACGCATCTGACACGTTGAAGCCCCCTCCTCGGCCTTGTCGAGGAGGGCTTTTACATGGTCCTCACGAAGAGGGTGTGGCGGTTGAACCGGATGTGGAGGATGATGTCTGCTCGGATAGGACTTCTAACGAATCGGAAATCCGAAGCGATTTTCAGAAGCCTCCTCAAGGAGAGACCAAGAACATGACGCGCTTTGCCCTGCGTTCGGTGGTGTGTGCACTCGCCCTCGCGATGTTGGTTCCCCTGTCTGCATCTGCAGATGACCGGGACGATCGTGAGGATCGACGTGCGCTGTCCGCCTCTCAGTACGAAACGATGAGCCTCTCTGAGGAGTACCGCGCCCTCGCCCGCCAGAAGCGGCACGAGTCGATGGACTTCCTCAAGGACATCCTCGCCAACCGCGCGCCGAAGGGGCAGCAGAAGGCCGAGATGATGCTACGGCTCGCCGACCTGTACTTCGAAGAAGGCCGTGACATCTACCTTACGGAGATGGCCGGCTATCAGGAAGGATACGACGCCTGCTTCAACGACGAGACCTGCAACGTCGAGAACTACCCTGAGGCGGACAACACCGAGTCGCGCTCCTGGCAGGAGCGCTCGATCAAGCTCTACAAGGCCATCCTTCAGAACTACCCCTCCTATGCGCGCGCCGATGAGGCGACGTTCTATCTGGCGAGCGCCCTGAGCGATCTGGGCCGCAAGGAAGAGGCGGTCAACGAGTTCACCCGGCTGGTCCGGACCTATCCCAAGAGCGGCTACGTTCCGGACGCCTATGTGCTCATCGGTGAGTACTACTTCGACAACAACAACGCCTACAAGGCGCTGTTGGCGTACCAGAAGGCGGTGCGTTTCAAGGACTCTGACAAGTACAGCTTCGCGCTCTATAAGCTGGCCTGGTGTTACTACAACGTCGGCGAGTATGGAAAAGCCATCGACTCGATGAAGGCGGTCATCGCGACCTCGATGACCGCGACCGAGGGGCAGGACAACAGCGCGCGGGTCACGCTCCAGGAAGAAGCGCTCAACGACCTGGTCCGGTTCTTCGCGGACGCCGGCGAGATGGAAGAAGCGTACGCCTACTTCAACAAGCTCGGCAAGCGCGAGCTGATCAGCAAGATGCTGAAGCGGTTGGCGAACATGTACTTCGAGCAGGGCAAGTTCGAGGAGTGCATCGCCACCTATCGCCGTCTGATCGCCGAAGACCCGCAGTCCCCGCGGGCACCGGACTATCAGAACGAGATCATCATGGCCTACCAGAAGACGGGCCGGAAGACTGAGACGATCGCCGAGATCGACCGGATGCGGACGACTTATGGGAAGAGCTCGCCGTGGTCGCGGGCGAACTCGGGTGATCCCGACGCGCTGCAGACCGCAGAGGACTACCTGGAGAAGAGCCTCCGGACGGTGGCGCTGAACTATCACAACGAAGCCAAGAAGTACTCGGGCCGAATGGCCAACGAGACCTACGGCATGGCCGAGCAGGCATACTCGGTGTACCTCCAGGAATTCCCAGAGGGCAAGAACACCTATGAGATGCGGTTCGCCTATGGTGAGCTTCTGTATAAGCTTAAGAAGTACGACACGGCATACGACCAGTATATGGCGGTCGTGAAGACCGATCCGAACGGCAAGCACTCGAAGTTCTGCGCGAACTCTGCGGTCTACGCTGCCGAAGAGATGAGCAAGCGTGAGCCGGGTCCGGAGAACCCGAAGGGCAACAAAGAGCCGGTGGAGATGAGCGACTGGGAGAGCAAGTACCTGACGGCGCTCGACCAGTACATCGGCCTGTACCCCGAAGACAAGGACACGCCCGGGGCGATCTACAAGGCTGGATACCTTCTGTACAACCACAACCTGTTCGCCGACTCGTCGGTGCGGTTCCGGAAGGTCATCGCCATGCAGCCACAGAGCCGCGACGCGATGACGGCGGTGAACCTGATCCTGGACTCGCTGAACCTGGTCGAAGACTGGGCATCGCTCAAGGAGAACGCCAAGGCGTTTTATGACCAGGAGGGGCTGGGCAACCAGAAGTTCAAGGGTGAGGTCTACACCATCTATGAGAACGCTTCGCTGAAGCTTATCGAAGAGACGTTCAAACAGGATGAGGACAAGATGAAGGCGGCGAGCGCTTATCTCGCCTTCGTCGAAGAGTTTCCGGAGTCGAAGTCTGGTGACCTCGCGCTGAACAACGCGGCGGTCTACTTCTTCACGACGGACAACTACCGGGAAGCGCTGAACACCCGGCTGCAGCTGGTCGAGCAGTACCCGGAGTCGAAGTACTATAAGCCGCAGCTGGCCTCGATCGGGTTCGCCTATGAGTCGATGGCGGACTTCGCGACGGCGGCGGACTACTACGAGAAGCTGGTCGAGCTGGATCCGGAGAGCGAGCAGGAAGGAACGAAGGAAGCGCTCTTTTCGGCGGGCCTGTATCGCAAGTCGCTGGGCGAGTGGGAGGCTGCGGTCACCAACTATGAGCAGTTCATCGAGCGCTACGGCGACGACGAGCGGGTCCCGGGCCTGAAGATCGACATCGCGCAGCTCCGCGAAGACAACGGCGTGACCGAAGCGTCGATGGCCGACTATCAGGCGTTCTTCACCAAGCCGCCGGAGGGCGCGAGCATCGAGCAGGTGTTCTATGCGCGCCGCCAGTACGGCAAGCTGCTTGAAGCGCAGAGCCCGGAGAAGGCCGGGCGCCACTGGAAAGAGACGCTGGCAGCGTACAACACGGCGAAGGAGAAAGGCACAGAGATGGGCGCGGCGACCGTCTTCATCGCTGAGATCATGTACAATCAGGCGCAGCCGATCTTCGACAACTACATGTCGCTGGACATCTCGGGTCCGAAGAGCCCGGTCAACCGGAAGAAGGAAGACAAGATCCTGAAGGATCAGCTCCTGGCGAAGGTCACGGGCCTCAAAGCGGTCGAGAAGGAGTACGCCAGCATCATCGAGCTTGGTGCTGGTGAGTGGGGGCTGGCCGCGCTGGTCACCCTGGGCAAGGCGTATGAGGACATGGGCGTCGCGCTCCGCGAGTCGTATGCGCCGAGCTACCTGACCGAAGACCAGGAAGAGATCTACCGGATGCAGCTTGAGGACCGGGCATACATCCAGGAAGAGAAGATGGTCAACGCATACACGCTGGCGTTGGAGAAGGCGTACGAGCTGAACCTGTACAACGAGAACACCGCGTTCGCGGTCCGGAAGCTTGGTGAGCTTCGTCCCGACGACTTCCCGCTGCTCGACGAGCAGCTTCTCGATCCGCGCTATACGTCGAGCAACGCCAAGACGCGCGAATTCCTGACCATCCCTGAATGACCCTGCCGAGAACTGAGGAACACTCCAAATGATGAATGTACGTGCATTGTCACTGATGTTGGCGCTGGGTCTCGGCACCGTGGTCACGGCCTGTGGCCCGAAGGACGAGGTCGAGAACATCTACAACGAGGACGGCTCGATCAACCCGAAGCGCGGCTTCGCGGAGGCGGTCCGCCTGCTTCGGACGCCGGACAAGAAGACGAACGAGATCGACTACGCGACGGCCTATAAGTACTTCTCCGAGTCTGCAGACGCAGCGCCGACCATGGCGAACGCCCACTATAATGCAGGCTGGGCGGCTGAGCAGCTTGGTGACAACGCAGCGGCGCAGAAGCACTATCGCAACGCCTATGAGCAGCAGCCGACCAACACGGAGTTTTTGTTCGCTTACACCGATCTGCTGACCCGCAACGACAAGGGCGCAGAGGCAGCGGATCTGTTCTCTGGCTATCTGGAGACCCACGCCGACGATCTGGACGTCCGCAACGCCTACTCTGAGGCATTGACCGTTTCGGGCCGTCACGACGACGCGATCGAGCAGAGCCAGGAGGTCCTGCTCCGTGACGCGAAGAACGTCGCGGCGTATCGCAACCTCTCGCGGGCGTACTTCGCGAAAGGCGAGTATGCAATGAGCCAGCTGTGCGCCGAGAAGGCCAAGACGATGGCCGAGGGCGACGCGGGCATCTACAACAATATCGGCGTGACCTTCCTGGTGATGGACGACGAGCCGGCGGCGATCGAAGAGTTCAAGACCGCCCGCAAGCTTGATCCGGACAACCTGGAGGCGAACCTGAACCTGGGCTATGTGGCGCTGAACTCCGGCGACTACATCCTGGCGAAGGAATGCTTCGAGAAGGCGCTGGAGAACACCCCCGGCAGCGTGGACGCGCGGCTGGGGCTGGCGGTCGCGCTTCGTGGCGTGAAGGAGTACGACAGGGCCGCCGAGCTGTATGACCAGATCCTGAAGTCCGACCCGAACAACGAGATGGCGTACTTCAACGCGTCGTCGCTGCACTCGCGGTACACCAAAGACTACAAGCAGGCGCGGAAGTACCTCAACGACTTCATCGAGAACAACAACGCCGACGGCTCGATCGGCCCCAGCCATGTGGTCTACGAGCGGATCGCAGAGATCGATGAGCTGGAAGAAGAGCAGCGCAAGATCGAGGAAGAGAAGAAGCGCATCGAGCAGGAGCGCATCGAGCGGGAGAAGCGCCAGAAGGAAGAATTCGATCGTCTGAAGTCTCGCTTCTCAGCCTTCCAGGCTGATCTTGAGTCACTCGCGGACTGTGAGTACGCGACCGAGATGGGCGTCCAGGACATGGGCATGATGGTCGTCGAGCAGGCGATGGCGGTCATCGAGATGGAAGACGTGTCGATGGCAGGCGACGTCATGATGTTCTTCGACGAGCTGGAGCCTCAGATCGCCGAGATCAAGCCCATCTGCGCAGAAGCAGCCGCCGCGCCGGCCCCCGAAGAGGGTGGCGCAGGTGATGGTGCTGAAGGTGGTGATGAGGGTGGCGAGGCCCCCCCGGAGGGTGGTGAAGAAGCCCCCGCAGAAGAGGGAACAGAAGAGCCCGCCCCTGAATAAACGACCTCGACTGAATAAACGACCTCGACCACATTGAGATCATCGTGGCCCTCGGCATTTGCTGCCGGGGGCTTTATTACATTCTGTATGAGGTCCTTTCATCATTGGTGTGGAGACCGATGGAGGACGGTACAGATTGGGTGTTCGCTTCTGGGCACCCTGCCGTCGTGTTGCGGCGATCCTGGCACGCGCCGGGCGGGATGTGTTCGAGATGTAAAGAGTGAAGAAGGGAGGGAACGAAACCGTGGAGCGCCTGTCAAGAGTCCCTGTAGCTCATGGGAGCTGCATCACCGATGATGGCGGCAGAAGCCGTGTTCGTGGGTGATTGACGGGAAGCTTGCAAGGACAGGTTGTAGACCATGGCAGTGTTAAGGCAAGGTACAGTATCCGGAGGGTACACAGGTCCGATCAGCCGATGGTTCTCCCCCCTGTCCTCCCTGTACACGCTCCATCTACCCTCAGCCTGGCGGCACCCGGGTAGAACTCTCTCACAGAGGTCAGCATGAGGCACTTTTATCCAGCAATCCTTGCAGCACTGACGCTTACGTTCTTCTCTGGTGTCGCGTTGGCACAAGATGACGATGGCGAACGCACGGTGCAGTACAAGTCCCGCACCGAGATCGACTTCGAAGGTGTTGAGGTTGATGGTGAGCTGGTCAAGCCCCAGGGCGCGCTGTTGCTGGACCGCAAGCGGGCATCCTTCAACCCGCTCATCCAGCTTCGTACGGACTTCAACGAGGAGATGTCCGACTCTGTCGATGAGGTCAAGTGACCGTCTTCGGCTGACCAGATTTCGCATGCGTGAAGTACAGGGCGGCGGCACCCATCCCTGAACTGATCCACCCTCTCCGTCTGACCTGACGCGTCCAGGCCATATCGATCTGTTGACTGCGTCGCACCAAAGGATTCACCAGACATGTCTGGAAAACTCATCCTCAGCTTCGAGATCTACAACGGATCGGAGCATCTCTTCCGCAAGGAGATCTCTGCCGAGAGCGTGACCATCGGTCGTGGCCCAGCCGCGATGCTTCGGGTCGAAGACAACGCCCTGGCAGATCTTCACGCCGTCATCAACCTGAATGATGACGGCTCCGTCCTTCTCCTTGACCTTGGCGGCCCGAGCGGCACGAAGGTCAACGGCGAGGCGGTGAACAACACGGCGCTCCGCACTGGCGACCAGATTGAGATCGGCCCGATCCGCATCGTGGTCAGCATCGTTGACGAGCAGGCGTTCGCGGACGAAGAAGCGACACAGCTCGCGGTTCCGCCGATGCCGCTTCCCACGGCGCGCAAGGCGCCAGCGCCGATCAGCGCGTCGGGCCCGGCTCCGACGTCCCGCGCGCCGGAGACGGTGATGGACGAGCCGGCAGCGTCAAGCGACGAGTCGATCCGGATGTCGACCGAAGACGTGATGGCGTTCATTATGCGCTCGGGCACGGCCCAGGGCGACGCGGGCATCAACCGCAAGAGCGGCAAGGTCCTTGAGGTGGCCGAGATCTGGGGCGACGTCGTGATGGACGTCAAGCACTTCCCCAAGGGTGGCCAGCCGGTGACCATCGGTACCTCGACGGGTTACCGCT
>JBCBLB010000747.1:0-4524 GCA_038520555.1 Myxococcota bacterium | reverse complement strand
GGTGTTGGATCGGTTGGCGAACGAAGTCGACAGCTGGCACGGTGCGCTTATCGAGCGGCGGGACGTGATGATCTTCCGTGGGGAAGACGAGCCCTTTTCTGAGCCGGAAGAATGGCTATGATAAAGGCGCCGTAGGAGGGGAGCATGGCCGAAGTGGCCCAGATGCACGGTCAACGACAGATTCGGATCACGCGCAGCCATCTGGCTGCGTTGTCGCTGTCGACCCTGTTGATCGCGGCGCTGGCGTTCTTCGTGGGCCTTCGGGTGGGTCAGGGTCAGGCGAGCCCGCCGCCGCTGGCCACGACGCCGGCGCTGCTTCCGGATCCGGAGAAAGCGGATGCGCTGGAAGCGCTCCTTCGCCAGGCTGAGGCTGTCCAGGCCGAGGCTGGCGGTGCGGAGCTGAGCTTCCCGGACGCGCTCGCGTCTGGGAACGCGCCGCAGACGCCGACGCAGAGGTTGCCACGGGTTGCGCTTCCGGTCGCGGTGTCTGCGGAGCCGCAGATGCAGCCGCCGACGCCTGCGTCGCTTCCGCCGCTTCCGGTGAAGGAGGGGTGGGTGGTGCAGGTGGGCAGCTATGAAGCGGCTGCCGACGCGGACGCGCAGGTGGCGGTTCTCAATGAGTCGGGCTGGCCGGCGTATCGGGTGACGGCCCTGGTGAAGGGGAGCAACTGGCACCGGGTGCGGGTGGGTGGCTACCCTGACCGCGAGGCGGCTTCGGCGGCCAGCGCGGAGCTGGCGGCGAACCTTGGCGCTGGCGAACTGATGATCGCGAGAGCGCCTTGACACCACGCCGCATCGACAAGCCCTGGGGCCATGAAGAGATCTGGGCACACACTGAGCACTATGTGGGCAAGGTGCTGTTTATTCGCGCCGGGCACCGGCTGTCGATGCAGCACCATGTGACCAAGGAGGAGACCATCCGGGTCTCGTCGGGGTCGCTTCAGTTGACGCTGGAAGGGCTGGACGGGGAGATCGTCGAGCAGGTGATGCGGGCGGGGGACATCTGTCATATCCCGCCAGGCCGGCGTCATCGTCTTCGCGCGCTGACGGACGTGACCGTGTATGAGGTGTCGACGCCGCAGCTCAGCGATGTGGTTCGACATGCCGATGACTACGGGCGCGCTTGACGACGTCGCTGAGAGGTGCGACATTCGAGCCGTAGAACCATCCAGGCCGTGCGGAGGATGCAGATGCCAATCAGGGGGGGAAGACGCGCAGCGCTGCTGGTGGTGATCGGATTGAGCACGCCAGCCCTCGCCCAGGACAGCATCAGCGCGGGCGCCAACGCCTATGTGGTTCAGCCTGGGGACACCCTGTGGGACATCTCGACCCGTTTTCTGGGGGAGCCTTATTTCTGGCCGCGGCTGTGGTCCATCAACACCCAGATCACGAACCCGCACTGGATTTATCCTGGAAATCCGATTTATTTCCAGATGGGCACGGACCTGGAGCCGCCAGCGATCGCGTTTGGCTCGGCTGCGCCCATCCTGACCGCGGATCCGATCTCACAGCCGCGGGCGGTCACCTGCGGCCCGGACCTTCGCTTCATGGACAGCTGGACCTCGGACGTGTATTCGGCGCCGGGCTTCCTCTCCGATCCAGAAGACGTTGAGGTGTACGGCACCGTGGCGCGGGCCCGTTCGCCTCATGTCAGCCTGGCCGAGAACGACCTGCTGTATTTGGATGTTGACGATCCCAAGGCGTTCGAGTGTGGAGATGTGGTGTCCATTTTCCGCCGGGTGCAGCGGAAGGTTCGCCACCCCTCAGACGCGAACCGCCGCTTCGGAGACATGTACCGTGTCGTGGGTGAAGCGGTCGTGGTGCATCGGTATGGTGACTACCTCAGCGCTGAAGTGCGAGACGCCACGGCGGAGATCGGGCGCGGGGATCTGGTGGGGCCCGCCCTGCCGCTTCGGGTGGAGGTAGACGTCCGCCGACCGAGCGGGGACCTGGATGGGCACATCGTCGCGCGACTGAACACCGACGCAGAGCTGATCGCCACCCGGGAGATCGTCTTTCTGGATCGGGGGCGGTCCGATGGGGTGCGCCAGGGGGACAGCTTCTATGTGGTCCAGCAGTTCGATGAGTCGACCTTGGAGAGAGAGACCGATCTGCCGCCCGCTGTGATTGGACGGGTCGTGGTGCTCCGCGTGGATGAAGACGCATCGACGGCTGTGATCACCGACGCGGCGCGGTCGATCAATGTGGGCGACCAGCTGTTGCAGACCCTGGAGTGAATGGCTGGACGGCGGTGCGGTGAGCCGATAATTCGAAGCGGTCCATCCGTTCCACGAGCGCGCCTGTCAGAGGTCGCTCATTGTGAATGTTATTCCTGGTTTCTGGTACGCCGCTGCGCGACACAGCGCGCGGCTGGATCTGTCTGTCTTGAATCGGGCCGACCCTGCCGGGTGGACCGCCGCCCAGCTGTCCGCGGCGGGTGTGGATGCGCCGATGTCGCTGTGCAGCGTCGACGATCGGCATATCGAACAGCCCTTCCTCACCCTGGCGGATCCGCGATACCCGAAGACGCTCGCCCAGGTGCCCTATGCGCCGCCGGTGCTGTTCTATGCGGGCGATCTGGCGCTTCTTGACCGTCCTGCGGTCGCCATCGTGGGGACCCGCAAATGCTCGGGCCACGGCCGGCAGATGGCCCGGATCCTGGCCACCGCCGCCGCGGCGGCAGGCGGTGTGGTCGTCAGCGGAATGGCGCATGGGATCGACGCGATCGCCCATGAAGCGGCTCCGGGGGCCACGATCGCGGTCCTGGGGCATGCCCTCGATGCGAGGCTTGGTGTGGGTCGCCGTCGTCGGATGGCCGAGATCGTCAGCCACGGCGGGCTGGTGCTCAGCGAGTTTGTTCCTGGTACACCGCCTGGGCGGCACACCTTCCCCCAGCGCAACCGGGTGATCGCATGGCTGTGCTCCGCCACGGTCGTCGTCGAGGCCGGGCACCACTCCGGCGCCCTGATCACGGCACGGGCTGCGCTCTCAGATGGACGCGATGTGTTCGCCGTTCCCGGGCACCCGCTGCTCGAACAGAGCGAAGGGTGCCTGGCCCTCATCGCCCAGGGGGCGCCGATGATTTGCTCCAACAAGGAGCTGCTTCAGCGCCTCGGGTGGTCCGACTCTGGGCCGAACCCCCAGACCCACCTCTTCGACGCATCTGGCATATCTGATTCGTCTGGCGTGTCTGGGGAACCCTCATCGCTGATGGGGTGGTTGCTTCATGGCGGCGCCAGCCTCGATGAGCTGCTCGTGAAGACCGGGCAGCCGGTGGCCGTGTTGATTCGGGCCCTCGCCGAGCTGGAGCTGACCGGGCAGGTCGAGCGGCTGCCCGGCGAGCGGTACATCGCGCGCCAGGGCGCCGCAGCGGGTTAGATGGATGGACCGCCCCGCGATTGGATGCGACATGACCCAGAGCCCGGCCCTGATCCTTCAGCTTGACCCCGAAGCGTCGATGATGCTCGACCTGCTGGTCGAGCTGGGACACCTTGATGAGAAGCTGCTCAATACGGTCAATGATCAGCTTCTCGATCTGAAGATCCCCGGCGGCCGTGTCACGGTGGATGATGTCCGGCGTGTGGTCGCCGAAGCGGTCTTCGAGAACTTCGACGAGATGGATCCGGAGTACCGCCGGATGCTTGAGAACGAGTGGGGCATGCTCTTCTACTGAACCGGGATCGCGAAAAGCCGCTCGCCGTCGTCGCTGATCCGGACCAGCCGGGCGTCGACGAAGCGGTTGTAGAGATCGTGGTTTTCAGGCAGGTGGGCTTCGACCCGCAGGTAGTCTGGGGTGTACCCCGACCCGATCCACCGCCCGTCTGGCAGGCGTCGGGTCGAGCGCTCCCACAGCACGGTCGCGGTCCGGCCCACTGCGGTCGCCAGGTGGGTTGCCTTCAGTCGCTTGGAGAGGGCGCGGAGCTGGGCGCTCCGCGCGGCGCGGGTGGCCCGGGTCAGTCCCCCGCGCATCCGCGCGGCGGCGGTTCCGGCCCGTGGCGAGTAGGCGAAGGCGTGGATGTGACCAAACTGGATCTCCTCGGCGAAGGAGAGCGTCTGTTCGAAGTCCGCGCCGGTCTCGCCGGGGAAGCCGACGATCAGATCGGTGGTCACGTTGAGGTTGGGGATGGTCTCGCGGGCTTCGGCGATGAGTTCGCGGTACCGCTGGGTCGTGCACCGCCGGGCCATCCGCTTGAGCACGGTGTCACTGCCGCTCTGGAGCGGCAGGTGCAGGTGAGGACAGAGCCGCGGGTCCTGCCACAGGGAGAAAAACCCCGCTGGCAAATCCCAGGGCTCCAGCGACCCGAGGCGCAGCCGGGGGACGTCGGTGCGCTGGAGGATGGCCGCGATCAGGTCGCGCAGCGTGGTGCCCTGGTCGCTGCCATAGCCGCCGAGGTGGACCCCGGTGAGCACCAGCTCCTGGTAGTGGGCCAGGCGGAGCGCGCGGATCTCATCGAGCAGCTCCGGGATGGACCGGCTGCGCTCTTCGCCGCGGGCGACGGTGACGATGCAGAAGGTGCATCGGTT
>JBCBLB010000101.1:0-18740 GCA_038520555.1 Myxococcota bacterium | reverse complement strand
GGGCATCAGGGGATCTCGATGCCGACATTGACTTCCACATCCAGCGTGAGCGCCAACGAAATCACCTCTCCACGTTCGATGAGGGCGAGCTGATCGAGCTACGCCCCCGCCAGCCTCAGATGAGGGATGGCTGATCATCTTCGACCAGAGAACGTCCGCGACATGGACGGAGCGGCTCTGGCGAGAAGACCGCGTCATCGATGGACGAACCATTCATCTCTGCGGTGCATAGCGCCGATTGTTTCAGAGAACACACGACGGAACTTCGCCACGGGGCCGGACCCCGAGTGGGGCAAGACGCGCGCCCGATCACAAACGAACGATGCCCATGCGCGGCATCACAAGCCGGGTTCGCAGCACTTCAGTGCAAAATGGACGAGGCCATCTCTGATATACCGAGAGCCTACGGAGTGAATTGCCATGCCCTCAATGTCCGACTACCAGAAGCTGATCGACGATGCCATGAAGCTCGTCGATTCCTCCCACCAGCTCCTCCAGACCACCATCAACCCCAAGCACGTCAAGATCGCGCGGAAGCTTGTGGTCCGCTTCGAAACGCTCCAGAAGATCCTCAACGACTTCTCCAAGCGGGCCGCCAAGGTCGGTGTCGACGATTTTACTGCGCCGGTGTCTGCGAAGATGTCTAGGGTCGGGACCTTTTTGGAGGGGCACCCCTCACAGATCGCCAAAGACTGGGCCACCGCCGGTGGCGAGTTGGCTGGCGTGGAGCAATGGGCCACCCAGAATGAGCCCGGGCTCGTCTTCCTGGAGGGCGTCCCGGACGAAGTCGACTTCATCACCAAGAAGCTGGAGCAGCTCACCCAGCTGTCACAGGCGACCGATGACGACACCCGCCTCATCGCCGCGAAGCTTCGGTGGGATGCGCTCGACAAGCGGCTGAAGGCCGACGGGGCGACCATCATCGCCAACATGGACTCGATCAAGAGCGACATCGCCGCCGTCAAGACCGAGCTGGACGGCAGCATCACGCACTCGCGCAAGGCGCTCGCCGGAGCGGTCAAGGACGGCCTGCTCAAGGACCTGGGCATCAGCGGCCCGAAGCCCACGGGCAAGGAGGCGGCCGAGAAGCGGGCCCGGCTGGAGACCTGGGCGGCGGACTTCGCCGGCAACATCGCCAGCAACCCCAGCCAGAAGCGCATGAAGCGGCTGATGGATCGGGCCGTCAAGCGGATCAACTGGCTTGAGGAGCAGGCCAGCAGCGGCGCCATGATGGTCAACGTCCAGCAGGCTTCCTGGCGGCAGGGCGAGGAGTGGGAGCCGCTGCTCCAGTCGATCGGCAGCAGCGGTGTCTGCCTCGCGCTGACCCTGGAGTGGCTCGGCAAGGGCGGCAACCCCGACACGCTGGAGGACGGCGCCCTCTCCCAGAAGGTCCAGGTCTCCCAGCAAGCCGGCCGCATCCAGCGCGCCTTTGAGAGCAGCCGCCACCCCAACATCCTCGACGCCGAGCGCAAGCGCCTCGCCGCGCTCAAGCCCACGATGCTCCAGAAGGTCCGCGACGCCGTCGACGCCGCCGAGAGCCCCCTCGGCTCTCCCGTGCCCACCCTCCAGGAGCTGGAGGGCGCCCTCACCACCCTCGAAGAGCGCGAAGAACAGCATCGTCAAGACGTCGAAGCGCTGGAGGACCAGATCGAAGATCTGAAGGACGAGCAATTCGAACTGGAAGGGGAACGGGACACGCTCGACGATGAGCTGCAGGAGCTGGAAGAGGCCTCTCCCAAAGACGATGAGGCCATCCGCGCCAAGACCACCGACCGGGACGACAAACAGCAGGAGCTCGACACCAAGACGCAGGAACTCACTGACGCAGAGACCGACCTGGAGCGGCTGCGCGCGGTGCAGCTGCAGCCACAGGTCGAGGCGGCCCAGATGCGGGTGGCGATGTGGAAGGCGATCGACGACGTCGAGAGCCTCCTGGAGCCGATCTCGACGCAGATCGACGAGCACGACGCTGAGGCGACCGCACAGATCAACGAGTCGGTGAAGGCGCACCAGACCGGGACGGTGGAGTCGCTCAAGGAGGCCAAGAACTTCGACGCCGCGGCCCAGGGCAAGCTGATCGCCATTGAGACCGCCCACAACAATCTCATCGCGCTGGCCGCGACGCTGAAGGGAGAGCCGGTGCCTGAGGAGGCCGAGCCGGGCCCCCGCGACGAGCTGCCCGCGCCGTTCCTCAAGGCGATGGGCATCACGGAGGCCAGGCGACCCGATTCCGAGTCCCGGGTCGTCTTTACAGAGGACACCGCCGTCGAAGAGATCAGCCGCCTGCTCCGCACGACCGTCACCGGCGTCGACGAAGGGACCGCGGCAGGCTGGCACATCAGCCTCAAAGGCAGCTCGGGCCATGCCCTGGGCCTGCGGCTGAAGGAGGACGGGGGCATCGAGTTCCTCGACGCGAACGCCGGCGGCTACAGCTTCGCCGACCTCAACGCGTTCGAAGCCTGGGTGCCCGGCTGGTGGGACACGTTCGGCCTGAAGGACATGTCATCGATCATGATCGTGCCCGTCAGCTGACCGTCATCATTCTTCCCCCCGCTCCCCCCGCTCCCCCCGCTCCCCCCGCTCCAGCCGCTCCAGCCGCTGCATCGGGATGGAGCCTGGAGAGAGATCGATCGTGTCTGCGACCGCTCGGGCTTGTGCGATGGCCTGGTGGGCCACATCATGCCGCTGGGCCACGCGCTCAAGCTCCGCGCGGCGGCAGAGAAGCATGAGCAGCTCACGGAGGAACTGCGCGCGGCGCAACAGCAACTCGCCTTCGTTGAGCAGCGCCCGCGCCTTCTCCAGGTCGCCGTGTCGGGTGTACAGCTCGGCGAGCTGCCCCAACAACATCCCCTCATTCCGCTGCGACTTCATCTCCCGGGCGATCGCCAGCGCCTCGGTGAATGCGGCCTCTGCCTCCGGGTCGCGATCCTGCTTCTGATATAGTAATCCCAGATTTCCAAGCATCGCGGCGGCATATTCAGGCGTGTTGACCGCCCTGGCGACCGCCAACGCCGCGGTCCACCGGGCCTCCGCCGCGGCCCAGCGCTGGTGGTGCCAGTCCAGATCCCCCAACAACCCCAGCAGGTAGGGCTCAAGCGCGCGAAGTTCCAACACCCTGGCCAGATCCAGGGCGCGGTGGATGTATTGGGTGGCCTCTGCCAGGTGGCCCTGTTGGATGTGGAGCACCCCCAGGTTGCTCAGGATCTGGCACTCATGGTTGCGATCGCCGACCTGCTGACAGATCTCCAGCGCCCGCCTCCAGTGAACCCCTGCCTTCTCCAGGTTCCCCTTCGCCAGCATGAGGTTGCCCAGGCAGGTGAGGATGACCCCCCCACCGATTCGATCGCCGAGCGCATCGGCGATCTCCAGGGCCTGCACAAAACACGCCTCTGCCTCTTCAAACCGCCCCTGGTTGTGGAGCAGGATCCCCAGATTGTTCAGGTTTTTCGACTCGAGGACGCGATCGGCGATCGTTCGGGAGATGGCCAGCGATCGCCGGCGATGCCGCTCGGCGTCTTCCACGTTCCCCGCCCGCTCCTCGATGCGCGCCAGCCGCTCAAGGATCCGGGCCTCTTCTCGCCGCGAACCGTCCGCCTGTGTGAGGGGAAGCGCCTTGCGGTAGGCCGCCTCCGCCGCTTCGCCGCGGCCCTGGTGCCATGCGACCATCCCCTGGAGCATCAGCATCTCGGGGTCATCGTGATCATCGAGGAGCGCCTGCGCCTGCCGCAGCAACGTCTCCGCCTGGATGGGGGTGCCGCCGCTCAGCCGCAGGTGCCCAGCCTGGATGAACAGCTGGGCGCGGTGTTGGGGAGTGAACGCGTCATGCGCTGCCAGCTGCGTCATCCACACCGCCCCCTCATCGAGCGGCCCCACCTTCTGCAGCACACGCCGCACCGCGCGCGCGCACCGCACCGCGTCGTCCAGGTCCCGCGGCCGCACCTGCTGGACAGACAACACCCGCTGCGCCGCGCCCATGAGGTTGTCCAGCTCGATGTTCTCCGATGGAGAGGCACCCACCCCATCAAAACCAGCAAAGAACGATGCATGTCGTCGGGCCAACGCGTCGGCGTCGAGCGGTTGGTTCGCAACCTTCCCAGCCGCGAACTCCTGGATGGACAGCAGCATCGAAAGGCGGCCCTGTGCACTGTCGTCGTCACTCTGTAGCAGCGAACGATCAAGCAGCTCCGCGAGCATATCTTCAACCCAGAGCGCCTCTTCATCCCCCTGGGGCGGAACTTCGATGACGGCTCGGGCCGCCTCAAGGCTCATCCCACCATCGAAGACGCTGCACTGGCACAGGACCATGCGCATCGTCTCGTCGAGCATCTCCCAGCTCCACTCCAGCGTCACATGAAGGGCGCGGTGTCGCTCGGAGAAATCGCGAATGTTGCCCTTCAGCAGCGCGAAGCGGCGGCTCATCCGGTCGAGCAGCATCCGCGGCGAGAGCATCCGACACCGGCTCGCCGCCAGCTCGATGGCCAGCGGGAGCCGATCCAACAACCCCACCAGCGACTCCACATCGGCCCGGGTGTCCTCTCGCAAGAGGAACCGTGGCTGCACCAATTGGGCGCGCGCCTCAAACAGCGCCAGCGCGTCCGCCTCATTGAGCAGGCCAAGGCTGAAGAGCTGCTCTCCAGACAGCCCCAGCCGCTGCCGGCTGGTCACCACACAGCGCAGCATGGGGATCTCGCTGAGCCAGCGATCCACCGTCTCTGGCGCATGCGCGACGATCTGTTCGAAGTTGTCGAGGATCAAGAGCGTCGGTCCCCGGTTCTGGAGCGCCCACAGGAGCCGCTGCTGGGGCGCCCGCTCGACCGGAATCCCCATGGCGCGGCCCACCGCCAGGCAGATGCCGGCTGCGGTGCGGACATCGACCAATGGGACAAACCAGATCCCACCTGGCCAGCGCGTCGGCGCGGCGGCGTGTTGTTGGCGCGCCAGCTCCAAGGCCAGCCGGCTCTTGCCCAACCCACCCGTCCCCATGATCGTGATGAGCCGAAGCGCGTTGCCCAGCAACGCATCCAACGACTGAAGCTCCTGATGCCGTCCAACGAAGGCGCTCTGCGGCAGCGGCAGGTTGTTGGGGACAACCGGTTCGCTGGGAGATGGTGCGGCCTGTCGCGCAGGAAGCGGCGCGGTGATCTCCTGAACCGGCGCATCAAAGCAGTAGCCGTGGCCATGGACCGAGCGCCACCACCGCTTGTGCTCACGAAGAAGCTTGCGAAGCTTGTAGACGAGCTGGCTCAGCGACTGATCCGAGAGCGCGCCCTCGGTTCGGAGGCTCTCCGCAAGGGCCTGCCGGGAGATAACCACCCCCGGACGCCGCAAACCGCAGAGCAGCAGGTCAATGACCATCGGCTGAGCACGCAGCACCTGATCGCCACGGAGAAGCTGTCGCGGAGACAGATGGACCCGGAACGGACCGAACGCGTAACCCCGGAGAGGTGTGTCCATGGCGACGTCTCATGCCTCGCAGAGGTCTCAGTATAGCCTACATCGCGAAGATCGGCCGTAGACCCCACATCAGACGAGAAGGAGACCCTTCATGAGTCCTGAGATAACTTATCGTGATGAAAGAACGATGGAATCGAGTCCCATTCGGATGGCGAGTCGCCATCCTCACTGGCGCGCCGTACAGCCTCTGCATGATGGTGTTCATGTCCTTTTTGGAACCAGGCATCCCGTTGTCTATCCTGGTTGTGATGTGGGTCCTGGGCGGCGCGTTCTTCGGATTGTTCATGGCGGTCTTCGCCTCGCTCTCGATGGCAGTGACCGGAACCAACGGGGGACGGCATGCGTTTCAACCGGTCGACGTCCATCAGCGCCGCACCCTCTTCGTGCCTCTCTCTCCAGCGGACGCGCTCCTCGCCGCACAGGACGCGATCCGGGCCCTCGGCGTCTCCTCCGTTGAGCGGGATGACCAGTCCCTGACCGCGAAGACCCGAATCACCTTCAAATCCTTCGGGGAGATCGTCACCGCACGGGTCGAGCCCGCAGCGGGGGGCAGCCACCTCCATGTCGAGAGCCGCCCCATCATCTCAACCACGATGATCGATTATGGAAAAAGCAGAGATAACCTGGATAAGATCGAAGCCACATTGACGAAGGCTCCCGACAGCGCGACCGCCGCGGAGCCCGTCGACGCCAGACCGCGAAACGCTCAGCCCCTCAAGCAACCCAACGCCTGATCCGATCTGGTCCGCTACGCTGGCTTGACCTTGACGAAATCGTGCAAAGATCGCCAGCCATGTACATCCGACTGTTCTTCATCGCGGCGGTGATGAGTCTGGCCATCGGGGCGCTGCTCCCCACGGTGGCGCCGTCACGCAGGCGTCCCACGACATCCTGATCGTTCACTCCTCTGCGTCAGGAGACGATATCCGCCGCCTGTTGGATGACCGGCTCAACAACGGCTACGATCATCTCGGCTCAGATGGCGATGTGCACCAATTCCGCCTGAGCCGGATGGACCGGCTGCATTTTGAGGAGCGCGCCGTCAAAGGGGCCATCGACGTTGTGAACCGCCGAATTCGGGAAACATGCCTGGACAACGTTCGCATCGAACGCGAAGGCTCCGACGTGATCCGCATCCATATGCTCGACACCGAAGATCCCAACATGAATCAGTGCCCTTGAACCATGACCACGTCCACCCTCTGAAGACGCCGGGGGCGCGATCCGCTCTCTCAGCGGCTGTGCCTCGGCGACGCCTTCGGTGAGCGAATGTCATGGCCGTAAGCCCAGGTCGAAGTTGATCTCTCGCCAATATCTTCCGCCGCCGGTGTGGCGGTTTACCGATGATGCGGACGCCGCAGCGCGTCTGGGATGTGCAGCAGGTCCTCGCCCAGGACACCGTCCCATTCACACTTTGGATGGCGTTGCGTTCTCCAGACGAACGGAACGCCTCCCACCCATGGAGCCGTACGTCTTCTGCTCGACCATGAATTAATGAAGGGCGCTGGTGGTTTAATGATTCGAGGTCGAGCCGGGTCATACAATCAAGGGCAGATGAGCGTGTTCTGCAGCGAGAACAGGAGCCCTCGATGAAACAGCAGCAGCGTCCCACCACCCAGGGATCTGAGCAAAACACCGAGGCCTCTGCCCCGACAGCAGGCGGCACGATGAACGCAGGGATGTACCCAGGCAACGCGGCGATGCAGGAGACGATCGCGACCAACGGCGGCCAGAGTTCGCCATGGGGGCGCCGGAACAGCTACAGCGGCCGTGACACCCCCAGCAACAGCTACAACCGCGGCGAGTTGAAGTGGGAGGGCGGCGAAGAGGTCACCCGCGCAGAGTATGAGGCGGTCATGAAGAAGCATGGCGCCGCAATGGCCGCCGGGGTGGGCGCGATGGCCGGGCTAATCGGCATCCCGATGCCCGGCGACGCCGTCGCGAAGATGATCACTGAGGCCGAAGCCCAGATCAACGCCCAGATCTCGATGTGTGAAGGAGAGATCGGGTGGTTGGAGAGCGAGATCGAGTACATCGAAGACAAGCTCGGCTGGACCGAGGATGAAGACGATCTCTCGCCGGAAGATCGCAAGCGCCTCAACGAGCTTCGCGCCCGGCTGGCGAACTCAGAGGCCGATCTGAAGAAGATGAAGGACGGCAAGAAGACCGCCCTGCAGAAGTTGACGTCCAGCGCAACCGAAATCGTCGGCAAAATCAACGACTACGTCAGCAAGGCGGCGGCGCTGGGGCCGGTGGTCGCGGACGCGCTGCCGCAGCAGATCGACACCTCGAAATTCTCAGGCCTGTCCGACGCCGTCGGCAAGCTCGACAAGTACGTGAAAATGGCCAACGTCGCGACGACCATCACCGATCGGCGGGGGCTGCTGGCCTTCCAGGCCAACCCCAGCTTCGACACCGCGGTGGCGTGGTCGCAGAGCGTCGGCGGAGCGCTGGCATCCCTCACCCCCCTCACCGAAGGGCTGCCGCTGAGCTGGGGGACCGTCCTCAGCGGCGCGCTCAAGACGCCCGCGCGGGTCTTCGAGGGCTTCACAGGCCTGATGCAGCGTCACCGGAAGGCGCTCGACGATGCCCTGCACGGCTACAGCAACAGCACCTCTCGCAACCTCCCAGAGGGAACCTATGGCTGAGGAAACGCGGTAAAAGCACGTTACTGCTCCAGCTCGGCGAGCCAGACCGCCTCTCCGTCCGGATCGGTCTCGACACCAGCGATACAGCGGACGCTGTCGCCGCCCTCCCCGAGAGTGCAGCTCCCATCTGTGATTGGTGTATCGCCGCCACGCATCACAGAGACCAACGCGACCGACCCCGGCGCGTCACCCGTCTCCACCACAAACGACAGATCGATGTCCGCCGCCTCCCCATCTGCGGTCGTCGTCACCATCTCAAGCGTCCCTGCCCCAGAAGAGACGAGCATCCGCATAGAGATCACCCGATCACCAGCATCTACTGGAAGATCAGTCTGAATCGATCCACCACCATCAAAGGTTGAGGTAAAACTACTCAACGCCCAGGTTCCATCTAGCGTATCCGGAGAGAGCCCCGAACCATCGGCATCCGTGTCACTGTCTGTGTCACTGTCTGTGTCACTGTCTGTGTCACTGTCTGCATCGGTGTCTGTGTCCGTATCGGCTTCTTCAATATTGCCGGTGTCAGGATCGGTGTCGGAATCACAGCCGAAGAGAAGGGGCAAGAGAAGCAAGGCACGCCACATGCTGTATCTCCTGGGTTTGGAAGACACAACGAAGTATCAGACGACCGTCACAAATCCGTTATAAGATGCTTTTCTATTGGCCTGACCCATAAGTTGAGTCCGGACGCGTCCTCGCTCATCGTGGCCTCTGTGGAGGCGAACGGGGCGTTGCATCATATCTCGCTGAGCAACGGGGCGGAGACCTCGCTTCCGCTGCCACCGAATCGGTCGATTCCGCTGAAATAACGCTTGCTACGACCACTCCTGGGCGAGGCGCAGCTCTTCTCGGATCTCCATCAGGATCCGTCCGAGCATGTTCTTGCCCGAGCCATCGCCGCCGTCGCCCCAGTAGGCGTCTCTTTCGGTGTGTTCGACGAGGACAGCGTCCCCGGTCGAGAGCAGCAGCGCGGCGAGATCGTCGTGCTGCTCGAACTTCGCGCGCACGGCATCTCGCATGACCCCGACTTTGACGGACGCCCAATCTCGGCGGAGCGGGTTCTTCCGATCGCGGCCCATCCGCGCTGCGAGCATCGGCGAGTTGGCCTTCCGGATCTTCTCCTGCAGTCGAGCATCCTGAAACTTCTGCGCCTGAAAGTAGTGCTCTGTGGTTGGCCAGCGTTTCTTCTTCAACCGAATCGGGGCGGGGGCAAAGTTGGAGAACGCGCCGAAGTCGTCGTGCACGCCATAAAATCGGATTGTTCTGGGCATACGAGAAGTTTAAGCGTTTCGTCGCGCCTGCGCCGCTCGGGCCCGTTGTGCGGCCTTCTGCTGAAGCTGCTGCCAGGTCTGCGCGCCGGCGCGCTCCCGGAGGCCGTCCAGGTACACGCTGAGGCCCACCACCCGGTGATCGCCAAAGCGCCGGGCGCCGACGCGGACGCCATAGGCGGCGACCTCGTACCCTTCGAGGGTGTAGCCCGCCCGCCACGCCAGCGACGACAGGCTGAGGATCGCGGTCACATAGGCGGCGGGGTCGTCGCGATGCGTCACCATCGCCCCATGAACCTGCACCGGGAGCGGCGCCAGCTCTGCGATGAGATGCGCGTGTCCTTCGAGATACCGAGCCCTGGTCATCGTGTGAGCGACCTTGATAAAGCCGTCGCTGAGGGCCTCGACGTGGCCATCGCGGTGAGCCTGGACGACGGCCCGGTGCAGGCTCTGGGTCATCCCAGCCCCCATCGCCTGGGCGGTCTGATCGAAGGCGGCGATCTCATCCTCTGGGAGCTCGCGCTGGGCGAGCCGGAGACGGAGGTGATACGAGCGCGCCTCCAACTCGGTCTCTGCAGAAAGCGGCTGATGCGATGCGTTGGCCATCTGCGCAGCATTCCAGTAGCCGTCCAGGGCCGCCTGCAGCTGCCCGCCGAGGTGAGCACAGCGGGCCAGCAGCAGCGCCCGCACCCCACTGTTCTCGGGCACATCGGCGAGCTGGGCTTCGGCTTCCGCGAGCGCGCTCCCCTCCAGCCATGCCGCGGCGCGAATCGTCGCCGGGTGGAGCTGCGGCCAATCGGTAAGGTCTGCGCTTCGGACGGTTTCATCGGCCTTATCGAGGGCAGTCAGCGCGGCTTCAGGGAGGAACCGCCGGTTGACCTCAGCGAGGCGCAGCACGACGAGAACCCGCTGCAGCTCATCCAGATCGTCCCGCGACTGCAGGCGGAGGAGGTGGGGAAGGGCCAACAGGCCGTCGAGCTGCGGCCGAGGCCGAAACGCCTGCGTCCAGTCCGCGTTCACGACCGCTCCAGGCCGCGGGCGATGGCCCCCATATCCCGAATCGCCGCTTTGATCGGTCTCAGATCGGGCGTCTCCGTGTCGACTTCCTGGCTATGGAGGAGGATGGCGGGGGCATCTCTGGCAGCGTCCCTGGCGAGGGCGACCTGATCGCCCCGTGACCGGGAGGACAGCCAGAGGTAGCCGTGCTCATCAACGAACTGGCTCATCTGCGGCCGAACCCCGGCGGGCACCGCGGCGAGGTCTCCCGTGAACCGGGCTTCGAACCGATCGGCGCTGGCGGCTTGTTTCTTCCGATACACCGCGCCGTCGATCGGCGCCGAGACGGGAACGACGATCCGACACATCTGGTTGGTCTCATGCCGAGAGTAGGTTCCGCTGCCTTCGCGCACCCGCAGGCAGGCGAGGAGGACCGTGACCCCGTCTACCTCTCCCGCAAACCAGGCCGGGACTTTCCCGATGGGCTGGTTGACCTGGGAGAGGCCGAGCTGTTCGGCGACGACGGCGCTCTGCGCAACTCCGACCGCAGCGCGCTGTCGCATCAGGTAGATGCCGCCGCCGGTGGCGAGGACGAGGATCAGGCCGCCGATGACAATGGCGGCGATGATGACGGCGACGAAGCTCATTCCGCGTTCCTTCACCTATGCGCCGATGGCGCTGCCGACTTCGGCGATCTCGTTGGCAGCACCCCAGAACGCCTCTATCGCTTGCTGGCCGGTCTTGCCGGCCTGGGCGCGGGCGGTGTTGCGTGCCGCCTGGGCGCGCCAGACCATCCGCTGGTTGTTGGCAGCCCAGTCCGGCTGCTCCGCGCGCAGCTCGTCGAAGCGGGCCTCGATAAGGGTCCAGGCCTCATCGACGGCGGCCAGCTCATTCGCAGGCACTTCGGGCGAATAGGCCTGCTCAACGTCATCGCTATAGTTGGCCTTCCAGTCGTTGACCTGGTTCTGGGCTTCGCCGCGGAGGTAGTTCTTGAACTCATCGAGGCGCGCAGAGTAGGACTGGTCTTCGACGGCCTGGGCGTAGGCTTCGGCGCGGTCGACGCACCACTGGACCATCTCCTCGAAGTTGACCTCGCCGAGGATCTCCCAGTTGGCGAAGGACTCCAGCATCTGGGCGAGGCCATCGGCGACGGTGCGGTGGGCTTCCTGGAGCATCACCTCGACTTCGCCGCCTTCTCGGACCGCATCTTCGATGCTCTTGAGCTGCTCCTGCCCCCAGTCGGTCCAGGTCTCGATAAACTGGTCGAGCTGCGGCAGGTAGGTGTTCTTGGCATCGTTGACGGAGCTGATGATGCCATCAAGCATGCTGTTGAAGGCGTCAAGGGCCCACTGATAGGTGAACGCGGGCACATAGTCGGGGATGCCCAGCCGCTCACCCGTCATATGCCAACCGCCCAGGGTGCCGGTGATGTTGCTGATGAAGCCGTCGAGCGCTTCGCCCTGCTCGGTGAAGGTGCTGACCTGGGTGAGGAAATCCTGGACCGGCGGGATGCCGTCCCGGATCAGCTGCAGCGAGACCTCTTGCTGACGGAGCGCATCCGCCAGCGTCAGACACGTCTCCTCCAGGGGATCCTTTGCCTCGTTCATCCACTGAACGATGGTCTCGATGCCAGGACCCATGACGTCCTCAGCGAGACGGGCGAGGCCCAGAAAGCCCTCCGTCACAGCGCCGCTGGTGAACTCATCGGCGGTGTTGATCATGCCCAGGGTCCAGCCCGCCATGTGACCGGCCAGCGCCGTCGGGGACAGCGCGTCAGAGTAGGCCTGCAGCCACGAGCCCTCCGAAGGGTTGAGGATATCGTTGATAAGCTTCTGGTTCCACTTCGGGTTGTTCCCATCAAGCTCCGCCCAGGCGTCGTCGAAGACCTGCTGGGTCTCCTGCCGGGCACCAGACAGAAGCCGGGCCACCTCACCATCGCCGCTGACTCCGCTGGGCTCGATATAGCGCCCCCCGAACAGCCCGTCGGGACCGTAGGCCATCGCATCGCCCAGGCCCATGTGGTACATCAGGTTCTGGAAGCTGCCCGTCCCGGTGAGCCAGCTGTTCTTGCCCCGTTTGATCTGTTCACGGGCGGTGCCGATGTTGTCACCCTTGATGCCAAGGGCGCCCTTGGCCATCGCCTCACGCGCGATGTCCCGGAAGCTGTTGCCTGCCGCTTCGGCGATGTCCTCACCCACCTCACCGGGGAGGGCGTTCGCCGTGCCCATCGAACCGAGCGTGCTGACCATGCCGATGAAGTCGACGACGGCGTTGATGGCGTTGCCCTGAGCCAGCGAACGATACTTCGCAGCCCGGCGGAAGTCGTTGTTGCGCTCCGCCTCGTTGGCCTGGACGACGTTGTGAATCGTACTGATGACCGAACAGGTCGTCTTGATCGTGTCACAGGTGATCCCGACCGCGTCACCGATTTCACCGCAGAACGCGATGAGCCCGGCCAACGGCGCCCCGACCACCGAGATGGCGGCGATGTCCTGGACCACCGTGGCGAGGTCGCCGATGTTGCCCACGACCGACCCGATCAGGTCGGCGATGTTGCGGATGATGTTCACCCACATCCCGAAGCTGTCGTCGAGCTCGCTGTAGGTGCTGGCGCTGGTCCAGATGTCCTTGATGCCCGTGAGGATGTGGACGATCGAGCCCACCCCTGGGATCGCCTTGAGCGCCCCGGTGATCATGGCGTCGATGCCGGCTGCTCCAGCACCGCTGACCAGGTTGAGCGCCGAGCGCACCCCCGCCGGCGTCTCCGCCGGCATCAACCGGTCAAGCGTCGTGCCCGCCAGCCCGGCCAGCTCCAGGTTCAATTCGCCGACTTTCTCATCGTAATCGGAGCGGTCCCAGTTGGTCTCCATGTAGTAGTCGACCATACCATCGAGTTCGATGACACCGCCGCCACCACCACCACCGCCGGCTGGCGCAGGGGCGCTGCCGCCACCACCGCCGCCGGCCGGCGCAGGGGCGCCGCCCTGTTCCTGCTCTGCCGGCGCTGGCGCTTCTTCAGACTCAGGGGCTTCTTCCTGGGCGGGCTGGACGTCGACAGCCTCCCCTTCCGCTTCCGCCTCACCCGCAGCTGGACCCGCCGCGGCTTCTTCCTCAGCAGCCTGCTCATCAGCCACCTCTTCTTCTGCCGTGTCCGCCTGCTGGGCGTCTGGGGTCTCTTCCGGCGCCTGATACGTCTGCTGGTTGTGCTGGTCTACCCCCTCCGCCTCTGACTGATCGGGCTGAGCGTTGTGACGCTCGATCTCTTCACGGACCCGCCGGGCCGCCTCATCCGCTGCGGTCTGGACCTCCTCTTCTTCTTCCTCATCCAACCCCAGATTCACCGCAGGTCCCGGATCCAATGCCACCAAACGCGACACCGGCGCGGCCGCATCAACCGCACCCGCAGCCGAAGCACCCGCAGCCGAAGCACCCGCGACCGGCGCAGCAACCGCCGCCCCTTCGGTGAAGCCCAGATCCCCCACGCCCATGTGCCCAGACCCCATCACGGCCGGACTGCTCGCATCAACGGAGCCGGGCATTTCATGAGATGCAGAGGTCTCTGCAGAGCTATCTGTGGAGGTCTCACGAGCGAACGCACGACCGGCTTCTTCTGCCTCACGTTCGACCGCATCGGTCGGAGAGGTGACGGGGACGCCATCTTCCATCCCCGTGGCCCGCCCCACCCGGTTCTCCAGAAACTGGACGACGTGGGCGATCTCATGGGCGATCAGTTCGTCACCTTCAGGCGTTCCCGGGCGGAAATTGCCCTGGCCGAAGACGACATGTTGACGGACCGCGAAGGCATAGGACTGCACTGACTCGGCCGCCTTGGCCGCGGCGCCGTCGGTGTGGATGCGAACCCCGCTGAGATCCTGACCGAACGTCTTCTCCAGGCGCGCGCGAAGCTCAGCGGGCAGCGGCTGCCCACCCCGCTGAAGCACCTTCTCCACCAAACCCGGCGCCGCACCAGCGCTACCGCCTGGGTTGGCATGGGCGCGACGCATCAGACGCTGCACCGCCTGGTTCGATGACTGCGGTCCCATCGCCTGCTGATGCTCAAAACCCGCGAGACCCGCACGAAGGCTGTCCCCCACCAGCGAGGTGAAGCCGTCCGCCGATGACTGCGACAACGCCGTATGGATGATGCCGTTGCCGAACACCCCGTGGAGCATCGAAGCCGTGCGGGCTTCTACACCCTCCGTCGCTGGCGCGGTCGTCTCGATAGACGTGGTCGGCGCAGCTCCCTCATGACGCGGCTCGATGATGCGTGGGATGGCCTCCGGAGTGCTCTGCTCCGTATTTGATTCCATGGTGTCCGCCCCATTCAAAGTCTTCTGGAGTATCGCATAGACATCTCTGTCCTTTCTATAAATCGAATCTGTCCTTTCGGACAACACGGCATCCTCGCCACCCGTAACGATCCAGTGACAGCACCGCTCACGGCTCGCTGATGTGCCACGCCAGCGCCCGAAGCGCCTGCACCCCCATCCGTCGATGCTTCTCCGGATCTTCAGGGTTATACGCCCGGAACGGATCGCTCCACGTCTTCGGATTGAGCGTATAGCCCGACCGGGTCATCTCGATGAGGAACGCTTTCGTTCCATACTTCCCATACAAATGGTCGATCTCAGACCCTAGCGCCCGAAAGAAGAACCCCCAATGAGATAGCTGCTGAACCCGATACCCTCGACCGTCCTGGGCCTCCTTCATCACAAAACCCATCTCTACGAATTCTTCGCGGTCTGGCGGACGCTCAAACAGGCCAGACCACGGATAATACAGATACCCTCCAAAACAATGCATGCTGACCGCCACATCGAACCGCTCCTGATCGGCGAGCCGATCGATGAGCTGGCTCTCGGGCTGAGAGAGCGGTCCCGGTGAAGTCGCGTACCGCCGCGGGAGGATGTGCCGCCAGATCGCGCGGCTCTCTCGGTTGACCGCAAAATCCCGGTTCAGATCAACCATATTGGCATTGGCCCTTCGATACACCCGACGCCCCGCCAACAGATCGGCCTCCACCACCAGACGCCGATCCATGTTCAGGATCGGGATCACGATCACCTCAACCCCCGGCGGCGGGTTGCGGATCATGTCCTCCAGAAACAGGAACGCCGACTCGACACCCACCCACTCCAACGCGTGAATCCCGCCAAAGACGAACATTTTCTGCTGGACCGGCCGCGTCGGATCCGAGACCCGAAACGCCCAGACCGGCCGCTTCTCCACAGTCAGGCCCGCGACGAAGGGCTCGACCACGCCGGACCGATCGTGAACCAGCGGGGCCAGTCGGGCATGAATATCCGCGACGAAGTGATAGTCGGGCTCAGGATGCGCCACCACCATTTGGGATGCCGCCCACCGTTGATACGCCGCTCGCTCATCTGCGCGGCCAGGGCCAACAATCAACAACAGCAGCAGGAACAGCATCCAGAGACTCCAGGCGGCGGGCGGCGTGCTAAAGAAGATCCGATGTGGACGATACGATTTCATGGAGGCACCCTCGTTGTCGAGGGCGCCCACCTCTCCGATCTGCCCGACGGCTTCCAGCACGACGATCGGATCAGCGCCCCACGCGGTCCCGCCTGGCGATATCCCGACGTCGTCCTGAAAGCGCGCCGAGACGACCGGCCCTACACCGATGACGCCCGACAGTGGGCCGCGCTGTCCGATCTGGCGCACACCGCCAACCGCACCCCCCGCGATTACCAGCAGCAGGCCGTCGACCAGTGGATCCACAACGGTCGCCGCGGCGTCGTCATCCTCCCCACCGGCACGGGAAAGAGCTTCGTCGCCGAGATGGCCATCGCCAGCACGAAGCGCCCCACCCTCGTCCTGGCGCCGACCCTCGACCTCGTCGGACAGTGGCATGCGCGCCTCGACGCGGTCTTCTCTGGCCCGGTCGGGCTGATGGGCGGCGGACACCATGAGATCGAGCGGATCACCGTCTCGACCTATGACTCCGCCAACCTCCATCTGCACCGCTACGGCGACCGGTTCGGGCTCATCATCTTCGATGAGGTCCACCACCTGCCCGCCCCCGCCTACCTCGCCGCCGCTGAGAGCGCCATGGCGCCCTTCCGCCTCGGACTCACCGCGACCTTCGAGCGAGAAGACGCCCGTGAGACGCTCCTCGACGGGCCGGTCGGCCCCGTGGTCTTCCGCCGCGAGATCACCGAACTGAGCGGCGAGTACCTCGCCAAATATGAAGTCATCCGCCTCTCCGTCAAGCTCTCCGACGAAGAGGCCGCCGCCTACCAGGCCGCACGCCAGACCTACCGCGACTTCATCCGGAGCAACAGCATCTCGATGCGCGGGCCCTACGGATGGCAGCAGTTCCTCAAAGCCGCCGCCCGCTCCAAGGCCGGCCGGGCCGCCTTCAAGGCGTACCTCACCTATAAGCGCATCGCCCACGGCACCGAGCGAAAGTTGGATCTGCTCAGCACCATCCTCGATGAGGAGGCCGGGCGGCGGACGATCATCTTCACCCATGACAACGCCACCGCCTATCGGGTCTCCCGAGAATTCCTGGTCCCCTGCATCACCCACCAGACCGACCTCAAGGAGCGCAAGCAGTACCTCGCAGACTTCGGCACCGGCGACCTGCCCACCCTCGTCACCAGCCGCGTCCTCAACGAAGGCGTCGACCTGCCCGCCGCTGAGGTGGGGATCGTCCTGTCCGGAACCGGCACCGTCCGCGAGCACGTCCAGCGGCTCGGCCGCATCCTCCGACCGATGGAAGGGAAGCAGGCCACCCTCTACGAACTCGTCACCCAGGACACCACCGAAGAGTTCACCTCCGAGCGGCGCCGAAGACACGACGCCTTCTGATCTCTCCCCCGAAGCACCCAGCGAAAATGGGGACGGCGCGAAAATGGGGACGGCCGCAGCGCTCAAGGCGTGTGGTCTTCGGCTGCAGACGTTGTATTGTACGCGCCGCCGCTGACCGTCGCGGACTCATGGCTCGCCGTATTGAACGCCCCGCCGCTGACGACGCTGTACTGCGCAGAGGTGACGTTGCCGGTGCCACCGCTGATGACGGAGTAGTCTCCGTCGGAGCTGTTGCCGACGCCCCCGCTGATGGTGGCGGCAGTGGCGCTGGCGGAGCCGCCAGAGCCGCCGCTGATGGTGGACAGCGAGCCGGAGGCGGTGTTGTAGAAGCCGCCGAGGACTCCGGCTGCGTAGTTGCTGGCGACGCTGTTGTCTCCGGCGACGGTGCCGGCGTAGTTGCCGCTCGCAGTGCTGGCGATGCCGCTGAGCACCGCCGCGTAGCTGCCGCTGGCTTCGTTGAGGTAGCCGCTGGTGACCACCGCGCCATAGCCGCTGGCGGTGTTGCGGCTCCCGCCGAGCACTGAGGACATCGAGCCCGAGATGGTGTTGCTGTCACCGGCCACGATGCCTGCGTAGCCAGTCCAATCGTGCCGGTCTCCCAGGACGAGGTTGTGGCTGCCGGTCCGGCTCTCGGAGCCCGCCCCGCTGGCATAGCCAATGATCAGGTTCCCCAGCCCCGAGAGCGCGCCGTTGTCATCGGTGGCGCCCTCTCCGGACTGGATGTAGACGTTGACCCCGCTGAAGACGATCTCGTCGCTGCTAGTGTCGACCGTCACATAGCTGCTCAGGTCCGACAGCGCGCCGCCCGCGTCCTCAGACTCTGGAATCCCCGCGACCTCCTGGAGCGCGCTGGCCGTGTTGAGGTACCCCCCCACCACCACCGACGACACCGCGGTCGCCAGGTTGGCCTGCCCACCGGCAACTCCGGCGTTCTGGCCCCGCGCCTCGTTCAAGGTGCCGCCGCTGACTGACGCGCTGTTGCCGCTGGCGTGGTTGCCATTGCCGCCACACACCACCGCATACTGACCCGAGGCCGTGTTGCGCTGACCCCCACAGACCGACGCATACCCACCCGAGGCCGTGTTCTGATACCCACCACCGACGCTGCTGTTCTCAGCCTTGGCGATGTTCTGCCATCCACCGCCGATGATGGCGTACTGTCCGCTCGCGACGTTGGTCTGTCCGCCGAGGATGGCGGACCAGTCGCCGCTCGCGATGTTGCTGCGTCCACCGCTGATCGAGGCCGTGTCGCCAGAGGCGTTGCCCAGGTATCCACCGGCGATCGCAGCGTTCTGTCCGGTCGCGGTGTTCGTGCTTCCGCCGCTGATGGCGCTGAAGACGCCGCTCGCGGTGTTCGCGCTTCCCCCGGAGACCGCAGCGCCATCGGCAGAAGCGAGGTTGCTGTTGCCGCCAGAAACCGATGCACCCTGTCCGCTCGC
The DNA here is from genome assembly GCA_038520555.1 of Myxococcota bacterium. Classification (GTDB taxonomy): domain Bacteria; phylum Myxococcota_A; class UBA796; order UBA796; family UBA796; genus JBCBLB01. Next base: position 104 of record JBCBLB010000101.1, on the reverse strand, counting down.
GGTGTTCGTGCTTCCTCCACTGATGGCCGCACTCTGTCCGCTCGCCGTGTTGTTGATCCCACCGCTGACGGTGGCTGCGGAGCCGGACGCGGTGTTGAAGGTTC
>JBCBLB010000209.1:0-13781 GCA_038520555.1 Myxococcota bacterium | reverse complement strand
CCCCCCCCCTCCTCTTTTCCTTTTTTTTGGGGGGGGGGGTGTGGGGGGGGGGGGGGGGGGGGGGGGGGGCGTCGCCGGCGGGGCGGCGTGAGGTGCTCGCGGAAGATGTCGCCCATCCGCTGGTAGGCGTCCTGGAGGTTGGACGACTGAGAGCGAGACGTGCTGGCGTGGATGAGCAGCTCGTCATCGTTGGTCACATAGCCCGGGTAGGCCCGGCGGATGCGGGACAGCACCGCGCGGTGCACCTCCACCACGCTGCCCAGGTGCAGCCGAAGCCGGACGGCGGTGTCCGCGGTGTTGGCGTGCTGCCCCCCTGGCCCGCCGCTGCGCGCGGTCTCCACGACGAGACGCCACCCGGGGATGGTGTGCTTGTCATCGATGATCAGATCGTCTGGCATGCCCCCTCCGGCTCGTCCGGCCTTCATCCGGTAACCGCTGTGGCCGGGCGCGGTGGGCGGTCACTTCAGATCGCTCTCCCAGTATTCGTTGGGCTGACGGCCGCCGTGCGCCCGGGCATCGACTTCCTGGGCACGAAGCGCGACCCGGCGGATCTTGCCGGAGATGGTCTTGGGCAGATCGGAGAACTGTAGCCGGCGAATGTGTTTGAACGACGCCAGCATCTTCCGGCTATGCGCGAAGATGGACAGGGCGGTCTCTTCATCGGGGGGCACGCCTTGTGCGAGGACGATGAACGCCTTGGGCACGGCCAGCCGAACCGGGTCCGGGCTGGGGATCACCGCGGCTTCAGCGACCGCGGGATGCTCGATGAGGCAGCTCTCCAGCTCGAAGGGGCTGATGCGATAGTCCGAGGCCTTGAAGACATCGTCTGCGCGGCCCACATAGGTGATGTAGCCTTCGGCGTCCCGGGTCACGATGTCTCCAGTGCGGTAGACGTCGCCGCCCATCGCCTTGTGCGTCCGGTCCGGATCGTCGGCGTAACCGGTCATCAACCCCAGAGGGCGATCAGCCAGCCGGATGCACAGCTCGCCTTCGTCGGCTTTTTGGCCCTGTGGATCCAGGAGAACGATCGGGTAGCCGGGCATCGGCCGCCCCATCGCGCCGGGCTTCAGCGGCTGCCCCGGGCTGTTGCCGACCTGCGCGGTGGTCTCGGTCTGGCCATACCCGTCCCGGATCGTCAGGCCCCACGCCGCCTCGACCTGGGCGATGACTTCAGGGTTGAGGGGCTCCCCTGCGCTGACCAGCTCACGCAGCGAGACCGCATAATCCCCCAGCCGTTGTTGGATAAACAGCCGCCAGACCGTCGGCGGGGCACAGAGCGTGGTGACCTGCTTCTGGGTCACGACGTCCAACGTGGCCCGCGCATCGAAGCGGTTCTGGTTGTAAATGAAGACGGTGGCTTCTGCGTTCCAGGGGGCGAAGAAGTTGCTCCAGGCGTGCTTGGCCCACCCGGGCGACGAGATGTTGTAGTGGAGGTCCCCCGGCTGGAGGCCCACCCAGTAGACTGTCGAGAGGTGACCGATCGGATACGACTGGTGGGTGTGGGCCACAAGCTTCGGCTTCGACGTCGTCCCAGAGGTGAAGTACAGCAGCAGCAGATCGTCTCGCTTCGTTACCCCATCCGGTGAAAAATCAACGTCTGCCTGTCGAAAGTCTTCGAAGGAAGCCCATCCGGGCACCGGCTCGCCCACGACGATTTTTAGATAGTCCCCAGGCAATGCGTTGAACCGATCCGCCAGCGAGGCGTCGGCGATCACGGCGCGGACGTTTCCACGCCGCAGACGATCGCGAAGCTCATCGGGGGTCATCAACGTTGAGGTGGGGATCAAGACCGCACCCAGCTTGATTGCGGCGAGCATCGTGTGCCACATCGCCGGGACATTGTTGAGCATGATCAAGAGCCGATCGCCGCGGCGGATGCCGAGCTGGCGCAGGTAGTTGGCCGTCTGATTGGACATCTGAGACAGCTGCCTGAAGCTGAACCTGCGCTCATCCCCGCCGCGGTCCACGATCCACAGAGCGGTCCGATCGACCCGTTCGGCCATTGGATCGAAGTAGTCAAGCGCCCAGTTGAAGGTCGGCAGGTCTGGCCAGCGGAAACCCGACCGTGCAGCGTCGTAGTCTGTACGATGCTGCAAGAGAAAATCACGGGCTTCCAAGAACGCTTTGACACCGGTCATCGGGATCCTCCAGGGCATGAGATCGCCCTCTTCTGCGTACCCCGATCTGCTGATGTTGTAAGTCCTTTCACTGCTAAATGCATAAAATGGAAAATAATATACGTATATCGGTTTCTTTTAGGAGCAACTGATGTTCGGGTTGTCTTTCGTGGGTTGCGCTCAGGTCGCTTCGGTGACGCGAATGCGCGACAATCCTGCGCCCGGCTGACCTGTTTTTCAATTACTCAAAGCCACTAAAGTGTCAGTCTGGTCGGCACTGTAGACGATGATCCGAGAACGGATTGTCGAATCTGTGCTATCCAACACGTCAGCATGGGTTGGATAGACCACACTCTACGATGCCCTCCACTGCCACAAAATCAGCTTACCCAGGGATTTGATGCCTGACTCCGTATGGTGTGCGCCGATGCCGCTCCCCACACATTTCGCGTGTGTGTTTTTGTGCGCCGGGCTCCTGACCGTCATCAACGACGCCCATGCACAGGACGATGGCGACGACGCAGCGCTGGAGACCGCATCAGAGGAGATGCTGATCACTGCGTCCCGCTCCAGTGTCGCGGGCCAGATGCCGGTGTCGGGGGCGGTCCTGACGACAGACCAGATCCAGCTGGGACGGCCCACGCTGGAACTTGGCGAAGCGTTGGGGCAGACGCCGGGTGTTTTTGTGGCGAACCGGGGGAATTTCGCGCAGGACAGTCGGATCTCGATCCGGGGATTCGGTGCCCGTGCCGCGTTTGGGATTCGTGGCATTCGGGTTGTGCTGGATGGGATCCCGTTGACGTTGCCAGACGGACAGAGCCAGATCGACTCGGTCGACCCGGGCAACCTGGGTCGGATCGAAGTCCTCCGTGGTCCTGCCGGCAGCTTGTATGGAAACGCTGCTGGCGGCGTCTTGATGTTGGAGACGGCACAAGCCGGCCGCCTCGGCGCCGAAGCAGAGCTTCGCACGACCGTGGGCTCCTTCGGGTTGTGGAAGGTCTCCGGGGCGGCGCGCACGCGCACGGAAGAGATGGACGCATCGGTGTATGTGAGCCAGACCGATCTGGACGGATGGCGAGAACAGTCTGGGATGCGTCAGACGGTGGCGCAGACGCGACTTGCCGCTCGGCTCACCCCTTCTGTTCGGCTGTCGACGCATATGCACTACGTTCGTTCACCATACGCGGACGATCCGGGCGCCCTCACCCCAGAAGACGCCGACGCCGATCCGCAGCAGGCCGCAGAGGTGAACCGTGACTTTGGCACGGGTGAAGCGGTGAGCCAGCTTCAGGCGGGTGTTCGGCTGCTGGTCACCCCCCACCGCGATCACGCCTGGACGCTGGTCGCGCATGGTGGGTTGCGGACCTTTGATGGCGCCATTCCGTTTCGAACGATTCAGTTTGACCGGGACTTTTACGGTGCGCTGTCGACCTACCGCTGGTCCGCCGGGGGCGGCACGGTGCGCAGCGATCTGACCGTCGGCGCCGAAGCGCAAGCGCAGGTCGACGATCGCCGCAACGAAGGCAGCGCGGAGGGGGTGCCGGACGGCGTGCTCTCGCTGTCTCAGGCAGAGCAGGCGGTGAACATCGGGGCGTTCGTCCAGGAGCGGCTTGAGATCGCCCGTCGGGTGATTGTGCTCGGTTCGGGGCGTTGGGATCAGGTGAGCTATGATCTTGAGGACCGCCTGCTCGACGATGGCGACCAGTCCGGGGCGCGGACGTTCGAGCAGATCACCGGGCAGGGTGGCGTTCGTGTCCGCGTCATGGATGGCCTCGAAGGATATGCCAACGCATCTCAGTCCTTTGAGACCCCGACCATCTCTGAGCTTGTGGTTGCAGCCGGCGGTGGCCTGGACGCGGACGTGGATCCGCAGCGTGCCCTTCAGGGAGAGGGGGGAGTCGCCTTCCGTCAGCCGATGTTTGATCTCGACGTGGCTGGATTCATCATCGATCTTCAGGATGAGCTGATCCCACAGGAAGACGAAGAGGGGCGGACCTTCTTCACCAACGCGGGCCGCTCTCGTCGTCGGGGCGTCGAAGCGAGCGCCGACGTGCGTCCGGTCACCGGGGTTGAGCTGACCGGTGCGTATACCTGGATGCGGGCGACCTTTGAGAGCGGCGAACAAGAGGGGCTTCGAACGCCGGGCTTACCCGAACATCTTGGCTTTGTGCGGGTTCGATACAGCCGCGCGCGAGCGCATGTCGCCGTTGAAAGCGAGCTGGTCGGGGACATCGTCGCTACAGATGCCAACGATGTGACCGCGGATTCGTATACGCTCGCCGGCCTTCGTGCCGGATACACGCTCCCCCTCCGCGACATGTCCAGCGTCGACGTCGTGCTGGGCGTTCGGAACCTGCTGAACGTCGACTACGTCGACAACGTCCGAATCAACGGTGCGGGCGGCCGGTACTTCGAGCCCGGCCCTCCGCTCAGCGTATATGGGCAGATCACCGTGAAAACCGGGGTGACTCCTCCATAGCCGAACAGACTGTCTGAACCATCCAAACCAGGAGAGAACCTTGTCGTTCCCATATCCAACTGCAGCCTTCGGAGCCCTCCTCCCATTCGCCATGGTGCTCGCCGGGTGTGCGTCGACCAACACGCCGGCCCCAGAGACCACAGACGTCATGACTGACGAGCCCGGCATCAACGTGCTCGATACCAAAGCGATCATCGCCAACGATGCGACGGATGCAGAGTGGCCGAGCTACGGCCTCAACTATGGCGAGACCCGCTATAGCCAGCTGAAGCGGATCGACGCCACCAACGTCGGCCAGCTTGGCCTGGCCTGGTCCTACGATCTGGAGTCGATCCGCGGCGTCGAAGCCACCCCGCTCGTCGTGGATGGGGTGATGTACGTCACGGGCTCCTGGTCGATCGTGCACGCCCTCGACGCGGTGACCGGCGAGAAGCTTTGGGTCTATGATCCGGAGGTGGATCGGGGCTGGGGCTATAAGGGCTGCTGCGATGTCGTCAACCGCGGCGTCGCGCTCTATAAGGGCCGGGTCTACGTCGGAGCATACGACGGCTACCTTCACGCCATCGACGCCGCCACCGGCGAGCGGGTGTGGAAGGTCGACACGATCGCCGAGGGGCGCGCGGACGACCGGTCCTACACCATCACCGGAGCGCCCCGGGCGATCAACGGCAAGATCGTGATCGGCAACGGCGGGGCAGAGTATGGTGTCCGCGGCTATGTGACGGCGTACGACGCGGAGTCCGGCGATCAGGCATGGCGGTTCTACACGGTTCCCAACCCTGGCGACACTCAGGAAAACGAAGCCCTGGAGATGGCGCTGAAGACCTGGGATCCGGAAGGCGCCTGGAAGCAGGCAGGGGGCGGCGGGACGGTCTGGGACGCGATGGCGTACGATCCGGATCTGAACCTGCTCTACATCGGCGTCGGCAACGGGTCTCCCTGGAGCGCCAAGCTTCGCTCGCCGTCGGGCGGGGACAACCTGTTCCTCTCTTCGATCGTGGCCATCAACCCGGACACCGGTGAGTATGCCTGGCACTACCAGGGCACGCCGGGCGACAACTGGGACTATACCCACACCCAGCACATCATCGTCACCGACCTGATGATGGAGGGGGTCACGCGCAAGGTCGTGATGCAGGCGCCGAAGAACGGCTTCTTCTACGTCCTCGACGCCAAGACGGGGGAATTCATCTCCGCGAACAACTTTGTCCCGACCAGCTGGGCGACGGGGTATGACGAGAGCGGCCGCCCGATTGAGAATCCCGCGGCCCGCCAGACGGATGGTGAGTCCTTCGAGACCATCCCGTCGGCCTATGGGGCGCACAACTGGCACCCGATGAGCTTCAACCCGGATACCGGGCTGGTCTATCTGCCAGCACAGCACATCCCGCTGACGGTCACCGATGACAAGCAGTGGGAGTTCAACACATACAAGCCGGGCTCGGTGATGTCGGGCATGGGCTGGAACTTCGGCTTCGGGTTCAACGCAGAGCCGCCGAAGTCTGCGGCGATGGGCAAGCTTGTCGCCTGGGATCCGGTCAAGCAGGAAGAGGCCTGGAGCGTGGCGTATCCCGCGCCGTGGAACGCCGGGACGCTGACGACGGCTGGGAACCTGGTCTTCCAGGGGACCGCTCATGGGACCTTCGTGGCCTACAACGCACAGAACGGCGAGATGTTGTGGGAGACGCCGGTGACATCGGGCGTGGTGGCCGCCCCGATGACCTTCGAACGGGACGGTGTCCAGTACATCAGCCTCGCTGTCGGCTGGGGCGGGGTCTTCGGGGAGACGATCCGTGCTGCACCGAACGTCACTCCGGGGAAGGTCCTCACCTTCAAGGTCGGCGGCACCGCGGAGATGCCCAACATGGTCGCTGCCGCGCCCGGGGAATTGGTCCAGGACGCGATCGCATACACCGAAGCGGACGTGGGCACCGGTGCCAGCCTCTACGTCGCCAACTGCTTCTTCTGCCACGGCCTGCCCGCTGTCCACAACGGTGGGAACATCCCGAACCTGGGCTACTCCGACAAGGCCGTCCTACAGAACGCCAAGGCCTGGGTGCTCGAAGGCGCTGCGACCCAGAAGGGCATGCCGTCGTTTAAAGGACAGCTGACCGAGGACGACGTCTCCAAGATCGTCGCTTTCGTTCAGGCCCTCGCCGACCAGCAGATGGCCGCCAACCAGGCGCAGTGAAGCCGACGGCGCCGGATTCCCGTCTTGAATCCGGCGCCCGTCTCTGCTGGCGTATCCCTCGATGATGCCAGGACGCGCCCGCTTGATGCAACCGGCTCGCAATCGCGTGATGCATGTATTTGCGATGTTGATACAGTTGGATGAACGGTTATTTTCGTGATATTGATGTTGGGAATGCGCACTGAGGAGCACGCCCATGGCTTGTGTCAAGCATCTTGATCACCCCCACGTTCACGGTCCAAACTGCGGTCACATCGCGATTGTTCACAACGGCCACGTCGACTACCTTCACGACGGCCATCTGCACCATCCCCATGACTCCCACGTCGACGAGCATGTTCTCAGCGTCGATGAGATCAACCCGGCGTCCTGCACCCCGACCCACACCTGCTCCGGTCACGATGCAGATCACGTTCATGGTCCCGGCTGCGGTCACCCTGCAGTGCCCCACGGCGACCACATCGACTATCTGGTCGATGGTCACTTGCACCACCCCCATGACGGCCACTGCGATCATCACGGCCCGATCGCGTTGGCATAAGGGCGCCTGGTGTCCCGTCGCCGCCCTGTCCGCTCTGGATAAACGTCACCAGCGGCTGTGATCTTCCCATACCGGCGTGGTTGAATAGCATCGTGATGCGCACCGGAGGACAGGAAGATGGCAACTCAACACGTTATCCGCGGCGGCGGGCTGCGACGTCTGCTTGGGTGGGCGACCCTCATCGTCACGGTCCTGTTTGCGATGCTGGCGATGGAACATGCGGCGGTGTTGTTTACCGATCGGCTGGAGCTGGAGAGCCACCTGCACGCATGGCTGACCTCATCGGAGTATATCTTTGGTGAGGGTTCGATCCGGTATGCGTATGCGAGCTATCATGCCGGGCCGGTGAAGATGGCGCTCCATATGGCGCTCGGCGGGAGCGCGATGTTGTTGGGGGTGACCCAGTTTGTTCCGCGTCTTCGGCGTCGGTACCCGAAGCTTCACCGCGGCGTGGGCGTGTTCGTCTGGGTGGCGACGCTGCTCAGCATGATCGGCGCGATGATTCACCTCACCGTGACGCCCATGGCGGACGTGGCTTCGGGGCCGGCGTTCTGGCTTGCGCTGTGGTTGCTGGCGGCGCTGACCCTGTTTGTCTTGGGTCAGGCGATCGCGTCGGTGCGGGCTCGGGATTTCCGCAGCCATATGATCTGGATGGCGATGGTGTTCGCTTGCCTGGGCACCGCCCCCGGGCTGCGGATCGATTGGGTGGTGTTCTACTGGCTGCTGCCTCACAATCACGAGTGGATCAACCTGGGCACCACCGGCTTCGTGCTGCTCCAGACGATCTTTGTGATGACCGTATGGCTGCATTGGACGGGGGACGCGGACCTGCCCGTCAAGCGCCGCATCATGGGCGCGCCGGAACTGACCACGCCGCTCGCAGAGCGGGTGGTCGTCGGGTTATCCGCCATGACTGCGGTGGTCGCTGTTCATGAGGGTGTTCTGGTTGGGATGGGGCTCGACCTGCTTCAGGCCTGGCGCGCCCCGATTGATGTGTTGCCGATGATCGCCGCAGGATACGCCCTTGCGGTGGCGGCGACGATGACGCGGATGCCGGCGATGTGGCGGTCGGCGGTGCAGGGGGCTGGACCGACCTGGAGCACCGGCGGGCTGGTTGGACTGATCGCGCTCTGCGCGATCATGGCTGGCCTCTACGCCGATCAGAGCACGCTCGCGACCTTCAGCGTCGCAGCGGTCTGGATCGGATACGGCGGCTATGTGCTGTGCAACCTGGGCATGGCGGCGCTTCAAACAACCAGCCGCGCCGGGCGCAACGGGTGGTGGACGACCACGCTGGCGACGCTGTGGGCGCCGGCGCTGTGGCCGTTCGTGCTGTTGCCGGGGATCGGCCTTGGCGCCACGTTCTCTGAAGCGAACTACGCTGCATTGCTTGCGGTAGCCGCCGTTCTGGCCATGGGGGGTGTCGCCGTCGGCTATGGTGCGCGCCTGGTGGTTCCGTTTCGACCGGCCCACCATGCCGTCCAGCCCAACAGAACGCAGCATCGGGCGACGTGAGCGGGGCACGGGCCCTCACACCCAGGGGGCAGCATGGACCGCTTCGAAGCGATGGCCGTGTTCGTGAAGGTGGCAGAACATCGCAGCTTCGCCGCAGCGGCGCGGGCGCTCCGTCGCAGCCGCCCGGCGGTGACCCGCGCGATCGCCCATCTGGAGTCTGTGGTGGGGCGCAGTTGTTGATCCGCACCACCCGAACCGTGGCGTTATCCGCGGTCGGGGAGCGCTACCTGGAGGACTGCCGGCGTATCCTTGAGCAGGTCCATGAGGCCGAAGCCGCAGCGGCAGGCAGCCATTCGGTGCCGTCGGGAGAGCTGACCGTCACCGCCCCGGTCACCTTCGGACGGCTTCATGTCGCCCCCCTCTTTCGAGCGTTCCTGTCAGCCCACCCGATGGTGACAGGGCGGCTGCTGCTGCTGGATCGGGTCGTCCACCTCATTGAGGAGGGGATGGATGTCGGCGTTCGGATCAGCCATCTCCCCGACAGCGGCCTGATCGCACGTCGGGTCGGCCAGGTCTCCCCGATGGTGGTCGCCGCCCCGGCATACCTGGCGCAGCATGGGACGCCCATGACGCCGGAGGCGCTGATCGAGCATACCCTCATCGCTCAGGGTGAACCGCTCCATGGGATGGCATGGCGCTTCACAGAGCAGGGGCGCCGCTCCGTCGCCCTCACGCCCCGGTTTCTGGTCAATGATGTCCAGGCCGCCCGAGAGATGGCGATCGCGGGATTCGGGATCACACGGTTGTTGTCGTATCAGGTCAGCCAGGCCCTCGATGAAGGGGCGCTCGTTCGGATCCTGCAGCCGTTCGAGACCGCGCCGATCCCCATCCACCTCGTCCACGCCGGTGGACGGCGGGTTCCTGCAAAAACCAGGGCGTTTTTCGACCTCGCCGCCGAGCGGCTCCGGGACCTCGACCGAAACGGATGGATCCCATCCACCTCATAGGGCGCATCATTGCCAACCGGCATCACGCCATCGATGGTGGTGCAGGGCGGGATCCGGAGTTCACTTGGACTGAATGAAGGATGCTTCCTCAAGCATCGCGTCGTATTGGTATCCAAAGCCGAGATCGGCGTCTTTCCTCAGGACGCCGCGGAACGCCACCCGCTGCCCACGGGCGACGGCCTGATCGGTCTGGACCATGATGTCGTGGGTGCCGGCGTTTGCGTCGCCCGTGCCGTCTTGTACGTGCACCCAGACCGAGCCCACCGCGCTGCTCACCTTGACCGCGGTGCCATAGACCACGATCTCTGTGTCTGCGCGTTGGTCCAGCTCTGCATAGATCGTCCCCACCGCAACCGCGTCGCGAGGGGCCTGAGAGACGACGGCGCGCTGGGCGGTTTGTTCATCGACCACCTGCACATGCGCGATATCCACGATCTCAGGAGCACGCAGCTTGAGCTCGGGGATGTCGACATCGCGTCGGGCGGTGCCGCGGCCGAGCAGCACATAATCCCCAACCGCAGCGCCCACGTTGGGGACGGCCACCCAGACCGCAAGCTGGCCCTGCCGGACCCGAAGCAGCTGGGTGTCATCGCGCTGAACCACCTGCGTGACGACGGTGGGGGCGTTGTTGGCCCAGCCATCCGGCGGTGGCTCGGTCCCTTTGGGGGATCCACAGCCGGTCAATTGGAAGAGAAGGAGTGACGCGATGATGAAGAAGCGACTCATACGCGGCACCTAGCCTTATTCAATGCGCCCGCACAATCCCCGCGGTGGTCCGTCCCTGGGGCAGATGATGGGGCTCAATCCAGGGTGAGATCGGTCTGTGGCATTCGTGCGGTCACCGATGTGACCTTGCCGTTGCGGTCTGTGATGGCGCGTGTGGTCTCCACGTCGAGGGTGCGGCCGGCGCAGTGTTGGGTCGAGCCGTCGGCGAAGTTCACCGTGATCTCCGGCGGGCCGTCGATCATTTCGAGCACGACGGGGACCTGACACAGCGTGAACGCGATGGCGTTGGCCGGGATGGCCACATCGACGTGTTCGCCGGTTGCCGTGACGCAGCGCCAGATCTGGGCGTCGGGCAGCAGCTCGCGGCGGCGCAGCAGGTGCGGGGACAGGCGCAGCTGGCCAGCCGCGATCTGTACGCCAAGCTCGCCCATTCGGGTGATGACCTCTTCTTTGACCTGTCCGGTCATGCCCGGCTGCTGGGCGCCGAGGTGCCGGGGTGTATGAGAGTAGGGGTCGGTGGGGAAGGCGCCATACTCGTTGATGTCCTTGTTGAAGGACAACCCGCGGCGCACCCGGTAGTACGCTTCGGCGAGGTCGCCTGCTTCGGGCGCACCGATGGCATCGGCGGCCCGCCAGGCTTCCTGGGTGCTGACCAGCAGCTTGCTCACCATGTGCCAGTAGATGCTTCCCAGCCCCTCATACTTGTACATGGTGCCGGATCGGCCGGTGAACGCATGGTGGTCAAAGGTCGCCTCATAGGCGGCGAGGGCGGCTTCGCGGATCTCATCGTTGATTTCGTCGGCGTCCAATCGCGCCGCCAGCGACGTCGCGTTCTCGAAGTCTGCGTTGAACCGGAAGGTTCCGTTGGCGTCGGCTTCGAGGATCCCGCCGCGGCCGGTCTGCGCCAGCGCGGTGAGCGCGGGGTTTTCCGTGATCATCTGGTGAGGGACGACATTTCGGTCCATAAAGCGCGGCCGATCGCGGAAGGGGTACAGCATAAAGCTGCGCTGATCTTCACGATAGAGGTCGCTGTGAAACAGGGCGTCGAGCAGCGCGACAGCGCCGGCCGGGTCGAGCACGCCGCTTCCGAGCACCGCCACCTGTCCTTCGAGCATCTCATACAGGTGCCCGACCTGCGCGCCCCCGTCGGTGAGCGTGAGGAGGTTGTAGCTGTGATACAGCCCACTCTCCAGCCGATTGGTCTTCAGGCTGTGATCGAGCCACAGGAGGGCGTCGTCGCACAGCATGGCGACGGAGGCGGTGTCCAGCGGCGCCCGGTCCGTCACCGGTCTGGCATAGACGGCCTCCCGGTAGTCGGAGAACGCCTGTCCCAACCGATCGAGCAGCGCGCGTCGGGCGACGGCGGAGATGGGCGCGTCGCCTGCGGTCTGGAGGGGACTGTGATCGGCCAGCGTGCTCGCGACGGCGTTGAACCAGGTGATCACCGGGGTTGACACCGGCGGGGCGCCGGCGTCGGAGACCAGGTCACGGAGGAAGGCCAGGGCGCGGCGCAGCTGGGCGAGGGTCACCATCGACAGGCCTTGTCCGACGAGCGCATTGTTGGCGTCGTTCCACTCCGGTCGCTGGGTGTTCAGCCAGATGCCGCCGTCTACGACGAGGTTGGAGAGCTTGGCCAGCACGGGGATGAGCAGCTTCTCAAGCAGGTTGACATGGTGGACGTCGCCCGATGCCGCGGGGACAAGCCAGCCGTCGCCGCCGATCGTCGCGGCCCGTGTCGTGGCGGTCTGGTCGGCGTCGTGGTCGAAGACGATGGTGTCCTTCGCGTCCTGGACCAAAGCAGCGTAGGGACGGATGCGGTAGGGGACGTCGGCGAAGCTGAACAGGTCCCGGGACATCAGGGCACGGATGCAGCCCGGCTCATGAGCTTCCGCGGACTCCAGCAGGCGGTACAGGTAGACGATCTGGTGGTCGCCCCAGTAGCCGATGTTCGCCCAGGGGTCGTCGGGATCGGGACGCTCCCAGTCGACGCCGGTCCGGGTCAATCGGTAGGGGTTGAAGCCGTCGATGGTGCTGGCGTTGACGAACTTGGCGATGATGGGCACGAGGAAGCGCGGGAAGCTCAGGCAGAGGGCTTCCCAGTTCTGGAAGATGTCTCTCCAGTTGCCTTCGTAGCTGTAGCGGAGGCTGCCGTCCGGGTGGCGGATGCGGATGGAGAACGCGTTCCAGGGTCGGCTCGGATCGCCGTGTCGCCGGCTGAAGATGATGGGCAGGTACTCCATGCACAGGCGCACGACGTGATCATCGCCGGTCGCCTCGGCGTGTGCCACCAACGCCGGGTGGGGCACATGCTCCCCAAGGTCGGCCAGGGCGTCTCGGTGGCGGTCGGCCACCGGGCGGTTGCGCTCTTCAAGGAAGGCGATGAAATCGCTGATCAGGACATCGTGGTCATGTGCCGGCACGCCGCCGCGCATGTTGTTGAAGGTCACGTTGGCGAAGTGGTGGACCACCGCGGCGCGGTCGGCGGTGTGCTGCATGCCGTCGGCGCTGGCGATGTTCTGACGCAGCTGCCGGGCGTTGTCAGCGATATCCGCGCTGATCGCGGCGTCGAGATCCCCGATCGACGCCAGCTCCTGGATGAGCGCAGCCACGCCGATATGGTCGAGGTGGACTTCTCCCACGATGTCCCAGCGGATCGGGCCTTCGCTGGGGTTGACGGTGGCGCGGACGAAGTAGGCCCCTCGCTCGCCGAGGTAGAGGTCGCGGTCGGGGGTGGGGCGGCCGGCGCGCATGTCCTGGACGGCTTGTTCAGAGAGCGTCGTCTGCGCATCGGCCAGTCCGCACCGCCAGACGACGTTGGCCCGCAACGCCTCTGCGGGGGCGGCCTGGTCGGACAGCAGCGCGTCCATCGCATACAACGCCAGCCCAGACGGCAACAACTCGTTGCGTTTGTAGGCGTCGACCAGGGTCGAGAGTCCCTGCTGGGCCAGGGCGGGCACGCCCGCTGGGATCAGGTTGAGCAAACCATCGAGGACTTCGACTTCACGGGTGTTGCCTTCCAAGCGACACCGCCGAATGAGCCCGAAGCGTGGCCCGGTCACCCAGCGCTGCCGGAACACCAGGCCGAGGTCCGGGGCGCGCTCTTCCAGCTCCAGCCAGTGCCCCTCTGCGGCTTTGCGCAAGACCTGCTCGCGGCCGTGTGCGGGGCCACGGGGGTCGAACGGCTGCCAGAGGACCCCCTGCGCGCGGATCAGGGTCATCGGGCCGGTGATGCCGCCGGAGTGGTGCAGGCGATCGTCGGTCTCGT
>JBCBLB010000757.1:0-4450 GCA_038520555.1 Myxococcota bacterium | reverse complement strand
TTTTCTCCAGGTCGTGCTCGTCGTCGGGCGGTGTTCGGCTGAGGTAGCCCAGCTCGTGGAGGCGATCGAGGAGCGCATCGGCGGCGTGGTCGATGTCTCCATCGCTGAGGTCTGCGTTGAACTCGGGATTTTCAGGTGGCTCATAGGGATCATCGACGCCGGTGAAGTTGCGGACCTCCCCGGCGAGGGCGCGCTTCCATAGTCCAGAGGGGTCTCGCTCGACGCAGGCGGTGGGCGGGGTGGAGACATACACCTCGACGAAGTCTTTGAGCTCGGCGCGGATCTCATCGCGGGTCTGCTTGTATGGGCTGACGGCGGTGACCAGACTCCTTCTTCACTCCCTCCCATGCTTGCGGTGAACATCTCGGCGAAACCTGATTCAGCGGCTTCTGGGCTTCTCTCCGGTTGTTGCCAGCTGTTCACCAACGACGGATCGATGCGCGCGAAGCGGGTCCCATAATCGTGCTCGCCACCTGGCCCAACCGCGCGGAGATGCCCCGCCACCTCTTCGCCGCCGATCAGTCTCGGGAAGGTCTCCTTTCCCAGTACGGCTCTGCCTGCCATGGTCGCTCCCGCGTTCTGGATGACGCCGGCCAGTAATGCAGAATCCATACCAACGTAAAATCAACCACTTACAAGACTCTCGGCGCATCGTCGACGGACGTCCGTCGACGATCGTCACCGTGATCCACCATCGCGCAGTTTTACCAAACCGAGATCTGAACATCGGTCGATGGGCGTGAACCTCGACGCCCGCGGTTGCGGCGGCGCGGAGCAGGGATCGATGTCGTCCGTCGAGCGCATCGCCGGCTTTCTGCGGGGCCATCAACTCGTGCAGGCGGTCCGGTCAGAACGTATTGACATCGAGGATGTAGACCACTCCGGTACCGGTACCGGTTTCGGCTGTGCTGAAGGGGGACCCGATGAGAAGATCGTCTCTGCGGTTATCGGTGATGTCCTCAACGCGGAGGATGGATGAAGACTCAGCATCTGATGTCGGATCGCCGACGAGATGAACCGTTGAGGCTTCGGAAACGTTGATGTGCATGGCTTCGTCGAGAGGACCATAGAAGATGACGACCCCCGCTGGCTGCGCAGCTCCCTCTGCTGCTGCAAGATCGGGCTCGCCGTCGAGGTTGATGTCCCCGATCATCTCCAATTCGCTGCCCGTCCTCCGGCCGTCGATGTCGTCGATGATCACCGGCGCGTCGCCCACGTCTGACAGGGTGTCCAGCTCGCTGCTCCACAGGACATAGATCCGCCCGCCGGACGCGTTCTGGGCATAGACGATGATATCATCGGTGCCGTCGCCATCCTGGTCTCCGCCGTTGGTCAGCCCATGTCCCAGCTGGGAGTCGATCTCACCGAGGAGGACACGATCAGCATTCGACTGGGTCCGAACTTCGTTGACGCCATGTTCATAAATCAGCACCGCACCTCGGTTTTCGAGCCCTGGTGCGGTAATCACGATATCATCGGTGCCGGTTCCGTTGTAGTCGATCCCCGCAAGCTGGGTGGACAATCCCATCTTCTCCGTGCCGATGAACACAGCCTCGTCGGCGATGTCGATATCTTTCGTGCGGGCGCCTCCGTCTGTCAACAGGTAGACGATGTCGTCATGGATGCTGCCAACCAGCAGATCGGAGCGCGCGTCTCCGTTGATGTCCCCCACTGAGGCGATCCGTTGCCCGATGAGCTGGTTATCATCGACCCCTCGCACCGTATAGTCTGCCACGTCGTCGATGAGGCCGCCCGCGGTGACAGGGCCATACACGACATGAACCGCTCCCGCTGAAGCATAGAGCGTTGTGCTGTGTGTCGGCGCCGTCACGACGAGGTCATCGTAGCCATCCTGATTGAGGTCGTGGGAGAGGACGCCTGCTCCAAGCTCATCGTTGGCACGAGCTTCGATGACTACAGCCTGATCCCAGATGTTCAGGCGCTGCGTAATGGGGGTCGGGATGAGCGCCACCATGCCCAGGGCTCCTTCCCGCGCTGCGTACCGTGCCCCAGGGGCTCCGACGATGAGGTCTGGTGTCTCTGCGCCGCTCAGGTGACCGATGGCGATGTCGGTCCCGACACGGTCGACCGCATCTGGATTGCCGGACACGATGAGCCCGCTGTTGAGCTGGATCTCATCTGGCCATGCGCACTCCAGGGCGGTACCGTCGCAGTTGTTGTCGATGAAGTCACCGCAGACTTCTCTCGCGTCGGGATGGATGAGGCGATCGGCATCGTCGCAGTCCGTGCCGACACGGCTCGCCCATCGCCACTCCTGCGGTGGGTCACAGCCGATGAAGACCTCCGCTCTGTTTCCAAAGCCGTCGCCGTCAGCGTCTTCGTAGAAGGTGTACTGCTGTTCGCTGGGAGCCGTATCGTCACAGTCTCCACCTCCTTCAACGGAGCGCTCGAAGGGAGCAGCGCAGGCGATCGTCTGGCTGCCTTCTGCGCCGAATCCATCTCCGTCGAGGTCCTCATAGAAGGTGCGTGCGTCGATGGCGGTCGCTTCGTCGATCTGCCCATCACAGTCCTCATCGATGGACGGACGCCCTGCCGGCGTACAGACTTCATCGACCTCAGGGTGAATATCCGGATCGAAGTCGTTGCAGTCGCCATCGACTGGACGGAAACCATCTTCATCCTGATCGGAGAGGTCGGCCAGTCTCTTCTCGTACGCCTCTCGATAGGTGGACAAACAACCGGTCAAGAGGCAGCTGCTGAGCAGAAGTACACGGCTGGATGTGTCCATATCCTTCATCATATCTACTCAGAAGGTGTTGATGTCGAGGATGTAGACGACTCCGACACCAGCACCAGCATCGCTGTTGGGGGCCCCAATGAGGAGGTTATCTTGCCCATTCCCAGTGATATCCTTTGATCTAAGCATCACATCATATTGGAAGTCAGTTGTTGGGGAGCCGACCAACCGGGCATCAGCGGCTTCGGATGCCTTTTCTCGCATGGCCTCATCAAAGGGTCCATGAAAGATGACGACATCTGCGGGTGCAGTGTCACCTTCTGCGGCGGCGAGATCGGAGTGTCCGTCGAGGTTGACATCTCCGATCATGCTCAGTCTCACAGCCAACCGCCGTCCAGCGACGTCATTGCTGATGATGACGGGGGAGAATGCGGCGTTTTCGATAGAATCGAGTTCACTGCTCCAGGGGACGTAGATTCGTCCATAGGAGGCGCTTCGAGCGGACATGATGATGTCATCGATGCCATCACCGTCCTGGTCTCCAGCATTGACCAGGCCATATCCGAGCTGGGAGCCGGCCTCTCCATACAACGTGAAATCCGCCATCTCTTGATTTCGGAATCCTTCGGTGCCGTGGTCATAGAACAGCACGCCGCCGCGGCCTTCGAGGTCGGGTGCGGTCACGGCGATGTCTTGCAGACCATCGCCATTGTAGTCGATGCCAAGCATTTCCAGCGACAATCCCATCGAGTAGCCGCCCGATATTTCTGCATGGGAGGCTGTGTCGATGTCTTTGACGCCCATGTCAGATTCCGTGATGAGATAGGCCACATCTCCGAAGTAGCTCCCCAAGAGGAGATCGGAACCACGGTCCCCAGCAATATCTCCGACCACCTCCAATGTCAGTCCCAAGCCGAGTCTGACATCGGTTCCCCGCAATGTGTAGTCTGCCACATCATTGATGAGACCTCCTGCGGTGATAGGGCCATACAAGATATGCATCGCCCCTGCTTTGTCGTAGAGTTCTGTATTAGTGGCTGGGGCCGTCATGACCAGATCATCATAACCATCCTGATTGAGGTCATGAGAGAGTACTTTTGATCCCAATTCGTCCCAACCATTGGCCTCGATCACCACTCTTTGATCCCAAATACTGACGTCGTTGAGGATTGGTGTGGGAATGATAGCAACAGCACCATATACACCTTCTCGGTCTGCGTATTGCCCTCCAGCAGCTCCGATGATTAAATCTGGATTGCTGGTTCCACCGATGTAACCCACAGAAACCGAGGTTCCTACCAGATCTGGAATACCCTCGTTTCCTTCAACGAAGAGGCCATCTTTGAGAGGAACGGTATCTGGCCATGCGCACTCTGGTGCGCTTCCACCGCAGTTGTTGTCGATTCCGTCGCCACACAACTCATCTGCATCAGGGTTCACGAGGCGTTGGGAATCATCGCAATCCTGGCTGTTTGCGGTCGCTGCGGGCCATTCTTCAGGCGGTTCGCAGCCGACAAACATGGTTTCTGGATCGCCGAACGTATCGCGGTCACCGTCGAGGTAGAACGTATAATCCTGCACGCCAGGATCCGCGTCGTCGCAATCCCCACCCTTGTCCTCGACAAACGGCTCAAAGGGCGTAAAACATGCGACGGTTCCGCTCCCCTCAGCACCAAATCCATCGCCGTCGCGGTCCTCGTAGAAGACCCGTGCATCGACCGCTGTGGCTTCGTCGATGGTCCCGTCGCAGTT
>JBCBLB010000553.1:0-6701 GCA_038520555.1 Myxococcota bacterium | reverse complement strand
GCCGTCGGTTTCGCCCAGATCCAGCGGGATGATCTTGCCCGGATACGGGGCAGCGAAGGCGACCTTGCGCTGGCCCTCTGCGGCGTTGTTGGTGAAGTGGGTCAAGAACAGGGATTCGCCGGTCAGCATGCGCTTGCCGGCCGAGAACAGGGCGCCGAAGAAGCCCTGGTTTGGCTCGGAGCCGTCGCCCATTTTGGAGACGAAGGTGATGTCCTGCTCGACGTAGGCGAGCATCCCGGCCTCTGCGATGACGGCTTCTCTGGGGTCGAGGCTCACCTCAACCAGCTGCATGTCATCCCCGATGAGGGCGTAATCGATCTCATGGCTGCTCATTGTGCGCTCCAAAGGCTCGTGTTTCCCCTGCAGGGTATCGGAGCGGCGCGGCCCGGGGCTGTCAAAGCCCAGGCGCTGCGCGTCAAAACGGCTACAAGGTGAGCCGCAGGGGGGCGCTCTGATCGGTCTCCTGGTCGGCGCCGACGGACCAGATGGCGCGGCCGTCGTAGCGCAACATCTGCCCGCTGTAGGGGTCGGTCAGGCTGTCGCCCAGGCCGTTGGCGCTGAGCATCTGGAGCGCGTCGGGCGCGCCGTGGTGGGACAGCTGATATTGCTGGGTCGCGACCCAGGCTGCCCGAACGTGTGCCGCGGCGATCAGCTGATCTTCGCGCTGGACAAGGGGCTCAACGTCCGGCCGGGTCGCCGCCATCATCTGTCGGCCGGCCGGGTTGTGAATCCAGTGAACGAGCGAACGCTCTTTCCAGAAGGTGGACATCGTGAGGGGTTTGCGATTCACCGGGTCGGCGGCTGCGAAGCGGACCACGTCATGGCATCGCTGGCGGTTCCAGACCATCGTCTGCTCCGTGTCGTACAGGCCGTCCATCAGGATGCGGGTGGAGACGCCATAGCGTCGAGAGATCAGCACCGGCGAGGTCAGGACGTTGTCGAGGAGCTGCTCGGTCTGGCGGCATACCGTGACCATGCCCCGGGCGATGGCGCCCCGCTGTGGCTGATCGGCCAGGGCCGCTGCGGCGAATTGGAGGGATCGGCGGCTTCGGCCTGTGGGGGTCTCCAGCAGCTCGCCCATCTCCTGGAGGGCCATCTCCTGGATCGCATAGCCCACCAGAGACGCTTCCAGCGGGCCGTCCCCCTGGGTCAGCCGGACGCCCAGAGACCAGACCGCGCCCATCTCCTGGATCGCGGCGTCGTTTCGGCCGAGCGCTGCGTCGGACCAGCCCTTCAACAACCATGCCGCCGACAGCTCTTCCAGCGGGGTCAGGTCAGTCAACGGCTGATCGAACTGCACCGGCATGGGAACGGTCAGCCCCGTCGTCTCGTTCAGCATGTCGCGCAGGATGGCGATGGCGGGTTCTTGAGCGGTCCAGGCTGTCAAGGCGCTGGTCTCTGGGGAGCCCACAGGCGATAGATGCGCCTGGTAGGCGCCGTTCGCGCTGTTGATGGCGGCGAGGCTGCGTTGAATGGCCACCCAGCCGTCCCCGTTTCCAGGTGCCGGCGCTGGCGCCGTCGAGACGATGGACATTTCGGCCAGCGCGGGCCACCGCGTCTCTTCCTGGTGGACGTTCCAGGCCAGCGGAATCAGGGCGATTCCAGGAACCAGCATTGAACCGATCAGCCCAACGCGAACCCATGTTTTCATGGCTGCCCCCGCATCTTTCAGACAGTGTGAGCGCTCATCTTACCCGCCGTCCTGCGCCGGGTAAAACCGGTTGAGTGACGATAAGGTTCCTTTCACTGGGTTAATTGGGTGAGGTTCCCATGCTGTTACGAATTGATGACAGGCTGGGTCTCATAGCCCAGCGCCGAAAAACACGAGCACCGGCTCCCCGTCTACGCTGGATGCCCCGATGACGTCGGGGAAACCATCCTGGTTCAGATCCCCAGCCCCGGCCGCGACGCGGCCGAACTGTTCGCGGTCCGCACGGAACACCCGATCTGCAGCCAGCGCGGACGTGGTCTGCACGCCGTCCAGCGTCGCGAACGCCGACGCCGATCGGAACAGCACCACAGACTGTCCGGAGTCGATCGTGGTCATCGACCGATCCGCCAGCAGCACCGCGCCGGTCCCGGCGACGATCTCATGGACACCATCCTGATCAACATCATCGAACACGCTTATGCTTCCGCCGAGGGCGTCTCCAGATGCCCCCTGGATCTGCAGGGCCGCTGCAGCCAACGTGCGGCCCCGGATGGGGCCGGTGAAGACATAGACCGCGCCCTGATCGGTGCTCCAGCCAGGGTCGCCGATCACGACGTCCGCGTACCCGTCGTCGTTGAGATCGCCCGGGGAAGCCATCCCCGTACCGGTCCGCTCCGCGCCTTCCAGGATGTGGTCGGCATCGTCCAGAGCGAGCAGGCCATCAAGCGGACCAGAAAACACAGCGAGCGTTCCCTCGCGGCCTGCCAGCAGCAGATCGTCCTGTCCGTCGCCGTCGTAGTCCGCGCCGTCCGCCATTCCTGCGCCCAGCTGGATGCGGTCACGGCCTCGGATGACCGATACGGCGGCGCTGAACAACGGCGTCGGCTCGGTCGGGAGCGCGTCGACCAGGTACACCACCCCGTCGTCCGACGCATCACCGGTCGCGCCGATGGCCCATCGATCACCGACCCGACCCAGCGTGACGCCGACGTCTGTATCGGCGCCAGGCCCCTGGAGGATCGCGTCGGCGTCGCTCAGCGTCATGTCCCCGGTGATCGGGCCAAACACTGCATAAATCAAACCTTCTTGTGCATCACCGGCGCCGAAGGCGCTGATCAGGACATCGTCCTGACCGTCTCCGTTCCAGTCGTGCTCTCCATCGATCGCGACGCCGGCCTGGTCGAAGGCGTCGACCCCACGCAGCGACACCATGTCAGACAGCGCCAACGCGCTCCCCAACGACGTGCTGCCGAACATCAGGTAGGCCGCGCCAGACAGCGTCCCGGCGCCCCCGTCCCAGGGGGCGCCGATCCAGACATCATCGATCCCATCCCCGTTCATGTCACCGGCTGCCGCCAACCGGCTCCCCGCCGTCGATGTGACCGTGACGGTCACGTCTGGGGTGTCGGTTTCTCCGCTCCAACACAGCGACAGCACGTCCGAGGGCGTCAGGTCACAGTTTGTGATCCGATCATCTCCGCACTGCTCCTCTGCGCCGGGGAAGGCATCGCCGTTTTCATCATCGCAGTCGCGGTTATCGGCGATGAGGCCCGGCGGCTGTGTGCAGCTGCGGGTCTCCGTCTCCGGGTCTCCGTATCCGTCCCCGTCGGCGTCTGTGTGCCAGGCGGTCTCCGGCGAGCGCAGCGGATCGGCGTCGTCACAGTCCCCGGCCTGCGTCACATACCCCGACGGGGCCGAGCATGCCGAAGCGGTTTCGGTTTCGTCGCCATATCCATCCTCGTCCGCGTCCCGGTAGAAGGTCTGCTGGACATCGTTGTCCACCACCCCGTCACAGTCATTGTCCAGCGCGTCGCAGATCTCGTCAGCGCTCGGGTTGAACCCTGCGTCTCCGTCGTCGCAGTCGTCGCCCACGTCAGCGTACCCCGACGGCACGTCGCAGTCCGTCGTCGCTTGCGTGGTTTGTCCATAGCCATCGCCGTCTGCGTCCCGGTAAAACGTCTGTAGGACACCCTCATCGACGTCGCCGTCACAGTCGTTGTCAACACCGTCACAGACCTCATCCGCGTCGGGGTTGGTCGCTGCGGTGTTGTCGTCGCAGTCGTCTCCCTCTCCGAAGCCATCGCCGTCTGCGTCTGGAACACACCCCAGCAACAGCATGAACAGGCCCAGACACCGTCTCATACGTTCCCCTCCCGCCCCCACTGTAATCGAAAACCGTGATGATGATGCACTCCGCCCTTGCCCAACAGTACCCTGCGCCACGACGCCAACCGCTTCAGCACCTCGGACGGTGCGCATGGCGACATCCCGCTCAAACAGCGCCTTCAAGGTTCAGTTGCGTCTGGGGCATCGCTGCCGCCCGCGTGCGAGCAGTTGGCCCGCTACCAGGGGATCAGTCGCTGATCTCGGAAGAAGCCTCCAGTGGGCCCATTATCGTCGAGAATCGCCAGTCTACCGCTTCATCGCCGCCCTGCCACATTTTCACGGGGGGATGAAGTGTAAGCCCGGTTCTGCGGCTTCCGTTGTTCCCTCGATGAAATGAACAGGGAGTCCCCATGCACCACCGATCGATCCTCACCGGCACCGGTGTCCTCGCCGCGCTCTCGATGGCTTGCCTCGACCGCGCCACGGCGGATGTTGACACCACCAACCTGGCCGAAGCCCCCATCTCCACCCATGAAGCCGCCCCCAAGGCCTCGCCCCGGGTGGCAGACAACGACTTTTCGGATTTCCAGAACCAGATCGACGAACACTTTGAAGGCCGCGGCGATCGGCGGATGTACCTCCAGGTCGATAAGCCCCTCTATCAGCCCAGTGAGACGATCTGGCTACGAACCTGGGATCTCCGCGCACGGGACCTTGCGCCGATCGACAGCATCGTCAAGCTTGAGTTGGTCGACCCGCGCGGCTCTGTCGTCCTCAGCAAGACCCTCGACTCCAAAGGGGGCGCCGAGAACGATCTGATCCTCCCCGCGGATATCGCGGGTGGCGAGTACATCCTCCGCATCCAGGAGCTCGAAGAGGTCGTCACCGAGCGGCCCATCATCGTCCAACGCTTCGAGGCCCCGCGCGTCAAGAAGACCCTCGAGTTCCTGCGCAAGGCCTACGGTCCCGGCGAGACCGCGGCCGCGACCCTCTCCATCAAGCGGCCCACCGGAGACCCCCTGGCCAACCAGGACGTGGTCGGGGTTGTCCAGCTCGACGGGCAGGAGATCGAGCGGGTCTCCGCCACCACCGATGCCGAAGGCGGCGTGATCGTCCAGTTTGCGCTGCCCGACCGGATCCAGACGGGCGATGGAACCCTCACCGTGTTGGTCAAGGACGGTGGCGTCACCGAGTCGATCTCTCGGCGGGTGCCGATCGTGCTCGATCGAATGCGCCTGAACTTCTACCCCGAAGGCGGCGACCTCGTGGAGGGGCTGTCCAGCCGGGTCTACTTCTCGGCGACCAACCTGCTCGGCAAGCCCGCAGACGTCGAGGGCATCATCCGCGATGGCCGCGGCCAGACCGTCGCGACCTTCCGCTCGATCCATGATGGGATGGGCCGGTTCTCCTTTACGCCGGAGCCCGGCCAGACCTACGCCGCCGAGATCACGTCGCCGTCGTCGGTCAAGGGCACCTACCGGCTGCCCGACGCCCAGGCCGACGGCTGCGTGCTGCGCACCTATGATGACTTCGACAGCGTCGAGGATACGGTCCGTGTCGGGGTGTGGTGTCGTGACAACCGGACCGTCCGTGTGCAGGCGGTCATGCGAGACGACGTCGTCGATGGCGCCGCCGTCCAGGCCGGCCCGGAGCGTCCCGGCGTCGTCTACCTCCAGACCGATCCCGACGCGCAGGGCGTCGCCCGTGTCACGGTCTTCGATGACCAGATGAGCCCCCTCGCCGAGCGGCTGGTCTTCCGAAACCGCACCCAGCAGCTCCAGGTCACCGTCGAGGCCGACAAAGAGACCTACACCCCCCGGGAGCAGGTCTCGCTGACGGTCACCGCGAAGGACGCGCGCGGCGAGCCCGTCGAGGCTGAGCTGGCCCTGGCCGTGGTCGACGACACCGTGCTCTCCTTCGCCGATGACAAGCAGGGCCACCTGCTGTCGCGCCTGTTCTTGGAGAGCGAGCTGCACGAGTCCGTCGAGGAGCCCAACCACTACTTTGACGTGACGGAGGCCAACGCCGGCGCGGCCCTGGACAGCCTGCTGGGCACGCGTGGCTGGCGGCGGTTCGAGTGGAAGCCCCTCCTTGAAGCCCCACCAGAGCCCGCCTATGTCCGCGCCGCCCGCCAGTGGGAGCAGCAGAAACAACTCCACAACCTCGGCTATCTCGGCTATCTCGATGGGGCTGAGATGGAGGACGATCGACAGATCGTCCTCCAGGCGGCCGCGCCCATGCGGCCCCGCCGCCGGCTGCTCGCCGGGGTGGCCAAGCCTGCGCCGCCGATGGATGCACCGATGGCCGCGCCGATGGCAGAGCCAGCGAAAAAAGCAGAGGAGGCCCCCGCCGTGCCGGAGATGGATATCGCCGGTGAGATCGCGCCGAACCAGCAGGGCCTGATCGCCCGGGACCTGATGTTCGGCATGCGCGCCGACAGGGATCAGGAATGGGACGGGGGCCTCGGTGGGCTGCCTGCGAACGCTGCCCAGCTCTCGCCGGTCCGGGTCTTCCCCGCGCCGAAGTACGATCCCGACTACGAAGGTCCGCGGTCTGATTTCCGCCAGACCATCCACTGG
Organism: Myxococcota bacterium; assembly: GCA_038520555.1. Classification (GTDB taxonomy): domain Bacteria; phylum Myxococcota_A; class UBA796; order UBA796; family UBA796; genus JBCBLB01. The sequence goes on along the minus strand of JBCBLB010000553.1, from coordinate 365 downwards.
GCGCCCCGGGTGAAGACCGACGCCAGCGGCCAGGCCAAGGTCTCGTTCCACACCTCGGACGCCATCACCTCGTTTCGGGTCACCGCGGAGGGGGTGGGCGGAAATCTGGCGGGTCGGGCGGAAGAGGTCTTCGAGTCCAGCCTCCCATTCAGCATGAACGTCAAGCTGCCGGTCGCCGTCACCGAAGGCGACCAGATCCTCCTGCCGCTGACCCTGAGCAATGAGCGGGAGCGCGGCACGACCGTCAACGTCTCCGCGCAGTTCGGGGTCAGCGGCAGGAGGATCTGGTCGCCTTCGGTGACGGCGACCGGCAGCTTGACGTTCATGCTGAATGGGAGGCTGGACTCGAAGACCTCTTCCGCCCG
>JBCBLB010000075.1:0-20832 GCA_038520555.1 Myxococcota bacterium | reverse complement strand
CCGCAGTCCGCCTCAGAAGGCCCAGGCGACTGAGCCTTCGAGCTTGTAGAACAGACCGATGGTGTCGTCTTCGTTCTGGTTGGCCTGCTGCAGCGCGGTGGACGCGCCGAGCGCGAGGTGCAGGTTATCGCCGGGCTGGTAGGCCACGCCGCCGTGCAGGCTGGGCTGGATGGCGAACAGGGTCCAGGTGGTCTCGTCGTACTCGACGAACAGGCTCTCGTTGAGGACCGCGACGCCGCCTTTGACGTAGGGGACGAGGCCGTTTCCGATGAACCAGGAGTAGCCGGCGCGAATCCCGACGTTGTAGGTGCTGAAGGTGTCGATGCAGCCGTCTTCGTCGCTGCAGTTCTCTTCGAAGGTCTCGGGGTTGAGGTTGTTCTCGTAGCCCCCGGCCTCGGCGTTGTCGAACTGCTCCTGGCTGGCGACGATGGCGGCGCGTGCGCGGAGGAAGGTGAAGTCCCCCTCGACGCCGAAGCCCGACTCTCCGGCGTCGTTGAACCGGTAGCCGCCCTCCGCGCCGAGCTGGAGGGCGCTGGCGCCGCCGACGGGGATGGGGGGGAGGAAGAAGACGCCCACGCCGTAGTTCTCCTCCGCGTTGTAGCCCACCGAAATTCGAGGGAAGACCGGCGAAAACGAGGTGTTTTCCTGTTTTCCAGAGAGGTTGGTGGGCTCCTCTTCGAAGGGGAAGGTCGCCGCGCTGGCGCCGACGATGACACCGCTCCGATGGTTGGTGAGCGGAGAGTTGGCCAGGCTGTGGTTCTGCATCGCGAAGCCCTGCTCGATCATCGACTCTGAGAGGAAGCGGAAGAAGTCATCTCCACAGGAGCCGTTGAAGCAGTTCTCGAATTCCGGGGTCCCATCGGCGAGGCGGGCGGCACCGAAGCCCCCGTCCTGAGCGGCGGCGGTGGCGGAGAGTCCGAGAGCGAGAGCGATCAGCATAGGTGTTCCCCATTCTTCAGCGTTGATGTCTCTCGGTATGGCGCGCTGTGATCTTCGGTTACACGGCGGGGACATCCCGCGGCGCTTTTCTGGCTCGACGGCTCCTATTGACAGGTTTCAAGAACAAAGTCGTCGACGATGTGCTCATCGTACAGGGCGCCGGTTCCGGCAGAGAACCCGAACATCAGCTCTGTGATCGCATAGCCGGAGATGGTATCGGAGATGATGTTCTTGCCGTCGAAGTACACATCGATCTCGCCGTCGTTGAACTCCACCTCGACGTCGTGGGCGCCCGAGCCGGAGAGGGCCTCGATGGACGAGTCCGAGTCGATGACAGAGAAGTCATCGGTCGCGATGACAGCGACGTGGTTGTCATCGGGATCGCTATAGGTGGTGGAGCGGTAGGTGTCGAACTCGACGGCGTAGCCGCTCATCCCATGGCACCCGATCTTGCTCCCGCCGTCGCCGACGAGGGTGGCGTCGGTCTCATCGAGGAACAAGAACGCCATCCCGTCGGCGCCGTTGCCGCCGCCGATCTCGATGCTGAACGTGGCGCGGAACTCCACCGTCTCGACCGTCTCTTCCCAGAATGCGCTGCCAGATTGGCTGGCCGCGGCGTCGGTGAGGGAGATATAGCCACTGATCAGGTCGGTGGTCTGCGTCGCATCGCCGTTGAGCGACCATGAGTCGTCGATGGTGTTGAAGGAAAAGGTGTTCCGGGTGAACCGCTTCTCTCGTCCGTCGCAGTCGTTGTCGATGTCATCAGAGCACTGCTCGCGGGCGTCGGGGTTGATGTCCCGCTCTCCGTCATCGCAGTCGGTGCCCGGCGTCACGCCCTCACCGGGAGCGTCGTCTGCGAAGTCGTCTCCGTCGGCGTCTCTCATACAGTCGGTCTCTGAGTCCAGCGGCGCCGCCCCGGGGTAGGTCAAGAAGCTGGTGTCGTCGCAGTCGGTGCCTGGGGTCACCCCTGCGGCGGGGCCCTGATCGCCGAAACCATCACCGTCCACATCCGCCATACAGTCGGTCGCAGAGTCTTCGAACGCGGCGCCAGGGAAGGTGACCATGCTCGCATCATCGCAGTCGTCGGCGTTTTCGACGAAGCCCGGCTCGACCGTGCAGCCCGAGACCGAGACCGCGGCGTCCCCGAAGCCGTCGCTGTCCCCATCCTGCCAGCTGGTGATCTGGGCGCCCTCATCGATCTGTTCGTCGCAGTTGTTGTCCAACTCATCGCAGATTTCGACCGCGTCGGGGTTGATGTCGACGTTCGTGTCGTCACAGTCCCCGCCACAGGTGGTGAAGCGGTCGGCATCTTCATCGAACCCTTCATCGATCTGTTCGTCGCAGTTGTTGTCGACGCCGTCACAGATCTCTTCTGCGTTGGGGTTGATGTCGGCGTTGTCGTCGTCGCAGTCTTGTTCTGCATAGACGCCGTCGCCGTCTTTGTCCGTTGCGCCCGTGTTTCCCTGGTTTTCTTCGGCGTCGGTGTCCGGATCTTCTGTGTCGGTGTTGTCTGGATCGACGACCTCTGCCGGGTCACAAGCGGCGAGCAAGGTAAGGAAGAGAAGACGGGTCACGGCAGCCTCCGGGGGGAATCCGGACCAGCATAGACGACCCGCCCTCCAATTTCGACGTTTTTCTTGACGGTTCGCACACACTGTCTTGACAGCACAAACGGAACGCCTGCTTCGGGGTGGGGTCTACCTCAGATGCGGTCGCCGCGGGCGGATGGCGCCGACAACTTCAACCGTCGACTCGGGGTTATCGCACTGCCTACCCGCCCTGCGGCGCCGTCCTCCCAGTCTACCATCGGCCTTCGACAGCCGCCGCAACCAGCCCCGCGTGGGAGAGCGGACGGGACAAATCCCCCACATCGACGTTCGTCTCATAGTCGAGCAAGATCACCGTCTGCTGCCGGGCAGCCTGACGGAGCGCAACCAACAGATCTGCTGCCTTGTGGTCAAGCATCCACCGGTAGGTGGGCAGATAAATCTGTTCCCGGGCCTCCCCGTAGCGCAGCAGCGTCTGGCCGCTGACCCCCTTTCGATGCCCCCGAACGGCGCCATATTTTCGAACCGTCCGCTTGAGCCCCTTCATGGTGGTGATCTGGAACCGGGCGGGATCGACGTCTTCTGAGGCGAAGACCTTCAGCCCCTGCCAGACGCCCTCGACGCTCTGGCTGGTGACGCCGGGAGAGAAGGGGACGGGGATGCCGCCGTGCGGGTAGAATGGGCTCAGCCTCACCCAGGGATCGGGTCCTCTTGAGGTCAGATCGAAGATGGCGGCGCCAGGGAACTTCTTGAGGAGCTTCTCCGGCGAATTCTGTCGATGTTTCACCACGATCATGGGGTCGGCGGCTCTTCTTCGAAGCTGTGCAGGTAAATGGTCTCGCCGGTGTCGTGCTCATTGTGACGAATCAGGGTGGGGCGCTCATGGAAGCCCGGCGGCTGGTCATCGAACGAGAGGGGGATGTGTAGATCGGGTGCGTTTGGATGGGTGGCGGGCAGGTGCTTCAAGGTCCGCTGCAGGCTCTGCCCGAAGTGGGCGAGGGTGGGGTATCGCTGTGACGGATCGGTCAGGGTCGCCCGCACCAACGCGCGGGCCAGCGACAGGGGCGTCTGGGCGCTGATGGCGTCGAGCCCGCTGCGAATGTCCAGGTGCGCCCGGCCGTTCAGCAGCGCGACCAGGGTGGCGCCCAGCGAGAACACGTCGGCGGATTCGTTGACTTTGGCAGCGTCATCGTGCTGCTCGGGCGCCATAAAGCCATAGGTGCCCATGGTGACGCCGGTGCGGGTCAGCCGCTCATGCCCCTCACCCGCGGCGAGGCCGAAGTCGACGACCTTGCACTGCCCCTCTGGAGAGACGAGCACGTTGGCAGGCTTGATGTCCCGATGAATGATCCCGACGTGGTGGGCGGCCTGCACCCCAGCGCAGATCTCGAGCGCCACCTCGACCGCCATCCGCGGCGCCATCCCCCCATATTGGCGCGACCAGTACTCCAGCGAGCGTCCCTCGACCAGCTCCATCGCCAGCCAGGTCTGCTCTCCCTGAGAAGACCAGCCGTACAGCTTGACGAGGTTGGGGTGGTCAAGGCTGCGGAGCACCGCGACTTCTCGGGCGAAGCGGCGCCGGGCCGAGAGGTGCTGTGCCATCTGCGGCGAGAGGATCTTCACCGCCACCCACCGCTGATGGTGTTGGTCGAACGCCCGATGGACCGAGGCAGAGCCACCCTGACCCAGCTCAGCGTCGAGCAGGTAGCGGTCATCCAGCACGCGGGAGATCGTGCGCATGGAGGCATCGTACTCCCTCAGCGCCGAGCCTTGCGTGACGTTTTGTCTTCACGCAAGGCCCGGCGCCCCTCAGGCCGCTGGACAATTTTTCACCATCACCTTGCAACGCGGGTAACCTGTCGTAGTCCTTCACCGTACGCCAAGATGAGACACCCCGGAGGTAGGGATGGAGCGACCCCATCAAGATGTCGTTTTGTTGACCGGTGCAAGCGTCGGGCTCGGGCTCGCCATCGCGCGGCAGCTCATCGCCCAGACCGACCATCGGCTGATCCTCACCGCGCGCGCCGGATCGCTGTCTCGGTTCGGTGCGGCTGGCATCGTAGAGAACGAACGCATCCACCTCCGGCCCCTCGACGTCACCTCCGAAGAGCAGCGGCAGGCGATCATCGACGAAGCCGACCGGGAGTGGGGCGGCGTCGATGTCCTCATCAACAACGCCGGCGTCTCCTATCGGTCGGTTGTCGAGCACGTCGATGACAACGATCGCCTGCGGCAGATGGACATCAACTTCCGCTCCCCCATGGAGCTGATCCGGCTCGTGCTGCCGGCCATGCGGCGCAAACGGCGCGGCCGGATCATCAACATCTCCTCAGTGGGGGGGATGATGGCCATGCCCACCATGGGCGTCTACTCGGCCTCCAAGTTTGCCCTTGAGGGCGCCAGCGAAGCCCTCTGGTATGAGGTCCGGCCCTGGAACATCCGCGTCAGCCTGGTTCAGCCCGGCTTCATCCACTCCGAGTCGTTCAAGAATGTCCGGTTCACCGATCGCTCCCAGAACGCGATCACCCATGAAGAAGAACCATATCACGCCCACTATGCGTATATGGAACCCTTCATCGGCCGGATGATGCGCATGACCTGGGCCACCCCCGAGCGCGTCGCCCGCACCGTCCTGCGCACCATGCGCCGCCGGCGTCCGCCCCTCCGGGTGCCTGGGACCCTCGACGCCCGGCTGTTCTCATGGCTCCGGCGCCTGCTGCCCCGGCGCGTCTATCACTGGTTCCTCTACATCAACCTGCCCCGGGTCTGGCGGTGGGGCCCCGCAAAGACAACAGGGTCGGTCCTCGACAATCCCCGACTGCCCGAATTGAACACCGCCTCTACAGAAGAGTTGGCGCGTTTTTGATATAGCCGGGACATGTTCGACGACGTCATCCACAATATCCCCGATACCCAGATCCAACCCAGCACCGTCCATGGCCACGGGCTGTACGCCACACGGGCCTTCGCCGATGGCGAGCAGCTCGCCACGCTCAGCGGGCAGAAGGTCCCCTGGGACCGCTACAAACGCGCCCAGGGCTTCTCCGGAGAGTGGAACGCCACCGCCGGCGATATCCTCGTCGTCCGCCCCTTCCGGACCCGGTACTACTACATCAACCACTCCCGGACACCCAACCTCAAGGTGCTCGAAGATCCGCTCCGGATCATCACCTTGAGGGCGATCGCCCCCGGCGAGGAGCTGCTGTTGGACTACCGCGCCGAGCCGTTGCCTGCGGAGTATATGGCCATGCACGGGGACAGCTATCTGTGAGCCGGGTTCGCTTCAGCTGCCTCTACCCGCTGCTGCTCAATCACGAAAGCTACTTCCGATACCGGTTTCAACACTATCAGCCATCACAGGCCTTCGAGAAGCTCTCCCTCGACAACTGCCCGGAGCGGTACCGGCACGCCCTCCACGCAGACGGGATCCTCTACCAGCGGGACCTCTCGATCGATTCGGGCGGTCTCGACGCAGACTGGCGTCGGTTGGGCTTTTCGGACGCCGAACAGTGCCGATTCGTTCACGACGCGTGCGGCAGCACGCTCCTCTACGATGGCCGCTATGGCATGTTCCTGATGGACATTCGCCTGACCCTCGACCTCCACCCCATGGCCGATGGCGACGATCCAGAGCCGGTGTACGGGCTCCTCGCCGCCGTGCGGCGGATGCTCGTCAAAGATCCCCGCGACGACGATGACATCACCGCATGGGCGAAGAGCATCCAGCAGGCTGCCCTCGACATCGTCCGCCACGAGCTTCGCGACTTCGTTGAGCCTGAGATTGTTCAAGTCCCCGACAGCATGGGCTACCTCGTCGTTCATTTTCCCCGCGCCAGCGAAGCCCTCACCGACGAAGTCTACAAGGGAATTATCGCGCGGTACCATCAGAACGATAAGCTCGTCGAGCGCGTGCCCAGGATGCGACGGCTGCCCCTTTCAGGGAAGGGGAAGCTGTTTCTGGGGTGGCAGGCCAGCACGCTGCTCAACATCGAAGATGAACGGTTCGACGAGAGCTTTCCCGTCTTCTTCACCATCCAGCTCATCTACACGATCTATGGGTCGTACTTCCTCGCCCAGACCGAAGAGCTGTTTGAAGAGATCTTCTACTTCGATGAGGAGCGGTTCCGCGACCTGCAGACCCGGACCGACCGGATGCTCATCCTCATCGACAAGACCATCCACGACAAGAACGTCTTCGAGAGCAAGCTCCGGCCCGTCCAGCTGTCCGCCTTCCAGAGCCTGTGGGAGTACTGGGGGCTGCAGAAGATGCTGGACGCCTGCGAGCATTCACTCCATAGCTCGAAGCGTTCGCTTGAGATGAACATCAACATCATCCATGAGAAGATGGGAGAGCGGCAGAACAACCTGCTGTTCGTCCTGGCCATCTTCCAGATCATCGCCATGATCGGGGTTGTCAACGACTACCTGTCGCTGTCGGACCGGTTCCGGCTGCTCTCGCTGCTTGTCCTCGCCGCCCTGTCCGGGGTGACCATCATCTCGTTCGTGTTCGGCTACTACGAGAAGATCGAGTCCTTCATCCGGAAATCTCTCGGCCAGCAGCGAGACCGCCGAAGACGCCGCTAATTCATCTCCTGAATCGCTCGTGCTGTCTCTTGAAGATGCTTCCATAGCGGGTGATCGTTCGGGAGCGCTTCCTCCAGCGCCGATCGCACGTGCCTGATGAGTCGCTTCGCCCGCTCTCCCTGATCGGCGGTGAGGGAACGATCTCGACGACCAAGGCGGAGGTCCCATGAAGATGACGATGTTGTCGTCGGCCCGTTGGTTCGCGATCCACCGAAGCTCGCTGCTTTTGCCGGTGCCAACGGTTCCGTAGATCAAGAAACGCTTGTCGCCGAACGGCCGCTTCTGCCGCTCAAGGATCTTGCCGGCGGGACGGTTCGGTCGCTGAACCCGCCATCCCGATCGGGCCCCAACGGGCTCATCGGGATCGAACCGGTTGTAGACCGTCTCCCAGAACAGCGGTGCATTCATCCGCTGATTCTATCCAATGCGATGTTCTGTTTTTATGTTGCTTGAGCAGCATATTTGTTATGTTGCTTAGGCAACGGAGGTGAGTGATGTTCTGGACTCTTTTCACGGTCGGCTTGTCCTTTGCCGATGCCGCTCCTGAGATGTCGTCGGTGACGGCGCCGCTTCAGGCCTGGGCCACGGCGACCGAAGCGGGCGACGCGGACGCTCTGGGTGCGGTGTTTCATCCCGACGCGCTGCAGATCGTGCGGATCGGCGACAAGACCATGACCCTGGCGCTGCCGGCCTATCAGCAGATGATGCGGTCGGGCAAAGTCGGCGGGCAAGCCGTGTCGTTGTCGGTCAATTCGGTCTCGGTGTCTGGCGACGTGGCGTCGGTGACAGCGACCCGGCAGACCCCTGGCATGACGTTCTACGACGCGGTCTCGCTGACCCGAAGCGACGATGATGGGTGGCGGATCGCGGGCGTTGCGGTCGCGGCGGTGCCGAAATAACCTGGGTGAGGTTGCAGATCGGGAAGGTCTGACCGGCCCTCTCCGGCATGGGTTCTGGAGAATAAGACGGTGGTGGGCGCCGTTGTTTGAGCGGTATGGGGCGCGTTATTTGTTCATCTCCAGCCGCTCGCGGGCGACGGCGGCGATCTGCGGATCGCGTTCGATGAGCAGAAACCGGCGATCGAGCTGCTTCGCGGCGAGGCCGGTGGTGCCGCTGCCGGCGAACGGGTCGACGACCAGCTGCCCTTGGACGGTGACCAGCGCGATGAGGGCCTTCATCAGGGCGAGCGGCTTCTGGGCGACGTGCAGGTTTCCCTCAGCGGCGGTCCTCCCGAACTGGAACACGTTCGCGGGGCTGTCTTTTGAGGTGGCGTCCAGGGCGCTCTGGTTGAAGGCGCCGACGCCGTGTTCGAGCAGGTTGTCGGCGAGGGTGACGCGGTAGGGCTTGCCGGCCCAGAGGATCGGCTCGAACCGCGGCTGAAGGTTTCCAAGCCGCCACCCCGCCCACGCCGCCGCCGCTTCCGGGTTTCCTCTGCGTTCGAAGACCCCGCTGGCCCGCTGGGCGCGATGCACCGCGTTGGGCCGGATCCAGGCGAGCATGTCCCGCAGGTTGAAGCCGGCGTCCTCGACGGCGACGGCGGCGCGGGGGGCCATCCGACGACCGGCGAACAAGATGAGCGCGCCGCCGGGCTTGAGGATCCGCAGACACGCGGGCAGCCAGGTGAGGCACCAGCGGTAGTACTGCTGTGGGATCTCGCGATCTTTGGCAGACCAGCCGTTGATCGGCTTTCCGCGCCGCTTGAAGACGTCGCCCGCCCGCTTCTGAGCGGGGGAGTTCCCCAGGTAGGCGGAGTTCTGGTTGTCGTGCAGCACGTCCCAGTCGTCGGCGCCGATGCCATAGGGGATGTCGCTGATGACGCAGTGGGCGGCGTCGTTGGGCAGCCGATTCAGCAGCGTGCGGCAGTCGCCCGCCCACACCTGATCTGCGATCTGATCGATGGACAGGACATTATCTCTGGGAGCATCGTCGAGGAGCCGCCGAAGAACCCGCGCCCGATCGGCTCGTGGCGAAGATTTTCCCTGCTCCCAGCGGGAGACCGTGGCGAAGGTGACGTCGAGGGTCTCGGCCAGTTGTTGCTGGCTCCATCCGCGCCGCTGTCGGAGCTGAACGATCTCCTTTGGAGAGATCATTTTGCAGTTCGGACCATGCTTTCAGAGGCATCGAGCGCGGCGAGGGTGGCCTGGAGCATCCGGGACAGGCGGGTGTGCTGGCGGATGGTCTCGATCCGGGGCCATGTGGCCCGCTCGCCTTCGAGGATGAACAGCCTCAGCTCATCGAGGGTGGGGTTGGAGAAGACGCGACGGTAGAGCGTCCAGCGGAACCGGGGGTGGATGTCGATGTCTCCGCGCCATTCTTGTCGGGTGACGTGTGCGGCGAGGTCGGTCCACCCCTGCAGCGGCGTGGGCTCGGCGAGCCGCGCGGCGATCTGCATGGCCTGGTGGCTCTGCGACCAGATGTTCCGGGCGAACAGGCGGGTCACCGAGGACAGCAGGTTGTCCCGCTCACGCAGCCCGAGGAAGGGCAGGACGTGGGGGTTGGTCTGGCTGACGATGAACCGGTTGATGTTGTGGAGCCGCGCGAGGCGCATCTTGGGCAGATCGCCGTGCATTGACCCGTCCATCCAGGTCTCATCGGGCAGGTAGGGGATCTCATTGCCGCCGGGGCCCCGGGCGGTGAGGCCGACGGGCGGGAAGGCGACCGGGATCGCGCCGCTGGCCAGGGCGGCGCGGTCGATGAACACATCTGGCGCGGTGAGGTGGCTGAGCAGCCGGGGCGACTGCCCCTGTCGGGTCGGTGAGATCGAGACGTTGAGCGAACGTCCGGTGCGGTCGAAGGCTTCCCGGAAGGTCCACCGCCCGACGTTGTGGCGGACGGTCTGCGCCATGACGTCGGGCTTCAAGACGGCGCCCCGGGCGAAGGCGCTCCGGAATCCGGCCCACTTGATCCCCACCCGCCGGAGGTCTTCGGGGTGGTCCCACATCTCGGCCAGCTCCGCGTCGGTCCGGGTGGCGATGCCGCCGGCGACCATGGCGCCCATGCTGGCGCCGCAGAGGACTTCAGGGAGCAGGTTTTGCTCCCAGAGGGCCTTGACGACGCCGAGGTGGTAGAAGCCAAGGGTCGCCCCGCCGCTGAGCAACAACGCCGGTCGGCCGTGGACCCGGTCGGCCTGTTCGACCATCTGTCGCTTGTGGTGGCGGGTGAGCCCAGGGGCATCGACCAGCCACTGCAGGGCGGCGCCGACGGCGTCCAGGTAATCATCGACCAGATGCTTCGTCCCGGTGAGCGCGACGTCGTAGAGCCGGGCGCCGGTCAGGTCGCCGATGGTCTGGTGTAGGCTGACATGAAGCAATCGGGTGAGCCCAGGGGCGTCACCATGGGCTTGCCGTTCGGACATCTGGCGGATGTCGGCGCGAAGCCGCCGCCCATTGAGCTCTGGCGTGTCTTCTTCCGCGCGCCACGCGGCGGCACCCGTCAGCCCATCGATCTTCCCCGCGATCTGCCGCCAGGACTCGTAGGTTTCTGCGTGGAGCAGCGCACGATGGAGCGTCTTGAGTCGTTTTTGGAGTGCTCGGGCCATCACATCCCAGCTAATCGCCGCGACAGTCGTGTCGTTTCCCGTGACCGAACCTTTACGGAGACGGATAGAGGGTCTCGGTGCGCACGAACTTCGCGATGTCGCTGATGCTCCTGTGTCTGCTCACTGTGGGCTGTCGGACCGATCCGTGCGGCCCGCCCAAGCCAGACGCGGTCCGCTACGTGGACGCCATCCGCGCGGGTATCGGCGGGCTGTCCGAGTGCAGCTGCATCACCGATCCCGATGTCCACAGCGACTGTGTCGCCTGGATCGCGTTGGCGCAGGCCGAGGCGGGCGACGCAGCCAGGGCTGAAGCGGCCTGTGGGGGGCTTCCGTCAGAGACCCACTGGCGCGGGGAGTGCTTCTTTTTGGTGGCCGACGCCATCAAGGCTTCTGGCGCGCGCGCGAAGGCGATGTGTGCCCAGGCGGCGCCGTTCACCGAGTGGTGCCTCGCGCACGTGGCCCAGCGGCGGCTCGGGGAGCTGCTCGCCGATCTTCCCCGCGGTCAGGAAGCCGCCTTCGAGACACAGAGCTTCACCATCGCCCGGGACATCGCCGGTCTTCGGCGTGGGGAGCGAATCTACCGCCGCTCGATCAGCCGAGCCCTCGCCGATCGGCCGGACGATCCGTTCGACATGGCGACCTGTGGGACGGCGACGGAAGAGACCTGTTCCCGGGCCTATCTGGAGCGGCTCCTCGATGAGATCCTTGAAGTCGACATCCTCCCCGAGGCGCAATCCGCAGGATGGGCGCGTCTTGCGCCGCTGTGTGACGGTCAGGCCGTCACCGTCGATGCCGCATCTGCAGCGGGGCTCCCCCGGTGGACCGAGGCGGTGGATGAACCGGTCCAGTCGGCATGGGCCGTCGCCTGTCAGCGGATGCAGGCTCAGCGATTGGGAGGCCAGTCGATGCGATCCCGGACGTTCTCGCCGTAGACCAGGTTCTGGACGCCGTCGGTTTCGAGGAAGTCGTGGGGGAAGCCGAGGTCGGGCTTGCTGACGTCGTTGAGCCGGGCGAGCTGGTCATCGGTGAGGTTGACCGCGGAAGCGCCGAGGGTGTCGGTGATCTGGGAGACCTTGCGCGCGCCGACGATGGGGATGCAGCCGTAGCCCCGGGCGGAGACCCAGGCGGTCGCGATCTGCGCCGAGGTGACGCCCTGCTCATCCGCAACCGCGTCGACGACCCGGGCGATCGCGAGGTTGTGGGCCGCGGTGCGGCCGCGGGCGTCGTTGCTGCCCTTGCGCTTCGAGTCGATCTCATCGTTGTCTCGGGTGTACTTGCCGGTGAGGACGCCGCCGCCAAGGGGCGCCCAGGCGACGACGGACATCCCGAACGCATCGGCCATCGGAAGCAGGTCGCGCTCTGGGGTGCGTTCGATGAGGCTGTACTCGATCTGGAGGCCAATGTACGGTGTCCACCCCTTCAGCTCGGCGTACACGTTCGAGGCCGAGACGATCCAGGCGGGGGTGTCGCTGATACCGATATACAAGATCTTGCCGGCGCGGACGAGATCGTCGAGGGCACGCATCGTCTCCTGCCAGGGGGTCAGGGCGTCGTGGGCATGCACCCACATCAGGTCGATGTAGTCGGTCTTCATCCGCTTCAGGCTGTCTTCAACGGCCCGCTGGAGGTTCTTGCGCTGGTTTCCGCTTGCGTTGGGGTCGTCATGGTCCATCGACAGGGTGTACTTCGTGGCGATGACCATCTTGTGGCGGCGATCGCCGAGCCAGGTCCCGAGGATCGACTCGGTCTGGCCATTGTGGTACTTGTTCGCCGTGTCCAGGAAATTCCCGCCCGATTCAAAGTAGGTGTTGAGGACCTCATGGCTGGTGGCTTCATCGGCGCCGAAGCCCCAGTTGTCGCCGAAACTCATCGTGCCCAGGCAAATCTCGGAGACGCGGAGGCCGGAACGGCCCAGCAGACGATATCGAAGCATACTTTCCTCCTATGGATTGCTCTCCGAAGATAGCGCAATGCGCTCATCGAGCGAGCGCGTTGAATGTTTCGCGGCTTTCGTGCGTCGATGGGAGTAACGAGGGGGAAAACATGCGAGCGATCCAGACGATCGCGATACTCATCGGAATCGCGGGTCTTGGCGGCGCGGTCTGGCAGGAGAACGAGGCGGAGCGGGCGCTCCACAAGGCGCTCGCCGATCGACCGGCCGCCGAGCAGGTCCGACCGGTTCCAGCCGAATCCAGCGAGATGACCTGGCGGGCGGCGCCTGCCGATGTGCGCCGGGCGGTGGTCTTTCCGATGCTTTGATGTGCTACACATCAGGGGATGTCCTCCTCATCTGATGTGATTCAGGGCTTCGCGCCTGGAAAGCTGATCCTGTCTGGCGAGCACGCGGTCGTTTTTGGCCACCTGGCCATCGCGATCGCTGTCGACCGCGGCACCACGGTGACCTTGACGGCGCGCTCGGGGCCGACCCGTATTGAGCACGCGGATATCCATGACGACCGGCTTCAGCAGGCGGTCGATGCCCTCTTGCCAGCCCAGGGGCTTTCGGTCGGCATCACCACGAACTTGCCGGTAGGGCGGGGGATGGGGTCCTCTGCTGCGCTCTCTGTCGCGTTGGTCCGCGCCGATGCCGCGCGACAGGGACGGATCGCGACCTTCGATGAGTGCGTCGAGCGCGGGTTTATCGCCGAACGCATCTTCCACGGCGATCCGTCGGGGGTCGATCACACCGTCTCCGCGCTGGGCGGTGGGGTGCTGTATCGCAAAGGGCAGCCGGTACAGCCCATCTCACCGCCAGCGCTGCGTCTCGTGGTGATGGACACCGGTGAAGCCGGGGATACCAGGGCGCTGGTCGCTGGAGTGGCTCGGCTGCCGGATGCTGTAGAGCGGCTGGATCAGATTGGGTCTTTGACCGAACAGATTGCAGAAATGCTCACGGAACCTGAGCTGGATCACGCTTCGTTGGGCGCGCTGCTCACCGAGAACCACCGCCACCTTCAAGGCGTCGGTGTGTCCACGCCGGGCCTGGATGCGCTGGTCGATGCAGCCTGTCAGGCCGGGGCGCTGGGCGCCAAGCTGGCTGGCGCAGGAGGGGGTGGCGTGGCCATCGCCCTGATCGATGAGGATGCGGCGCCAGTCATCGAAGCGGCGAACCGGCTGGGGTGTGACGCCTTCGAAGTCGGTGTGGCGCCGACCTCAGACTGTGCGACTCAATAGACGGGGCGGGGCTTGCCTTCGGTGTAGCCGGCGGGGCTCTGGACGCCGACGATGGCAGTTTCCGCGAAGGATTCGCAGTCTCTTGCGCCGACATAGGTGAAGGCGGACTGGACGCCGGTGACGATTTCGGTCACCGTGGCGCCGACGCTCTCCAGGCCAGGCTTCAGATACACCCGAGAGGTCGAGATCCCTTCACGGAACAGGGCTTTTTTGGCCTGCTCGAAGGGACGCAGATCGGCGGAACGGTCCCGAACGGCGCGCGCAGAAGCCATCCCATAGTTTTCTTTGTACCGGCCATGTTCGTCGGTCTTCATCTCACCGGGGCTCTCATATGTCCCGGCGAGGATGGTGCCGAGCATGACCCGGGCGGCGCCGGCGGCAAGATACAGCGCGACATCTCTGGGGTTGCGGACGCCGCCATCTGCCCAGATGAACCGTCCATGTCGTTTTGCTTCTTCGGCACAGGCGAGGGCGGCGGTGAAGGTCGGTCTTCCGACGCCGGTCTTCATCCGGGTGGTGCACATGGCGCCGGGGCCGACGTTGACTTTAACGATGTCTGCGCCGGCTTCGATGAGGGCCCGGGTGCCTTCCGCGGTGCAGACGTTTCCGGCGACGAGGGTATGTGAAGGGCCGGTGGCGTCCCGCACCTCGGCGATGGCTTCGAGCATCCGGCGCTGGTGGCCGTGGGCGGTGTCCAGGACGATGACGTCAACGCCCATGTCTTTGAGCGCCGCAGCCCGCTCCGCGGCGTCGGATGAGATACCCACCGCGGCAGAGACCATCAGCCGACCCGCCGCCCCCAGCGACGGCGTGAACAGGGCGAACCGCACCGCGTCATCTCGGGTGAGCACCCCGCGAAGCCGACCGTCCCCATCCACGATGGGCACCGCCTTCAGGCGACGCTCGTCCATCAGGTCGAAGGTCGCCGCATGGGATCGTGCCTGGCTCACCGTGACCGGACGACGGGACATGACCTGAGAGACCGGGGTGTACTGGTCGACGTCTCGCATATCGGACGCGGTCACCAATCCCATCGGATGCTGATCGTCGTCGACCACCACGACCATCCCATGGGCGCGCTTGTATAAAATGCCCCGCACATCTCGGAGCGTGGCGTCCGGGCTTATCGTCAACGCGGTGTCACAGCGCAGCGGCGCCTGCTTGACGTGTCGGACGATTCGCTCGACGGTACGGATCGCCATGTCCTGGGGAAGCACGCCCAGGCCGCCGTAGCGGGCCATGGTCTCGGCCATGCGCTTTCCGGTGACCGCGTTCATGTTCGCAGAGACGAGCGGCTGGCTGCTGCCCGGCCGGTCCGGCGGGGTCAGATCGACGTCCAGCCGGGATCCGCCAGGGTGAAGCTGTGGAAGAAGAAAGACATCATCCAGCGACAGCTCGAGCTGCGCGTCGCGTTGTGGGTGTAAAAATCGCATGCCTGAAGTGTACCCCCCATAGACTGGGCTGGCGAAGAGCACTATGAGGTTGCCATGCAAGCCACCGCGATCGCCCATCCCAACATTGCCCTCATCAAATACTGGGGCAAGCGCGACCTGCCGCTGAATCTCCCGGCGGTGCCGTCGCTGTCGATCACCCTGGACACCTTCACCACCACCACGACGGTTCAGTGGGGCGCTGAGCAGGATCTCGTGATCGTCAACGGCGTGGAACAGGTCGGGCGGGCTTCGGAGCGGGTGGTGCGGTTTCTGGACCTGTTTGGAGAAGACCGGCCGCCCTGCGTTGTGCGCTCGACGAACAACTTCCCGACCGCAGCCGGGTTGGCGTCCTCGGCGAGCGGTTTCGCGGCGTTGGCCCTGGCCGCTGATCGGGCCTCGGGGAGCCATCGGGGCAAGCAGGCGCTGAGCGTCCTCGCCCGCCAGGGATCCGGATCTGCGTGCCGCAGCCTCTGGGGCGGATGGGTGCTCTGGCCTCGGGGCGAGCGGCCCGATGGCCTGGACTCGCACGGCACCCCGCTGTTTGGCCCCGATCATTGGGACGTGCGCGTTGTCCTCGGGTTGGTCTCCGATGCGAAGAAGCCCATCGGCTCGACAGCGGGGATGATTCGGACCCAACAGAGGTCTCCGCTCTATCCAGGGTGGGTCGACAGCGCGGCGGACGACATCCGCGACGCCCACGATGCCATCGACCGCCGCGATCTGGAGGCGTTGGGCGTCGCGATGGAGCGTTCGACCCTGAAGATGCACGCCACGATGATCTCGGTGGGCATCCGATATTGGAAGCCGGAGACCGTCGCGGTGATGGAGCAGGTCGAGCAGCTTCGGGCGTCGGGGGTGGGCGCCTGGTACACCATGGACGCCGGACCCAACGTCAAGATCCTCTGTGAGGCGAAAGATGCGCAGGTCGTGGCCGACGCGCTGGCTGCGATCGGCGCACGGACGCAGATCCTTGGGGTGGGCGGTGATGCCCGACTGGCCTGAAGTCCTCGCCCCGGGCAAGCTGGTGCTCCTCGGGGAGTATGCCGTGCTTGACGGCGCGCCGTCCCTGGTCATCGCCATCAACCGTGGGGTTCGCTGCGAGATTCTCCCCGGTGAGGGGATCGAAACCCCCGATGGAGACACGCGATTCGTCGCGCCTGCGCTGGCGACTGCGCCGAAGGCGCGGTATCGGTTCTCCAACTGGAACCCGGTCGATCTGCCCGGGAAGCCAGGCTTTGGCGGCTCTGCTGCGGCCTGTGTCGCGGCCTGTGTCGCAGCGGGTCGACCCGCGACAGACGCCTTTTCGATCCACCATCAGGTCCAGGGCGGCGGGTCGGGGATCGACGTGGCCGCGTCCGTTCATGGTGGGACGCTTCGGTTTCAGTCTGGGAACGTCTCGCCAGCCAGGGCGCTGCTTCCGTCTGTGATCTACTCGGGCCAGTCTGCGAAGACAGGGCCTCGGGTCCGACAGTATCGGGCATGGAGCGATGAGACGGCGCGAGCCGCCTTCATCGAACGATCCGCCGAGCTGGTCGACCTCGCGGACTCCGACCCGATCACCGCGCTCCGTGAAAACGGCCGGCTCCTTGAGGAGATGGCCGCAGCGGTAGGGCTTGCGTATATGACGGGCTCGCTGTCCCAGATCATCGCCCTGGCTGAGGCGCGGGGCGGGACGGCCAAGGCGTCGGGGGCAGGGGGGGGGGACTGTGCAGTGGCGGTGTTTCCCGATGAGGAGCGGCGCACGGACTTCGAGCGGGCCTGTGACGGTGCCGGGTTTCCACCGATCCCGGTCGCCATGGCCGATGGCGCGTGCATCGCGGAAAGATCTCGATAGAGGAGGAGGGAACACGCCCTCGCCGGAGTCCTCGATGGCCCAGCCGCCAATTTCTTCTCGCAAAGCGGACCACATTGATCTGTGTGTCAGCGGTGACGTCGGCTTTCGCCGGAAGAGCAACCTCATCGAAGAGATCGAGCTGATCCACGATGCCCTCCCAGAGCTTGCGGTCGATGAGATCGACCTGTCTACAGAATTCGCGGGCAAGACGCTTCAGGCGCCAGTGGTCATCGCTGCGATGACCGGCGGGGTCGATCGCGCCGAGCGCATCAACCGGGACCTCGCCCAGGTCGCCCAAAAGCTGGGGATCGGCTTCGCGTTCGGTTCTCAACGGCCGCTCCTCTCCAAGGGGATCACCCTGGGCTACAAGGTGCGCGACGTCGCTCCAGACGCACTGGTGATCGGGAACATCGGGGTCGTTCAGGCGGCGGAGTCCTCGACCGGCGCCCTGGCGGAGCTGGTCGAGATGAGCGGCGCAGACGCGTTGGCCATCCACCTCAACCCAGCGATGGAGGTCGTCCAGCCTGAGGGGGATCAGGACTTCCGGCGGGGGCTGGAGACCATCGGCCGGCTGGTCGAAGAGCTGCCCGTGCCCGTCGTCGTTAAGGAGACCGGCTGCGGGCTGTCGCGTGCCGTGGGCCAGCGACTGGTCGGGCTCGGTGTGAAGTACGTCGACACCTCGGGCGCCGGCGGGACCAGCTGGGTCGCGGTGGAGACGCACCGGGCGAAGGACCAGAAGCGCATGGTCGGGGACACGTTCTGGGACTGGGGCATCCCCACGGCGGGGTCGGTCGCACAGCTTGCCGATCTGCCGCTGGAGAGCTGCGCGACAGGGGGGATGTCAGACGGCCTGATGATCGCCCGGGCCATCGCGCTGGGCGCACGCTGCGGGGGCATCGCCCGCGCGTTCTTACAGGCGCACGCCGCCGGTGGGCTCGATGGGGCCATGGATGCCGCGAAGCGCGTGATTCAGGAGATTCGGGTCGCGTGCCTGCTGACCGGGTCCAGAGATCTCGCCGCGCTGCGTCAGACGCCGCTGCTCATCGGCCCCGGCCTGATGCGTTGGATCCCGCGTGGGAGCCCGATTCACGAACGGATCGGTTTCTGAGTTCGGGGGCTCGACGGGGTGGACTGAACAGATTACCTCTGTTGGAATGTTCACCGCGATCGATGGCCTGACCTTCGTAAAAGACTTCCTAAAACCCACACAACAACAGGGACTGATTGATTGGATCGATGCCCTGCCTGTGGATCAATGGTCTGAGATCCGGTTCCGCGGGGTGGTGGCGAAGCGCCGCATGATCTGTTTCGGGTGGGATTATGTGACCACCTCTCGCTCACTTCGGCCGGCACCGCCGATGCCCTCCATCCTTCGAACGCTTCGCGATGATGCCGGGGCGCGGGTGGGGTTGACGGGAATGGACGACTTTGAGCAGCTGATCCTCATCCGCTACCCGCCCGGTGCGGGGATTGGGGCGCACATTGATGCACCGGTGTTCGGTTCTCCGGTGCTTATCGTGTCATTGGGTGGCGATGGGCGGCTGCGGTTCTCCCGGCGGGATCATGAAAAACAGACTCTGGCGCTCCCCTCGGGCTCGCTGGTGGTCCTCGATGGTGAGTCCCGGTATCAGTGGTTACACCAGCTGATGCCGGTGAAAGCACGGCGGCACTCGATCACCTTCCGACGGTTGAAGGGCTGACGTCAGCGGTCGGTCTGAAGATAGTCGCTGATCGTGATCCGCTTGATGTAGAGGCGCTGGGCATCGACCGGAGTGAGGTCATGGCGCTCCGTGCGCCCGTCGGGGAGCTGTCGGGTCAGGGTCGCGGTGGGCACCTGGAGGCTGTAGCCTTGCATATACTTGCCGATGACCATCGCAGCGGCCGCCAACGCACGCGGCTTCTCGTCCGGATCGTCGGATGCGCGGACCAGCACCTCGATCGGGGCGCTCTTGGGGACGTCGCCGTTGAAGCCGGTGAAGGTGACCGGCGCATCGATGCTGGCCACATCCAGCCGAAGGTGGTTCATTTCAATCAGCAGTGCGTCCTGCAGCTGCCCTTCGCGCTCGACCGGGAGCAGCCCCGGTCGCATCTCATCGCGCAGGTTGTCTTCCAGGGTGTCGAGCGCGTCGCCGCGCGTCGCTTGTGCCGCCAGCGCGGTGACCGGAACTTCAGCGGTCAGGGCCTGCTGGTTGGGGTGCGGTGGCAGCGCAGGGTTGGCGGTCTGATAGACATAGACCCCTACCATCGCGGCCATCGCGCCGCCCACGGTCAGCAACAGGCCCAGCCGGCCCCAGCTCATCACCAGTCGGGTCCGTGCCGGCGGTGGCGGGTCGGGGATGGCGACTGGACGGGGCGACCGCATCCGAGGCAGCGGCTGTGGGATTGGATGGGCTGTGGTGGGGGTTGGGGGCGCTGTTTCGGGGAACCGGATCACTTCACCGGTGGACGCGTTGCCCGTCAGGCTGTCTTCTTCGGGCGACCCGTCGGCCACGGCTTCTTCTTCGTCCGCCGAGGAGGGCGCGGCAGCAGCGAGGTTGCGGAGGTTTGTCGTGAGGTTTGTGGTGAAGCTTGCGGCGAGGTTTGTGGGAGTGGATGGCTTGATGGGGGTCAGGGCGATCTCAGTCGGGGCTTCTGCGTCGTAGACTTCAGAGAACTCGGCGTTGAGTTCCTCGTCGGTGGGGAAGTCCTCAATGGGATCATCGTCCATGTTCTCCCAGGCCGCCCATGGATCGGCGTCGGATAGCGGCTGGAGCAGATCGGACAGCTCGATGAGATCGCGGGCGTCCTGCCAGTCATCGGACATGGGGGCGCGCACCCGGCTCTGGGCATGCAGCTTGTCGTCCTCAATCAGCTGACGAAGCTCATACAGGCTGAGCTGAAGCTGTTTTCCGTCCAGCTGGACCTCATATTGTGGCGATCCGTCCATGGCATGTCCATCCTATCGTTTCATGAGCACGTCGTGCGTGGGGTGCGCCCAGATGTGAGAGAGTTGAAGCATTCTGGGATGCGGCTTACACACCGGACCCAATCGAGAGGTGTTGGATGAAAGTGGCGTTTTTATCTCCAGCCTACCCCCCGGAGCAGCGGGACTTTACCCGTGGTCTGGCCGAAGTCGGAGCCTCCGTCATCGGCATCGGGGATGGCCCGGTTGAGGGGATTCATCATCGGGCGCGGCGCTATCTGTCAGGCTACCTGCAGACGCCCAACCTGTTCAATGAGGCGGAGGCGGTTCGGTTTCTCGCCCCGCGCCTGTCCCGGCTCGGCGTCGAACGGATTGAGAGCAACTGGGAGCCTCTGGTGCTGCTGGCCGCGCGCCTGCGTGAGGTCCTGGGTGTCCCGGGGATGTCGTACAACGTCGCGTTGGGTTTCCGCGACAAGCAGATCATGAAAGAGCGCATCCAGGCCGCGGGCCTGCGGGTGCCGCACGCGGTTCGGGTTCGCGCCGAAGCCGAGGCCCGCGCCGCGGCAGAGCGGGTGGGGTTCCCCCTCATCATCAAGCCCATCGCTGGCGCGGGCAGCGCAGACACCTATCGCTGCGACTCGCCCGCGGAGCTGGAGCGCGCGCTCCGCGCGACCCGGCACGTCCCAGAGGTGAGCGTCGAAGAATTCATCGACGGGGAAGAATTCACCTATGACACCGTCTGTCTTCGAGGGGAGCCGATGTTTGAGAACGTCGCCCAGTACTTCCCCCGGCCGCTGACCTTTCGCTCCGAGGAGTGGATCTCTCCCGCCCAGATCGTCTACCGCAACCCCTACGCCGCTCCGATGGGCCTCCAGGGGGGG
>JBCBLB010000878.1:0-3318 GCA_038520555.1 Myxococcota bacterium | reverse complement strand
GACCATCTGCTCGACCCGCAGCGCGCCCATCTGCTGCGCGGCCTTCAACAGATCGACCTGCAGCAGGCAGTCGCGCTCGTCCTGAGTGAGCTGGGAGAGGACCGCGCAGGTCCGGGCCATCGCCGGGTCTGGGGCCGGCGCAGCGCTGTTGACCAGCTCGACCGGGAAAGTGGGCTGGGGTTGGTCGACGAAGGGGCCGGCGAACGACGCGCTCACAAGCACGCCACACAGCAGCCCAAAGAGAAACCTGCTCATTTCGCAGCCTCTGCGTTGTAGGGGGGAAACCGCCCGGTTTTCGCGTCGAACGGGACGCCCATGGAGACCCGGCGCATCGCCGAGTACAGGATCGAAACGTCTGCGCGGGCGCGGCGCTCGTTGATGAGGCCGCCCTGGGCCTGCTTGACCTTGATGATCCGGCGTCCCCGAACCTCTGCGAGCCCCCAGCCCTTCGGGACCTCTCGGGGCTTCACCAGGCCCTTGGGCGTGAGGTACCACCGCTCCTGACCCGGGCAGCGGTCGGGGAACCGAAAGATCGCCTTCTTCTTGTCCGCGAAGAAGTCCGACCGGCTGGTCTTGCACTCGACCAGGATCGAGTAGTCGCCGCGCCAGCCGATGGCGTCGGGATTGACGCCATCGGCTGGCGCGGATCTCTGCGAAGACGACGCCACAGCGCATCGTGCCCTTCAACCACCGAAGCGCCCGCTCGACGAGCATGTCGTGGGAGTACTTCATGCCGCGACCTCCTCGTTGAGGATGAGAAGCCCCACATCCAGCAGGCGCATCGCCATCCGGTGCTGGCTGACGCCGTAGCGGCGAGCGGTGTTGCTCAGGCGCTGATCGCAGAACGTCTCCGCGATGTACGGGGTCCGCAGGGTGACCGGGTGGAACAGGCGCAACAGATCCTGCTCTGGCATGAGCAGCTCGGCGGCGAACTGAAGGCTGGTGTCATGCAGATCGCTGGCGAGCAGCTGATCCCTGATCTCCCGCAGCGAGCCGATGCGGGGCCTTTCACACACCCAGTGGCGCTCACCCTCGCCCTCGCCGGTGTGGAGCAGCAGCCATCCGAGCATCTGCGCCTGACGCCACCGCTTCTCTTTCGCCCTCAGCCCCTCCGCGGTGACGATGAAGCGCCGGGTGTCCTTTTGGACCACCAAGCCGTAGTCGCCGGGGTCCAGCTTCCGATCCATGTGGGTGATACCCATGCGGTCGAACAGATCTGGGAGATTGGGTCGGTGGTCGAGACCGAAGCGGTCACGGAGGCCCTCTGCGCAGATGTGCGCCCGGATGATCTGACGGAACTGACGTGTGCTGTGCCGTCTCATCGGTGCACCCCGCCGACATGAGGGCGCTGAAGCGGCTTATGGTCCGCGATCTTCACGGCGCCCTCAAGCCGCCCGACCCACGCCGCGTCCGGCCGCCGGGCGATCACGGACCACCGCCGCCACCGGACCATCCGCACGCTCACCGTGTCACCGCCGACGACCACGCAGCGGATGCCCACCAGCGACTCGTTGGGGGTGACGACGACCCGCATCACCCGAGCGAGGCGCTCACCGTCGTCGGTCTTGATGACCCACCAGGTGCCCTCGGCCGGAAGGGCGGGCCCACGATCCAGGATCAGGACCCAGAGGCAGAGGGCGGCTGCAGGGATGGCGACCGAGACGATCAGGGAGAGGGAAGCGCTGATCATTGTTGCCCCCCAAACATGCCAACCTGCGCCCGCCGCCAGGCCATGACCCGATCCCCAACCGCTGAAATCCCGTTCATCGCTCTTCCCCCCGAAGCACAGGCAGCGTCAGCACCTTGCCCGCGGTCTTCACGGAGCCGGTCTTCACGGAGCCGGTCTTCACTGGGCCAGCTTTCACAGGCATCACCTCAACGCGATCGAGGTCCTGTGCGATCTGCGCCGGCGCGGTCTGGGTGATGACCGGCCGCTGGAGCGGGAGCGCCCGGGGGCCGATCTCCACCACCTCGCCTGAGAGCTGCCGGGTGACGGTCAGCTGCTCTCGAAGGTCGTTGTGACGGACGTAGGACCGAAACGCCGCCTCCCAGACCCGCAGCAGCGAGGTCTCGTTGTCGTCCCGCCGCTTCTTCAGCAGCGCGTCCCAGCCGCCCATCTGCGACAGCGCGTACTCCTTGGCCGCCACCTCGCCTTCGGAGCCTGACCACCGCCATCGTGGACCGTAGTACGGGTCGCCCTCGCCGAATTGCCAGAGGTACGCGTTCTTCGGCTGTCCGGGCGGGCAGCCGTACATCCGGAACCCCTGCCACAGCTCCGCCCACGCCGCGACCGCGCTGTCGGCGATCAGGTCCCGGGTGAGCTTCTCTGGCAGAAACTCCCGGAGCGTGCCCGGCGAGGGGTACCACTGGCTCTTCGCCGACCGGTAGAAGCCTTCCACAGCAGCATGGAAGTCCTCATCGGAGACGTCGATGAACACCCGGTGCCAGAGCACCAGGACGTGGAGCATGGCCTGCTTGCGCTTCACCCCGTCGTCCGCGGACAGCGCCGCCGGCGCCCCCTTCTGGACCGTGAGCAGCCCCGCCGTTCGCAGGCTGTGCAAGAACAGCTGGATTTTACTTTTAGACGCCATGATCCCTCCGTCGATGCTTGCCGTGCAGAAACGGCAGGTGGCTGTAGGCCGCGTCGAGGTCCGGCGTCTGCAGAGTGAGCCACTCGTCGGGGTCTCCGACGGCCTGCGCCCTGGGTGTCTCTCTCGCCGGGCGGGCGTGCCGGACCGTCGCCGGCCGGAGGCTGCGCCCCACCAGCTCCAGATCGGCTTCCAGCTCGTCGAGCAGCCCCACGGTGCACCGTGGCAGGCGGTTTGAGAGCGCCGTGCGCGTCGTGCGCGTCAACGTCCCGATCGTGCGATAGCCGTGCCGCAACAGCATCCGGCCGATCTCCTCGGAGACGACGTAGGTTCGGTTCGGGTATGCCGGCGTCGGCGCGACGCGGGTGTCCACCCCTGCGTCGAGCGGGGCGGGGTTGTCTGGCCCCCATCCGTTCGGGTCCAGCGGATCCGGTGGCGGAGGGGCCGCAGGGATCACCTCCACCCGGGGGAGCACCACCAACGCCGTCGTCGTCGCCTCGGTCTTTGGCTCCTCAAAAGCCTTGTTCTGGTGGGGCTCTTCGTCCGTTTGGGGGGAGACTTCTACGGAGCGGCACTTCGCGGAAGGAAGGACGGAAGGGGAAAAAGACGAATTGGGATGAATTTCTTCTTTGGATCCAACCCTGATCGTTGGTGGTGAGTGTGGGTGTAGAGGTGTGGGTTGTTGTGTGTTCACGCGCGCGCAATTGGCCGGCTCGTGGGTGGCACGCGG
>JBCBLB010000167.1:0-15293 GCA_038520555.1 Myxococcota bacterium | reverse complement strand
GGCGCGACCTGACCAACACTGGATATTATGGATGGGCCACCTGATCCGAGGACCTGCATCATATGGCTTCAACCTGGATCTTATTGTAAATCAGGCCATTGAACTGAGCGCCCACCCCATCCTCATCTTCGCCGGGTGCCATCCGTAATATCCAGTGTTGGTCAGGTCGCGCCCGCACAGCGCCCGGGGTGGGGCCCGCTGTGGCTGACGTTCAACGATGGTTGAACCTTTCGCGATGAGTGGATCGATTCTTGCTTGGAAGGAGCATGCAACCGCCAAAACCTCGACCAGGAGTCAACGATGCACTCAGCCCTGTTCTCTGTCCTCACCGGCCTCTTTGTGATGGGGATCAATCCCGCCCATGCAGATGAGTTCGACCATGGTGCTCGCGATATGCCCCTTCCTGAAGGAGTGTTGGGTTCCGAGCCGGATATTAACCTGGAATTCTGGTATGGAGATACCGACAACAACTGTACACGTGGGACACCAACACTTCCCTGTGATGGGGAAGAAGACCACTGGATCGCCCAGCGCTTCACCCCTCCCTCAAACTATTTTACGGTCACGGGGCTTCGCTACTACCTCTTTGACGGTACGACGGGACTGGGCACCCAACTCTGCGACGCTTCGCTGGGACATACGGTTCAGCTGATTGTGGGCACCGATGAAGTCCCTCGCTCTGAGCCAGATGTTGTCTTCTCCTGGAGTGTTGTTCCAGGCACCCCAGGCACGGGTGTTGTCGGCTTCCAGCGCAGTGTCCCGGATATTGAGCTGGGTCCGAACGAATATCTCTATGTGGCGATCAAATACTATGGAGATCTCAAGCCAGATACTGGCACCTGTAATACAAGCTCAGGCACCAGCATCTGCGTCGAGACCTGCATGGATGGTGAGCCCGGTTTTTGGAGCAATACCAGCGAAGAGCCTTATGATTGGACCGATCTGAAAGCCTTCGGGATCACCAGCACACCCAACGTCGCCATTCGCGGTGTCGCACACTCCAAACGTTGAGCGGATGTGGGCTCGCAGGAGGTCCGCTCTCCCGTAGGGATACCAGCTTCGTTCGATGGTGGTTCTCCGTCGAACGTGGCTGTGTGGTTCGTGTGAGTCGCAGAAAGTGTTCTCGATCTCGGCGCGCACACCCTCCTCCTGTCAGCCCGCTGGCAGCGGCGGCAGTGATGAGCTGCTGAAGACGACGACAATATTTGAGACCGCGATGCGTTGTTCGGGGCGACCGTCTATCCCTGGAGCTACGGTATGCCTTCGGTTTCACCTCTGTTCGTCTCGATGCTTGTTGCGTGTACCTCTCAACAAGACGACCTGTCTGGCTCCTCAGGGTTCGAAGCGGAGTCTGGGGGCGCTGAAGTTGAGGATACGGCGACTGAAGATACCGGAGAGGCGATTGGGCCTTTCGTCCCGATGGCAGCGGTGCCCCCGACCGTCTCCACGGATCGTGAGCTTCTCCTGGAAGGCGACGAATTCTGTGCGATCAATCCAGAGTTTTCACCTGATCAGGCCTGGGTGTACACCATGGAGCTGGCGGACGCTCGGGCGCCAATTCCGGTCTTTGATCTTGTCGTCTGGCCCTTCGACCGCGATCGGGGTGAGCTGTTGACGCTGGCGGATGGGACGACGCCGTCTGCGCGGCTCCGAACCAGCTTGTATGGGCGCCCGTACTTCGCACAGGACGCCCGCGGGCCGTACCTCGTCGGCGATGCGGTCTGGGACGCCGAAGGGACGCCGATGCGCACCTTGACCCGGTGGCGTCCGCAGCTGAGCGGCGATCGGGTCATCCTCGACGAAGAGGCCCTGGCGTCCCCGGAACCCGACCACGATCCGTCCATGGATCCTTCGGATTCGGGGTGGGCGCCCTGTCGGCGGTCGTTGTTCCCCTACTCGGAGCCCGGCGACGCGGGTCGATCTTATCTGTGGTGGTTTGAGAGCGATCGGTGCGCATCGAACCAGACGACGTGGCTGGCGCTGTATACGTTGGACCTCGATGATCCGATGGCCACGCCACAGCAGGTGGAGCGACAGGCGTGGACGCCGGCGTGTCAGGCGTCGCCCGCGTGTTTCTTCGAGTGGCGCGGGAACCTGCCGATGGACATCAGCTATGCCCGCTGGGTGCTGAACGCTGCCGAGGCCCATCTGTTGTATGGGAGCGTGACCTCGCCGGAAGCGTATGGCGCCCCTGGCGCCAGCTATGGGGATGCCGCGGGGGGCGGTCCCATCGAGCTGAAGCGGCTGGATCTGGCGAGCGGGACGGTTCATCCGGTCACCGACGATGCGTCCCTGAAGATCGCGCCCTTCGCGGTGAGCCCGGAGCGCTTCGTGAGCGGCGTAGACGGTGCGGCGATGGCGCGCAGCTACGCCTGGTCGGTGGATCGGTTTCGGCCGCTGCATGACATCGTGGCCGATCCCACCGCCTCTGGGCTGTACTCGGCTGCGCCGAGCGATGCGTGGCCTGCGGCGCCTGAGGGCGCGGCCTCGGCAGAGGCGTTCCTGGTTCGCGGCGTCGCGGAGTACGCTGCGTTCCAGCTGACGCTCGGCGGCACCTTCGCCTGGACCGGGCTGCCCGGCGAGATCTGGGTCGGCGCCAGCGCGTCCGGTGCGCCCTGGCCCATCAGCGACGCCGATCGGGACACCGCGCGGAATGAGCCTGAGCCGGTCCTCTCCAAGGACCTGCGCACCGCGCATGTGATCTATAGCGCCTGGGATGTGGAAGACCCCGCCCTCTCCTGCCAACAGATGCGGGCCGTCAGCCTGGATTTTCGCTGTGCGACCCTCGACGTGCCAGCCGTCGCGGACGCCTCGGTGGGACCGGATGCGACCGCAGACCGCGCGACCCGCACACAGCTCCCGCTGAGCGCTGACGGGCAGACCCGCGCCGTGCTCACCTTCGACCTCTCCCGCGCGACCGCGATCCCCAACCGCGCCGAGCTGATCGTTCTCCCCGAGCAACCTGACGCAGACCGGCCCGTGCTGATGGTCTGTGAACCGTTCGATGAGTCCGATGCGGATTCTTCCATCGACTGTGTCCCGGTCGACGCCCGCTCTGCCCGAGAAGGGGACCGCTGGGTCTTCGACGCCACCGAACCCATCATCGCGGCGGGTGCAGATCGGGTGACCTTTGCCCTGGGCAGCAGCGATGCGGTCATCGGAAGCAAAGAAGGGGGCCGCGCCCCGCTGCTGCGGCTCGCCTTCGATGACTGCGATGACTGAGCCCCGCAGAGATCAACCGATGCGATTCAGACGGCGACGCGCCCGAATCAGCGTCTGATCCAGGCGCATGGCGCGGCGAACCGACCGGAGCGTCTGTTGGGCCTGCTGACGCATCCGCTCGGTCCCCTCGATCAAGGTGCGCTCGATGAGCCCAGGTCGTGCCTCGATTTGGAGTCGGCGCGCTCGGATGGGCGCAAGGGTCGCCTCCAGCGCTTCGAGCAGGCGCGCCTTGACCTCGCCATCGCCGACGGTCCCGGCACGGTACCGGGCCTTGAGCGATTCGACCATGGTGCCGTCAGGGTTGAATCGGTCGTGGAACAAGAAGATCGGGTTGCCCTCGACGGTGCCGGGGATGTCGGCGTGGATCCGGTTCGGGTCGGTGTACATCCGGCGGACCTTCTTCCGCACGACGGCTGGATCGTCCCGAAGGAAGATGGCGTTCCCAGCGGACTTCGACATCTTTCCAAGGTTATCGATGCCCACGAGGGTCTCCCCCATTACGATCGGCTTCGGTTCGGGGAAGGTCTCGCCATAGAGACGGTTAAACCGTCGAGCCAGCTCTCGGGCAAGCTCGATGTGGGGGAGGTTGTCTCGGCCCACCGGGATCAGCCCGGCGCGGGCAGAGAGGATGTCCGCGGCCTGGAGGACCGGGTAGCCCAACAATCCCATCGACATCCCCTCGATCGCGGCGTGTCGGGCCATCTCTTTGAGGCTGGGGAGCCGCTGCAGCCGCGCGGCGGGGGTGAGGTTGCTCAACAAGACCGCCAGCTCACAGATCTCAGGAATCGCAGATTGGAGGCCAATGGTGCACCGCTGCGGATCGATGCCCACAGAGAGGTAGTCGAGCAACAGCCCACGGACGTTCTTCTCGATCTGATCGAGTTCGTTGGGCTGTTGCCTCGTCGTGAGGACGTGAAGATCGGCGATGAGGATGAAGACCTCATGGTCTCGCTGGAGGCGGACGCGTTGTGTGAGGCTGCCGACGAGGTGGCCGAGGTGTAGGGGGCCCGTCGGCCGATCGCCGCTGAGGACACGAGGAAGGGTGGTCATGGGTCTGCTCCGGAAGAGAAGCGCGTTCAGAAGAGAGACCTGCCACAGTTCAACGGCCCGCCGAGCTGCGGCAGGCCAGAAAAGAGCGCAAAGAACGTACGGTTCACGGCCTGCCTTTAGACAGACCACCACCATCGGTTGGAAAGAAGGACGTTCGCGCTCATGCCATCCACGTAAACCATCCCCAGAAGACGGGCCAGCCCATCGTCACGCGCTGCGCCTCGCCAGGACATAGATGTCATGCTTTGGTCAACAGGCATCACGACCATGGTGAAAATTAAGGATAACCTTTGGGAATGGTTTTTGCTCCCATCAGGTCTGCCCCCTCAACCATGGACGACCTGATGAAACACCTGACGACCAGTCTGCTCTTCCCCCTTGCCTTGATCGGATGTAGCGAATTCGACATGGCGTCTGCAGAGGACGCCGCCGCCCCGGGCGTGGCCCAGGCGGGCGCCCAGGACTTCGGTTTCTTCCGCGAAATCCTGGAGTCTGGTGGCTTGCCCGGCCCCGACACCATCGATGACATCGGCTTCTTCAACGAGCACGTCATCGAGCTGCCCGACCCCAACTGCGGCGACAGCGTCTGCATCCATGGCCGCCTCGGCATGATGGGCAACATGATCAACGGCGGCGACTGTACGATCATCATGATGGGCATGAACACCCCCATCGACCCCGACGCGCTTGAGCGTGACCCCCTCAACCTGGTCCTGGCCATCGACACCAGCGGCTCGATGAACGGCGACGCGATGCGCTTCGTCAAGAGCGGCCTGACCATGATGCTGGAGCAGCTTGAGCCCGACGATATGGTCACCCTGATCGACTTCGACACAGAGGCCCGGGTCATCGGACAGGGCTCCGGCGCCGACCATGATGACCTGTTCACCGCGATCGCCGGGATGAGCGCCGGCGGCAGCACCAACCTCTTCGGTGCCCTCGACCTCGCCTATGACACCGTCGAGCTGATCCGCGCGGAGGCCGCAGGCGCCGAAGTGGTCATCCCCCGCGATGATCGGATCGTCCTCCTGTCAGATGGGATGGCCACCGCGGGCATCACCGAGCCCGAGATGATCTCAGGGTTGGCGACCGCGCACGCCGGCGATGAGATCCTGTTGACGACCATCGGCGTGGGCAGCGACTTCGACTTCGACCTGATGAAGGGCATGGCCGAAGATGGTGAGGGGTCGTTCTACTACCTGGAAGATCCCGCCGCCGTCGAGGAGGTCTTCATCGACGAGGTCACCAGCTTCCTGGTCCCCATCGCCCGCGACGTCTCCATCGACGTCAGCGTTGTCCCGGGCTGGCGGACGCGCGCGGTCTATGGCACCCGCGACTTCACCTTCTCGGACGACCGGGCCGCGATCTCGATCGACACCCTCCAGATCGCGGGGCGCACCAGCGCTGAGGACAACGCAGGGGGCCGGCGCGGCGGAAACGGCGCGATCATCGTCGAGCTTGTCCCCGAGGACAGCCCCGAGAGCGGCGGCGTGGGGACCATCGACTTCGCCTTCACCGATACGATGGCAGACGCACAGGCCAGCGACCTGGTGGACATCTCGACGCCGTTCGACCCGGAGAAGATGCAGGACGGCGGCCAGTGGTTCGAGGACGACCAGGTCGAGAAGGCCTTCGTGATGCTCAACATCTACGCGGGCTTTGAGATGGCCGCGAACAACGTCGAGCAGGGGGACCTGGAGCAGGCGCTGAGCACCCTCGTCTCGCTGTGCCAGAGCGTCCAGGCCTGGGTCGCCGACAACCCCGACCCGGACATCGAAGACGACCTCCGGTATATCGACCTGTTCATCGAGAACCTGCGGATGGCTGGCGCGGGGCAGCCCGATGCGCCTGCAGATCCCTGGCCCAACGACTGATCCGCTCGGCATGAGCGGTTAGAAGACACGCATGCTGGCCTCTACGCGCTCCGATCCGATTCGATACTTTCAACTTCCCCGATCTCCCCACCCCGTCGGCGATCTGATCGCCTACGACCTGTCGGGGGAGGTGCACCACCTCGACGCAGAATGGGCCGCTGTGCATGAAATCTCGGCAGACGCAGCCCGTGTGTTGATGTCTGCCGCAACCCAGGACAGCCTCCAGAAAATCGGCGCCGCGGCTCGGCAGTTTATCGAGGCGATGCGGAACGTCGCCATCGAACAGACGGGCGCCGACCCGATCGAAGCCCTCAGCGCGGCCCGGGATGAGATGAAGCGCCCCCTCCAGCAGCTCGATGAAGGCACAGAGGCTGAGGGGGAAGGCCTGCAACGGTCTCTCGTCACGCACACCAACAACCTGTTCACCGCCCTGTCGGACATCGGGCGTGAGGTGGCCCAGGCCTTCGACACCGACGATGGTCGCGCGGCGATCCGGGCTTTGGGCGAGAAGATGGCCCGCTACGGCGAGGAGTAAGCGCTAATCCAGCAGCGGCGCCAGCGGTGCGCCATCGGCCAGCCGCCGCATCAGGGTGGCCCTGGCATAGATCGCTTCGGTCTCCGGGTTTCGGATGACGCACCGGATAGAGACGCCGCCTTCACCGTCCTCACCGATCCGATCGAAGACCACCTCGACCGGGTCGTCGCCGAGGACGGGGGTGCGATACTGCACCTGATCCGCGATCGGCTGGAGTTGCTGGGGCGGGATGCCCCGCTTCGCCAGCTGCTGCATCACCGCCTCATCGCACCACTGGAGGTAGGTGGGGTGATTGACGTGGTTGAGTGGGTCGAGCCATGTGTACCAACAACGGAATCCGAACCGATGCTTCGGCCCTTGAGCCGCGTTGAACCGAGGCATCCGGGTGGCGGGTTCGGCGGTCTGGTGCACCGAGAAGTCGCCGATCAGATCATCCGAGGCGGGCACGATGCTCATCTGCTCGTCTTCAATCGATACATGGGCCCATCGTTGATGGGCGGATGCGACGAGTCCGACGTCGCTGTGCAACCGCAGCTCGCGGTCGGTGAGGGTTCGGCGGTGGAAGGCGTGGACCCAGGTGTGCGCGCGAGGCGACTGATAATGCCGTAGCTCCTGATGGTGGATGACGATCATTCGCGCGAGGACGAGGGCGACGCCGCTGTTGCGGTATCGGGCGGGCGGCCATCCTCGCTGGGTCGAGGCCGTCAGGGCGGCGTCCTGGAGCAGCCGCCAGACCGCAGCGGGCCGGGCGACCTGACGCGGCGAGGTTGCGTGTCGGGGCAGCGCGAGCGGGATCTCATCAATCATGGCCCGCTCATATCCTCAACGCCCGATCATGACGAGATCAACCAGCGAATCGCTGGGGAGTCCGAGCGGTGGGGTTAGCCCCCCAGAGAGACCTCCGCTGGAGTAATGCGTGATGGAAGTGAGCGTGATCGATCGGATCTCGCGGGTATCGGCCGAGGAGTGGGACGCGCTGGTGGGCGATGACAACCCCTTCATCGAGCACGCGTTCCTGGACATCCTCGAAGAGAGCGGCTCGGTGAGCGCAGAGACCGGCTGGCAGCCGGCGCATGTGCTGGTTCGGGATGAGGGGCGCCTGATCGGCGCCGCGCCGCTGTATGTCAAAGACCACAGCTATGGAGAGTACATCTTCGACTGGGGCTGGGCGCAGGCCGCCAACCGCGCCGGACTGCCCTACTACCCCAAGCTCGTCGATGCGGTCCCGTTCACCCCGGCCACCGGCCGCCGGCTGCTCACCCAAAGCGATCCCGAGAACCCCGACGCCCCCGAGCCAAACGTCACCCGCGCCCTCGTCGCCGGGTTTCAGGCCGTCGCCGAGGCTGCCCAGGCCTGGTCCATCCATCTGCTGTTCACCACAGCGGCGGAGCGGACCCTCCTCGCCGAAGCGCACGACTTTATCCCCCGGACCACCCAGCAGTACCACTGGCACAACAAGGGATACGAGTCGTTCGACCACTGGCTGTCGTTCTTTCGATCCAAGGACCGCAAGAACACCCGCCGCGAGCGGCGGAAGGCCCTCGAAGAGGTCGACCACATCCGCGTCGTGCCCGGCTCAGAGGTCACCGACCGCGAGTGGCGGGTCATCCGGCGCTTTTACCTGGACACCATCTCCAAGAAGTGGGGGCAGGCTTACCTCACCGATGACTTCTTCTCCATGCTGGGCAAGCGCCTCGGCGACCGCGCGAAGATCTTCTTCGCCGAGAAGGACAACCGCATCGTCGCCAGCGCGCTGACCTTTCACAAGGGCAAGCACCTGTATGGGCGGTACTGGGGGGGGCGGCCCGGCCTGGACTGCCTACACTTTGAGCTGTGTTACCACCGCCCGATCCAGGAGTGCATCGAGAACGGATGGACGCTGTTCGAGGCCGGCGCCCAGGGCAGCCACAAGCTTAAGCGCGGACTGATGCCCGTCGAGATCGCCTCGGCGCACTGGCTACGGCATCCCGGGCTCAAGGACGCCGTCGCCGACGCGATGCGTCGCGAGGCCCGCTATGTCCGCCAGCAGATCGCCGAAGAAGCCACCCACGGCCCTTTTCGACGCGAAGCGCCCTGAGCGTTACCCGTCCATCACGTCGAAGCACGGCTCACAGACCACGCCCTGGCTGGAGTAGTACGTCCAGCTCTCCGGGACGGTCTTTGCACATCGCGAGCACGTGACCGTGGGTTGGATCGGCGGGCGGGGCTTCGCACGCTCTGCGGCGGTCATGGAGGCGCCGCAGTAGACACACGTCGCCCGCTTCGGGTTGACGTAGCGGCCACACGACCCACAGGTCGGGGCGTTGTGGTGCGTGTGTGTGGACAGCTTGCCGTCTTCGACCCCGTCGAGCAGATCGAGCTGCTGTACCATCACCGACAGCTCCGACTGCGTCACCACCTTCTTATGGAGCAGCAGCTCGACCAGCGCCTTGTTCATCAGCTCGAGCTGGTCGATGCGTCCCTGCATCGTGCGGATCGCCTGGGTGTGGTCCGGGGTGGACTCCACCTGGACCTTCAGCGCATCGATCTCGCGTTGATTGCGGACCTCAGGAGGAACAAACAGGTTGTCGAAGAAGCTCATGGCGAACTCTCGGTGAAGGGTGGAACGAGCGCCTTCAGTGTATCCGAGTTCGTCGCGCTCGTGCTCTCAGGGCATCAGGTGGAGCGTGACGCCCTTCTCATAGACCGCGTCGCCCAGCTCATTGACGCCAGAATAGTCTCCTGCGCCCACCGTCACCGTCATCTCACCGAATTCGTCATCGTCACCTCTCACTGAGAGGTGGTAGTCCCCCAGGGCGTCAACGTCGATCCAGCTGCAGCCGCGCTGTGTACAGTCGCGCGTATAAACGCCCCAGGTCGGATCGTCGACGGTCAGAGACACGCCCCGCGTCTGCGCCCCGCTGCTGTCGATGATGGTCAGGCCGATATGCGAGGTCAGGATGTCTCCATCGCCACCGCCGCTGCCGTCGTCGCTGGTCAACGTTATCGACACGTCGCGCTCATAGATCGGGAGGGCTCCACAGTCTTCCGCGCTCACACCGACCTGATCATCGTCACCGATGGTGAAGTTCACAGACGCGGGCGCGTATCCTGGCGCGCTCGCCGAGACGCTGTATTCCCCCGCGCCGAAAGGCTCGAACTGACAGGTCTGTTCCGCGGCGCAGTCACGTGTGAATGTCCCGCCGTCTGAGAAGCTCATGGTCACAGCGCTCGACACCGATGCACCATCTGCGTCCTGCACAGAGACGACGATCCGCCCCGTGTCGCAGTCGATGCCACCGATCTGGGTGCCCGGGTCGGCCGGGCGTGGATCCGTCTCCGCGCCTGAGTCGGGCACGGTGTCGTCCACGGTGACATCTGCATCACAGCCGGCTGCCAGCGCACATATCATGAAAAAGAGACGTCTCATCTGTCTTCTCCTTTGTCCGTATAACCATCGTATGCTCACCACCTCGCACAGGCCATCGCCGCAGCGCAGATATCGTGGGCCTGGATCGCGTCTGAATGTGCGGATCAGCTATGGTTGGAGGCATGGACTTTCCACAGATCGCCGCTGAGTTATGCCGCGCGCTCCGCGGTGATCGCTCCCAGATGCAGCTCGCCCGACGGCTTGGCTACCGCTCCAACGTCCCCGCCAACTGGGAAGCCCGGCGGACCGCGCCGCCAGCGACGACGTTCTTTCGGACCTGCCGACGGCTCGACGTGCCCGTGGCCGAGGGGCTGTCTGCGTTCCTCGCTGACGCGCCTCCGTGGCTTGGGGCGTTGGAGTCGGTCGACGGGGTCGCAGCACTCATCGTCTCGCTACGGGGGGCGCGGACCACCGTCGAATTCGCCGCCCGATCAGGGGTGAGCCGACACGCCCTTGGCCGGTGGCAGCGCGGTCAGGCGGAACCGCGGCTGCCCGATCTGCTGCGTCTGGTCGCATATGGGACCGGAAGACTGCTGGACTTCATCGATCTGTTCGTCGATCCCGCAGCGCTCCCCGCTGTGCAGGCCGACTGGGAGCGGCTGCGGCGAGGACGGGCGCTGCTCGTCGACGCGCCCTGGGTTCAGCCGGTCCTGCTCGCGCTGGAGCTGGCCGATTATCAAGCCTTGCCTCAGCATGACGACGACTGGCTCGTTCAGCGGCTCCGTATGACCCGTGTGCGGATCCAACAGGCCATCGATGCCCTCGCCGAGACCGATCAGATCGTCTGGACCGGCAGCCGATGGGCGCTGCATCGGGTCCAGACCATTGACACCCGACGCGACGCCGCCGGCGTCATCGCGATGCGCGCATGGTTCGCGGAGGCGGCCGTCGGTCGGCTCCGCGCCGATCAGGCCGACGCCACCTTCAGCCAGAACCTCGTCGCCCTCTCTGCCGTCGACCTGGAGCGTCTCAAGCGCCTGCATGTCGCACACTTTCGCGAAGTGCAGGCCCTCGTCGCCCAGAGCGCACCCAGCGAGCGGATCGTCCTGCTGCAACGGTTCATCGTTCCCCTCGATGAGCCGCATCACTGAACGCGGTTAAGCGGCTTGAACAAATGATATTCCTGTATGATCGGCGCTCTTCGCTGCGCTCAATGGCGGGTGGGAGAGGCGGTGCCAACTGGATGTCCCAGAGCTGAGCAACGCGCGCGATGTCCGGAAAACGCCCCCTGCGCTGCATGTGAGAAGCAACCGTGATGAAATCATCACGGCGTTGACGCGTCATCTCTCATGCTTGTGCCACTTCAAGGGTGGCATGCCAATGGCATATGCCACATCGTCGAAAAATCGACGAAAGTCGACGACTGTCGCTCGGTGGATGAGTGCGATCCCCATCAACACGTGATCGGTGGGCTGGCACCATTCCTGCAGCGAGATCAGGTGTCCCCAGACGCTCTGAACACGGCGCACGCTCCCCTTGAGGGAGCTGGTATGAACCGTTCTCTCTGGAATAGTGAGGGTTTTATGCCCAGTAGAGTTTCATTATCGATTGGTGTGCTCAGTCCTCTGGTAGAGGGGGAGGAGGTATTCGGTCATCTTCGAACTGTTGGCATCGAGGATCATGACCACGGTTTGTGTGTGGCCCGTCTCGACGCTTCAATGGTGAATTCCTGGCAACAGTCGGCGCTACAGGGGTCGGTCGGCACCGCAAAGGATGAGTCGCCGCCTGCGTCCGTCATGGCGGGTTCACTGTTCGAAGACATCGGGCAGCAGCTCGGGCAGGGCGAGCCGCTGCCTCAGGGGCTCACCGCCAATGGCTCATGTGTGGAGATGGACGCAAGGTTGTTCCACCCCCTCTACATGCAGCCTGCGCAGAAGGCGCAGTATGCCGCAGCGGATCATGCGTTCTTCGCAGAGGACGGCACAGCCGCAGATGCCGCTCAATGTTCGGCAGGATTGCACAAGGCCAGCACCCATCTCGATACCCAACTCAGAAATCGCCTGGATCGGGTGGTGAAGAAGCTTGGGTTCTGGTCCCAGACGCTGGAAGGTGAGCTGCTGCGTCAGGATGAAGACCTGGTGGAAAACCATGGGCTCTTCTCAACGCTGATGGTCTATGGAGGGGTGAGCGCAGCACAGCTTCTGGGTGCAAGTGTTGCGCCGGCGGCGTCGATGTTTCTTCACTCTGAAGCGGCGACGGGTCTGGCGTCGTTGACATCAGACATGCTCAAGTACCTTATCAAGAGCAAAACTAAGGAATCTGCTCAGAAATTTGCCAGCCCCAGTGGAGTCGGCGCAGGTGTCATCGCTCGTTGGCGCAAAGAGCTGATGGTGAGCATCGTTGATGCGTTCTCGGTCGTGGGAGATATCGTGACGATATCCGACAATACGGAGTTTAAAGAACACTTTCATCGCGCTCTGGGTGAGATCAACCGCAACAATGACTTGTTGGAAGGCGCCTTCCGTCAGTCGCTGTTGCTGGACTTTATCCACCTTGCTGATGCGGTAAAGGGGCAAAGCCGGGGCGGATCGGATAACCTCTACCACTTCAAGGTCAGCGCGCGGATGACGTCCGCCGCAGATGCTGACCATCCTCCAGCGGTAGACTTTGTCGGGGTGAAATTGCCTGCTTCGCTAACGGATCACATGTTCGCTGAGGTCGCGTCTGCCTTTGACATCGTGAATCGCAACAGGCATCAGTGGGAATTCGCGGTCGAGCTTGACTCCGTGCCAGCGATCTTCTCCTGTGACAGCGGTGGACGGCTTGTGCTACACGACCTTCCACACCACACCGGGCGCATTCTGGGGCAGATCGGTATGAACCGGGTGGGAATATCGGATCGATACCAGGACGATACGGACCTTGTCTATCGAGCACAGGAGTTAAGGGATCCGGAGGCTGTTCGGGAATATGAGATGCTGCAAAAAACAGGAGCGCGCTGGTTCTATGAAGCGTTTGAAGCCTTCATGGGCACTCAGTCGCTCCGCCAGTCAGGGGTGATGTTGTCATGATCGCGCAGGTTCTCCTCTGGATGATGGGTTGTTCGTGGCTCCAGCCTTCCCCGCCACCCCGATGCGTCGATGTGCTTGGGGCGTTGGTGGAAGAGAGCGAAGACACCGCAGAGATGGCTCAACGGGTGCGAAGCGAGCCGCGGATACCCGAGTGTATGCGCCAGGAGCTGCTGGCGGCTGGAGATCACAACCTGTACTATGATTACGTTCACATCCGCATCATCCACCTCTACAATCTCGTGCCAGAGTTCCTGGATTCCGTCATCATCGATCAGATGATCCGCCTGGCGCAGCTTGAGAGAGCCCGAGAGCTGGGCAAGGGAAAATCGATAGGATTCGTTCGCACATCTTATGCAACTTCAACCGCAAGGGTTCTTTATCACCATGATAAAGAGCGTCTCGCGGAGCTGGTCCGGACCCTGGGTGTTCACAAACCATCCTCATACGCGGAGTTGGTTCAACAGTGTGAGGAAACCCCATACCGTCCACCTGAATATTATGTTTGTTTCATGATTCACTTCGACGGCCGGAGCTCACAGGCCTACCCTCTGGATGAAGAGGCGTCTGATCGCGCATTTGAGGAGGGTGATGCGTATTCAGAGGAGTACTTCAAGAGAGCCATCGCGATTCAGAACGAACAGATGAAGTCTGTCGAAGACGAAGAATCTCAGGAACGAAAAGCTTCCCCCCGGGTAACGGATGGGGATAAACAGAAGTGATCGTTCTGCAGGGGCCAATCAATGTCGGTCCGCTGCCTGGTCGCAGCTTATGTGAGGGTAACCTGCCGCCGTGAGTCTGGACCGGCGAGCGCGTCATCCACGAAGGTCTGGGAGTCGCTGGGGCTCCATGACGCCTTCAGTCGGTGACTTTGGAGGGATCCTTCACCGAGTGCACCCGTCCGTCGATCTTCTCGCCGGCGGTATCGTAGAGGATGGCCGCTGTCGCTTTTCTGCGCCCGTCGGCGCAGGGGTGGGAGCGTACATTTTCAGGACTGAAGGCGGATAATCGATGGCCGGGTGATTCTTCGCGAAGGGCCGGCGGGCGAGGAGAAGCGAGAGATTCACCGGAAGCTCTGCCCGGACGTCGGCTATCGCTCAAGGCGAGGCCCCTCAAAAATGGCATTCATGATTCCTATCCTCTTTCACGGCCAGGTGTTTCCATCATGGGCACGCTTCTTGCTCTAGTCCTCACCGTAAAAGGAGGACACGATGTTCTGGCTGTATTCTCTGGTCGCCTTTGGTACCCCGCCTGAAACACCTGACATTCAACTAATTCCAACCGAGCCGGTGCCAGGCATTGTGCTGCGTCAACCCACCCAACAAATCGAGGATCCGCTCGGTTACAAACTTGAATCTGTCGAAATTGTCGGCTATGGCAAGGTGCTATCTGGTGGCCCTCAGTACCAGCAGGTCCGCCACGCAGATGAGCAGGTGTCGCTCATCGATGAGGGCCGCGTCGCTCACCTCGTTGGCCAGGCTGAAGGATATCGGTTCTTTCTCACCGATGGACACGGTCGCTCGCTATGGCTGGGCGCACAGAACAATGAAACCACTCTCGCGACCTGGATTCCTTCAATGCATGGCGCCGATCTGATCGTGTTCTCCGAGGTAGAGATGCCTGGAGCGGAGGTCGTAGTGGGCGTCCGCACCTATCGACAGGCGTGTCCGGGGGCGACCGGCTGGACGATTCTCGCGATCACAGATGGTCACTTTTCTGAGATTGCATCCTCCTTTTCAACCGGTGAAGGAGGCTGGTACAAACGAGAAGACATCTATCTACCCACCCGCCAGGCCGATGGACGTCTGGTCTACACCAGCCCGGATGGGCGCAGTTCGCTCTCAGAGAAAGCAGTCCCTGGGGGGGTACTTACGCGTCGCGAAGCTGGCGAGCCCGTTGAGGAAGGCTCCTACGAGTCCAAGATCACCAACAGCAGCGAGACGCTGTTCGTCTGGCACCCATAGACACAGATCTACAATCGATTGCAGCGCCGAGCCGTCGACCTCCGGAGCCCGTCTGGTGAGCGCTGCCGCCTACGACCGGGCCTCGCAGGCTGAGGTGCGTGCTGATCAAGGATCGCTGTTGCTTTTCTGCGCCCGTCGGCGCAGGGATGGGGGCGTATGTCTTCAGCCCTGAAGGGGGACAATCGATGACCGGCTGATTCTGCCGAGGAGGTGGGCGAGCGGGACGGGGCG
>JBCBLB010000862.1:0-3507 GCA_038520555.1 Myxococcota bacterium | reverse complement strand
TTGCGGTGTTCGCCAGGTGAACCCGCCGGTACAACAGCCAGATATGCTGAAGGTTTCGCTCCAGCCTGGTGACTGCGCTCGGAGACAGTTCGTCAACAACCTGCTTCTCCGCCGTCGAGAGGGCCTCCATTGTCGTGTTGAACGCACCGATAAGATCGGCTCCGTAGTTGTCGATCAGCCCTTCTGACGAGGGAGACATCAGCTCGATCGGGGTGGTCGTGGAAGCATCCAACGCGAACAGCTGTCCAGAGGCATACACCTGCATCATCTCAAAGAAGACGCGGTGATACAATGAGGGCTCAGGGTGGTCTTTGCTGTTGCGATCTGAATAGGTGTCCATCAACGACCACCATGACAACATTGGAGTAAGATCAACACCGAGCTGTCGCTGAAGTCGATATGCCGCGACCACACGCTGCAGTACCGCCCGTGTAATGCCTGTACCATCGGAGAGGGCGTGAAGGGCCTTGTCGAGCTTTAGCGGAGACCACCCCGTTCGCTTCATCAACCGCAAGAACCCATGGGCACGGGTGAAGTCTGCAGAGCCTGGGAAGGTATGAGTTCCACCGCTGGTATACGCCTGATTGAAGTACTGCTCCCGGACATCGCAACCATTCGCGTCCGTGGCCACCACGATCTGAAAATATCCGTCCCGATTCAAATACCGGGTGTGAACCACATCCAGCAGCGTGTCATACGATTCAAGCCCCGCCCGCTTCATGAACTCCGGGACA
Source organism: Myxococcota bacterium (assembly GCA_038520555.1). Taxonomy (GTDB): domain Bacteria; phylum Myxococcota_A; class UBA796; order UBA796; family UBA796; genus JBCBLB01. The sequence goes on along the minus strand of JBCBLB010000862.1, from coordinate 2,773 downwards.
TACTGAAGGGCAACGGTCCAGGAGACCGAATCCGAAATGGCCACAGGATGGGAGACGTTTGATGGCATCATCGGATAGCCCCACAGCTCCCGCGCCGACGGAGACGACGTGGGTGATGCGTTGGTCATCAAGCCCTCTTCGGCGAGGTTGACCCCTAGAAAGAGGCTGTATCGACCGTCTTCGGCAGTACCGGGCAGGGTCAGCGTTTCGACAAATGCCGCATGATCGATGTCAAACAAATCGAGATAGGCGCGAACCGACTCGAGCTCTGCATGAAACGGGAGACGATGAGGCCAGTATGCTGACTTCAAGATGTCGTATGCCAGCGGTTGGGGATGTTCTGGCTGCGCGAGCAGCTGCGCTTCTGTCCAGGTGGTCTCTACAGGAACCGAAGCGGTCGACATCTGCCCATCAAGCAAGGCCTTCTCTTTGATCACAGCGACTTCGAGCTGCTCATTTACAAGGTCGATATAAGGCAACACTCGAAGAGCATTTTCACAGTGCAGCTTTAGATCCCCCAGATCGGGGCGACGTTCATGCAAGAGTTGAACGACGTTCTGATTGGGATCCTGATATTCCATCCATTGCTGTAGATCGACGAAATACGCAGCAGGGCTTAGAATAGAACCACATACATCGCATTCGCACAACCGCTCCGAGAAGACGTTCTGGTGATTGGCGTTCATATTAATCGCGATGGCGTCGAAGTCTCCATCAATGTAGCCAGGTCCCCCAGTAAACCCGGACCTGGTGAACCCCTCATGACTTTGAAGGACAAGTGCGGTCGACATCGCAACCATCTTTTGCGCAGATTGATAGATTTCACCCGCACGATTGTTACCATCTGCTCCCAATGAAGGAGCGAATTGATCGATAAATGCTTTTCTTCCAAGCCTCGCAATCGACATCGCTGAAGTCATGCCGCCGCTTTCCAGAGCCGCTATAGCCGCATATCGATCCTGAATCGGAGTAACGCGATAGAGACGCTGTAACTTCTCCAATCGCGCCTGAAGAGACGGAACATCCAGACCCGTCGTGTTGGTAGATGGTGCAGTCAGGAACGTGCTCACGTTTGTCTGAAGGAAGTGAAACTCCGGATTATTGGTAAGGAATACCTCTACATCGCTCGTTTCAGCCTGTTTCAGTGCAAAGACAGTCTTCTCAGAGGCAAACGCACGCTCGGCGTGTTGGAAAAGCAATTCGGCATACGCCGTGACCGAATCGCCCTCGAACGTCCATCCTGTCGGCAAAGCCACGTCTGAGCCTTGAGGAGCAGGATCGATCAACGCAACCCAATCCGCCACGCTCAACTCGACCGTCTTGCTCACCGGGACAGCGGTCGATGGAGTGGTGCCAGAGTAGGCGAGATCAAATCGCTGCATTAGCGTCGTATTGTTTAGCATCAGATTGCCATATCGAACCGCTCGTTTGGCCATCTGAGTTTCATCATCATTGAAGAGGGTCGATGCACTGACCCGCTCCCAGAATTGGGACGCGGTCTCATTCTTATCTACGCTATCCAGCCAACTCTCCGCGAAGCGCGTCAATTCAGAACCAGAGAGCTTGTCACCGGCCGATTGCATCCGAGAACTGCCTTTTAGAAGAACGTTCCCAATCGAGTCTGAAGAGTTGAGATCTCTCATAAAGTCAACTGTAGAATTCCTGAGATCATCCAGAATACCGACATCCGCATTTGTCACAATGGATTGACTAATCTGATCAGCCGCAGCAGCCCGCTCCAATGCATTTCGCAGCACTGACTTTGGAAGAGCCGCGAGGACATGTGGTGTTGTCGGAAGCCCTTGGCGCATTAATCCATAAAGTGCCTCCTTCTGGTCCAGACTCAGTACTTGATCTATCTGATGCGAGAGCACATATGCACGAATCATGTCCAATGGGAATTTTTCGTCACATCCCAGTAAGATGATGTCATCGCGATTCATGGACATCAAGTCCGATCCAGCTGGCATATTCGGAAGCGCAGCAGCCAATCTATCGTACTCTACCGGTTGACGGAACCTACGATATGGATCGGCCGTAATGGTGATATCGATCCGCGCTGTCTGTGCGCTCACAAACGGATCACAGAGAATTCGGGAAGCACTGATGACCGTCGAGCCATCTAAGACCTCAACGAAGATATGCTTAGGCGCTGTCTGGGTCGGGAATTCAACATGATAGTCCCCCTGCGCGCCCAGATTACCCGTAAAGAATACAGTATTCTCTAACTTACGATCGTACGCCCTCACTGTCACGGATGAAGGGAGTGGCGTTCCATCAGTATATTTAATGAGTCCCTGGACATAGTACTGTCCAGGCCCCACAGGGCCAAACTGCGGATCTTCGGGTCGCTCTGGAACCTGAGGCGGCAATAGACGAAAGACGTGATCGAGAGGAGGATTGGCAGGATCCCATTCTTCAACGCCCTGATCTACATGGAGTCGTTGTCCATCAGAGTAAAACTCAATCGAAAGCCTACCAGCCTGTAACAAGGTGGTCGGAACCACCAACCTGAAGTTACCAGCCACATTGGAAATGGCAGTTCCATAGTGATTTTTATCTTGCATCACATTCTGAAATAGACGAACCGTCACACCTTCGAGACCAGTAGACGTATTGTGATCAAGCACGTATCCAGAGATATAGAATTCACTTCCCATTTTTTCTTCCCGTATAATGATTTGAGAACACCGGCTCTTTGATATTCTTGTGTCTTGAACGAATGACTATTCATCCCTTCACCAGATAAGGTAGCACATTACTTCTCAATCCA
>JBCBLB010000914.1:0-3000 GCA_038520555.1 Myxococcota bacterium | reverse complement strand
CATAGGCCATCGCATCGTGCTGTCGGGCTTCAGAGAGGTCACAAAACCAGACCCCGCCTGGGAACTGCGCGAGCGCGGTGTGCCCGAACCGGATCGCCAGCCGGGTCTTGCCCATCCCGCCAGCGCTCAGGACGCTGACCAGCCGAGCGCCAGCGGCGATCGTGCTCTCCAACGCAGTGATGTCATGGGCCCGGCCGAAGAAGTCGTCCATCTCTGCGGGCAGGTTGTTGGGCGGGGGCGTGGTGATCGAGGGGCGGCGAGGCGGCGGCTCGGTCAGGCCGCGCCCGAAGCCGGGCGCATCGCTGCGCTGCATCATCTCCCGGATCGCCGTGGCCAGGGCGCCGTCGTAGGCCAGGATTCGGTCGTCTGGCGGAGACAGCGCCGCGAGTCCGACGAGCAGCCCCGCGCAGTCTGCCATGCGATCATCGGGTTCGATCTGGAGAAGCTGCTGACACAACGGTCGCCACGCCGGCGGGACCCCGGACAGATCGGGGGGATGATCATGGGCGTTGAGCAGCTTTCCCAGGGACGCTGCGACGAAGGGAAGCTTGCCTGACAACAGCTCGACCAGCATCACCCCGAGGCTGAACAGATCGGCGCGGTGGTTGACCGCGCCGGCGTCGAGCAGCTGCTCCGGAGCCGCATAGTTCAGCGTGCCCATCATCGCCCCTTCTCGGGTGTATCGGGGGTCGTCGTCGGTCTTGACGATGCCGAAGTCCGCGACCTGGGGAACCACCTGGCCGCCCCGGACCTCCAACAGGACGTTTCCAGGCTTGAGATCGCGATGAATCATCCCATGGTGGTGGGCATGGGCGACCCCTGCCACGATCGCCCGGAGCAGGGCCGCGGCCTCAGCGGGGGAGGGCCGGTGCCCGCTGAGGAGCTGCTCCAGGCTGGGGCCCTCGATGAGGGGCAGCACCAGGGCGGACACGCCGTGGACATGGACCACGTTGAGCACCGGCAGGATGTTCGGATGTTCCAGCCGGGCCTGGGCCCGCCCTTCCCGGAGCAGCCGCTCATAGAGGGTCGGGGATGCGTTGAATAGAAGCTTCAACGCGACCTTTACACCCAGCGCGCTGTGTTCTGCGGCCCACACCTCGGCCATGCCCCCGACGCCGAGTCGGTATGACAGCATATAGTCGCCGAAGTGGGCTCCTGGGACGGCTTGCATCGCGCTCAGACTGTAATCGATTCACCCAGGACCCGGACAGCGTGACTTCGGATGTGGGACCTGGGTTGACAAGCCGATATCTTCGGGAGGCTGCCAAAATCGTTGAGGAGAGCATTTATGTCGCAGATCCACCCGATCATCAATCCCATCGACCTCAACTTCCTGCTGTATGACTGGCTTCAGCTGGAGACCCTCACCGAGCGCCCCCGCTTCAACGAGCACAGCCGCGAAGTCTTCGACGCCGTCCTGGAGATGGCCCTGAGCATCGCGACCGACAAGTTCGCCACCCACGCCGCGAAGCTCGACCAGAACGAGCCGCACTTCGACGGCGAGCGGGTCCATATCATCCCTGTGGTCAAAGCGGCCCTCGACGCCTTCTCTGAGGCCGGCTTCATCTCGGCGTCCTTCTCCGAAGCCCATGGTGGGATGGGGCTTCCCTATACGATCTCCCAGGCGGCGATGGCCATGTTCTCCTCGGCGAGCACGGCGACCGCCGCCTACCCCCTGCTCACCGCAGGCGCCGCCCATCTCCTCGAAGCGTACGGCACCGACGCGCAGAAAGAGCGGTATATGCTCCCGATGCTCGAAGGCCGGTTCTTCGGGACGATGTGCCTGTCTGAGCCCCAGGCCGGCTCCGCCCTCTCCGGCATCCGAACCACCGCGTACCCTCAGGAAGATGGCAGCTACCGGCTCGTCGGCGACAAGATGTGGATCTCTGGCGCCGAACACGACATGAGCGAGACCATCGTCCACCTCGTCCTCGCCCGGCTGCCCGACGCGCCGAAGGGGACCCGGGGGATCTCGCTGTTCATCGTGCCCAAGCACACCCTCGACGAAGACGGCGCCCCCGGCGACCGGAACGACGTGGCCATCAGCGGACTCAACCACAAGATGGGCTACCGGGGCACGGTGAACACCGTCCTGCACTTCGGATCCAACGGCGGCGCCCGCGGCGAGATCGTCGGCCAGCCCAACCGCGGCCTGGAGTATATGTTCCATATGATGAACGAAGCCCGCATCGGCGTCGGCCTGGGCGCCGCGATGCTCGGCTACGCCGGCTACCTCTACTCGCGCGACTACGCCCGCGAGCGCCGGCAGGGGAAGCTGCCCTGGAAACGCGACGGGGAACCCGTCGCCATCATCGAACACCCCGACATCCGACGGATGCTCCTCACCCAGAAGGTCTTCGCCGAGGGCGCCCTCGCCTTGTGCTTGTACTGCGCTTACCTCGTCGATGACATGGCCAGCACCGACGACCCGCAGCAAAAAGCCGAGCTGGATCTGATCCTTCAGCTCCTCACGCCCATCGCCAAGTCCTGGCCCGCGGAGTTCTGTCTGGAGGCCAACAAGCAGGCGATCCAGGTCCTCGGCGGCTACGGCTACTCCACCGAGTACCCCGTTGAGCGATACTATCGGGACAACCGGCTCAACCCCATCCACGAAGGCACCCACGGCATCCAGGCCCTCGACCTGCTGGGGCGGAAGGTGCGCATCCAGGACGGCGCCGCCCTGCGGCTGCTCGCCGGACGGATCCAGGACGCCATCACCGCCTGCGCGGAAGTGCCCGAGCTGGCCGAGCTGGTCGAGGGGATGCAGGCCGCCCTGACGCGGGCCAGTGAGACCACCCTCGCCCTCCTCGGCGCCGGTATGAAGGGCGACGTCCCCCGGTACCTCGCCAACGCCAGCGTCTACCTCGACATGATGGGACACACCGTCGTCGGATGGATGTGGCTTGAGCAGGCGAACGTCGCCCTTCATACCGGCGCCGAGGAGGGCGAGGGTGGTCTCACTGGCCCGCGTCAGGGCGGCCTGCATCCCCTCGACCAGCT
>JBCBLB010000971.1:0-1905 GCA_038520555.1 Myxococcota bacterium | reverse complement strand
GGAATAGAAGTCGGCGCCCGGATAGTTCCGCATGTCAACGATGAGCCCATCCGCCACACCCCGGATCGCCTTCAGGTCATCGATCACGGCGTTGTGATCGGTTGTCACGCTGCCATGCATGTTCAGCAAGAAGATCCCCGGCGCGCCCAGATCGTCCAAAAAGCCAGAAGGGCGGAGGGTGCCCATCCCGATATACGCCATATCCTCCGGCTCAAGCGGTGTGGGGGAGACCGTCTCGGTCTGCCCATCGGGGTGGCGGACCGTCACGGGCAAGGCGCGGGCGCACAGCTCGCGGGTGGCGAGGTTGTGGAGGTAGCCCTCTGAGGCGGCGCTGTACCGAGCAGTCGCCTCAGCGTACCAGTCTGCAGCGGGAACACCGTCAATCTCGACCACCACATCGCCGATGAGAAGTTCATCGTGGCTGGATTGGCGGACCAGGGTCTGTCCATCGACGAGCTGAAGGGTGACGTCGTAGCGCGCCGTAGGATACTGGGCATCGAGGTGGCCAAAGAAGCCGTGGCCGTCCTCGATCGAGTGCATGAACCGTCCCAACACCGCCTCGAAAGAGGCCGGCTCCAGGGATCCCGCGTCCAGCGCGGTCAGGCTCTCTTCCAGGGCATCATCGATGGTGTGACCCACGACCTCAAAGTATGGGTAGAACCAGTCTAAAATCCCATGAGCGACCATCATCGCTGCGCGCTGATCGCCTACGCGTGTCGAGCGGAATGCGTATTCTTGAACCGGATCGTATGGTTCGATGGACGACCGCATGGCGTCGCCGTCGATGCGGGTGGGCGTCTCCAGAACGCCGGGATCCTGGAGGAACCGCTTCGGAGTCCCGGCGTCGTCTGATGCGATCCGATCGGGGTACAGATCGCCGCTGCGGTGAAGTGACATCCCTCGCCAAAGCAGCCCTTGATCGCCGATGGGCGTCCAGACCGACTCTGCAACGGCAGCATGGACATCTGCGCCGAACAGCCAGGCCCGCCGCGCGATCCGCAGCCCCGCAGCCATTCGCGCCGCGTCCGGCCCCAGGGCCGCGGGCGCCACCACGAGGATGGGGAGATCAGCCGCCCCAGTCGCCGGAACCGTGATCGGTTGTTCGACCTGGCGAACCGTGTAGATGTTGGAAACCGAGAGCTGGGATGGAAACCCGTTGAACGAACGGACCGTGCGGGAGCCCAGAGAGACGTCCTCGCCAAGGGCGGGCCCCACCGCGGCGAGGAGCTGATCCCAGTCCGCCATGGGCGCGCCCCGCAGATCGAGGACCATCCCCATCGTATCGGCAGGGAGCGTGACCGCGCCCTCCCCTGGCGTGACCCAGCTCCAGCCCTGGACGTCCTCAACGGTGGCCATCGGGGCAGCGTCCGTCTGCGGCGTGACGAGGCAGACATCGTCGATGGATTCGGCATACGTCGCCAACGCATCGGAGTCAACGGCGCCATCCACGGCGTCCGCCAGGAGCGTGTCGAGGAAGACCTGATCGGTCTCCGGGCCGAACATCCGGAGCCCGACATGAGCGGCAGCCCATCCAGCCATCAACGGACGCGCGGCCGAAGGGCCACCCAGCGATCCTTCGCACCAGTCTTCAGCGCTGACAATGTCCGCCGCCTCACTCGAAGGGGGCGAATCAGAACCACACCCAATTAAGAACGGAAGAACCACCCCGATCATAAGACTGCTCCTGTTTATACAGATTTCCAGTGGGCTCATGATCCAGAATGTAAACAGGCCAGGGCGGCCCGCTGATCTCAATACTGGCCTGGAAGGCACACCGGCCGCCCTGAATACAGGTGAATGACGGCTACCTCGAAAAAAGTCACGACAATTGTTCCATATGGACAACCCCTAAGTAGAGCGCCAATCGGGCTCATCTGGCGCCTTGCCGTGCCGATACCCCCAGAG
>JBCBLB010000595.1:0-6092 GCA_038520555.1 Myxococcota bacterium | reverse complement strand
TGCATAGTGGGTCTGCCCCCGGAGCCGCACCCGTCGGGCTCCTGCCGAGGCCAGCGCGGCGAGATCATCGTGAATTTCGACGGGCAGGTGCTCTTTGTCGAAGAACTGGTTGATGCGCTCCTGCATCCAGGCCTGTGCCTGCTCGGCGCTCATGTCGGGCTCGGTGATGGCCATCGCTTCGGGGGGCAGGACGGGGCTCTGGCTCAAAAACGCTTCCGCGGCTTCCAGATGGCTGGGGGCACCGTCGGCGATGATTCCGCGTGGTGTGCCATACAACGCGATGGAATGTCGGGTGAACGGTTCTTTTCCTGCAGAGGAGATCATCCGGGCGGCAGCGAGGTAGCTCTCTGCGGTTCGACGGAGGAAGCCGCCCAGCGGCTCTGCGTCGTCGATGTCTTCGATGAGGGCCGTCAACGCTTCGATGGGTCTGTGATAGTCGACCGCCACAGGCGGCGGGGCGGGCAGGACGCGCTCGCCCCGATCCCAGGCGTCCAGGAAGGCCTCTTCGACTTCTGGCGGCCACTTCAGGGGACTCAGGATCCGGACCTTACGTGCCGCAGCGGACAGCCGCCGATCCCACCCGATGATCCGCTCGCGCAGTTTTTCACTCAGCATAGAGAAGTTGTATAGGCGTGAAAAACGCGAGGCGATGAAAATCGGGTCGCTCGCCCGGGACCGGCTGCCAGGCCAGGTATCGTCGCTGTCTGCCCTGGCCGTGGATGGCGTAGGCGTTTATCCGATGCGGTCCCTTCGGCAGCATCGCCCATGGGATCGCGGCGTCTCCGGTCCATCGGGCGCCGTCGACCGTCGCCGAGAACGTCAGCGGCAGCATGCGGTCGATGACGTTGCGGGTGCCATGGAGCTGGAGGACGAGGTGATGGTTCCCAGGGCCCAGCTCGACCTCCAGATACCGCTCATCGGCCCCAAGGATGAACAACTCGACGACTTCATGCTCCCAGAGCTTCCAGCAGGGCCCTGGGGGGACGCCAGGCAGCGGATCGCCATAGTGAGGCGCGTCGACGTGGACGAGCAGAGCCGCTTGGGTTGGCTGAATGGTGAGCTGGACGTGCTGCGCAGGGGGGAGGGGAGCGCCCGCCCAGTCCCGGCGAAGCGTCAGCGTGATCACGATGCGTTGACCGGCAGCCGGGCGAAGCGTGGAGAGACCGTCTGGAGGTAGCGGATGTCGTCTTCGCTGAGGAAGTGGACGAGGTTGTCGCCTTCGGGGTGGGTCATCTCCAGCTCGAAGTGGGTCTTTCGGCGTCGGAGGCGGAGGGGCTGGCCCAGGGTCTCAGCGAGCAGGGACAGCAGGCCCAGGTGCCGCGGGGCGCCGGTGTGCTGGAGCCACATCGTCGGCTCGCAGCGGTTGCCCTGAGATGAGATGGCGGCGTGGAGCAGGCGCTCGGTGACTTCCTCGGCGCTGCCGACCAGGCCCGCGTCCCCCACCAGCCGATCGGCGATCGGGTGGCGCAGCGGCTGGCGCTGGCCGTCGGGGTAGGCCCGGTAGCGCTGGTAGGCCACCCGGGCTTCGGTCTGCTCGCCAGGCTTGATCGGGTCGTCGAGCTGGTCGATGAGCAACACTTCAAGTGGCAGGCCGATCTGGGCAGAGAGCCGCGCGGACAGCAGCCGGGTCAACGACGCGGCGTTGTGCAGCAGGGGGAGCAATTCCAGATAGATCCAGGAGCCGCGCTCGCCGAGGTCCCACAACCCCGCGGGCATCCCGCCCTCACCGCGGTCCTCAGGGCCTGCCTCAAAACCAAGCTCGCGGCTGATTTTATGGAAGGCCCCCTGGAGCACCGGGGCGTTTATCTGGCGTGAGCCGACGCAACACAGCGGCGGATACATCCTCCCCCCTGACCTGGAGTAGCACGGATTATACGCAATGCTCGCTGCGGAGCCAGACCGGAACGATCTGGCCCGCTGAGCGCAACCGGGCGAGCGTGTCGAAGATATCGGCCCTTCTCATCACGTCAACCCCTCTCCCGATGACCTCTCTGCTCCGGTGCCCTTCACGACAACGGTCAGCGCGCCGATCATTCACCGCACTTCACGAACGCCGCCTGCTCGTAGACGTCCACGCCCTGGAGCGCCGTCTGTCATCAAGGGGGTATCGTACACTCCATCTATGTTGAACTCATCCCCATGGGTGCTGCTCGCCGCCTTCCTGTTCGCTTGCGATGACACCACCCCGAGCACCTCAGGCACTGTATCCGCTCCGATGCCGTCGGATACGGCATCGGATGATGCCGATCTGGTCGACGCTGCAATCGAAGACACGGCGACAGCAGACGGAGAAGAAGCGGTCGAGGACACGCCGCCATGTGCGGTGACCGACGAAGCGGTCCGCTGCGATCACCAGACGACCTTTGTCGGGCCGTCATCAGAGAGCCGGACGGTCCACTGGCAGGTCCCATCGGGATCGCCGCCGGTCTCCGGGTGGCCGGTGGTGTTCGCCTTTCATGGGTCTTTTCTGTCTGGGGAGGGGTTCTTCTCGGCAGAGGCCGCCGACCTGTTCGGCGAATATACGCAGGCGCGGGTCACCGCGGCCCTGCTCGATGCGGGCTTCGCCGTCCTCGCCCCTGAGGCCGATCCGCCGGCAGCGAAGTATTGGGACACCAACCAGCCGCTGTATTCCGGGCGATGGACGGACAGCCCCGACCACCAGCTGATGATCGCGCTGTTTGCCCAGATCGAAGCCGGGGCGTTCGGTCCGCTGGATGCACAGCAGATGTTCGCGATGGGCCTGTCGAGCGGTGGGTATATGGCCAGCCGTATGGCCGTTGCCTATCCCGATCGGTTCGAGCGGATCGCGGTCGCCTCGGCCAGCTATGCGACCTGCGCCGGCCCGGTCTGTGTGATCCCGTCGCTGTCTGCAGAGCACCCGCCGACGCTGTTGATGCATGGCTCGTTTGATGCCATCGTGCCGCTTTGGACCGCGCGCTTATACGACGACCGGCTGACGGCGGCGGGCGCGATCAGCCGGCTGGTGGTGGTCGACGGCGAGGGGCATGCCTGGATCGAAGACAGCCCCGACCAGGTCGTCGACTGGTTCCGCCGCTGAGCCTATGGGCAGCGACCGCCGATCTCGTTGAAGACGAAGCTGGCGTCCGATACGCCGGCAGAGGTGCTCTGGACACCCGCCCGATCTGCGGCGGCATAGCGGTCGCAGCCCTTCCGCGGACGGACCGTGACGCCTCCCTCTTCATTGGACTTCAGCGCCCCGGCGTGGACTGCGGCCCGGCAGATCGAGGTGTCGGTCGTGTAAATCCTGTCGCCGTGTACGTCGCCGCGGTCCCGCAGCGACGCGGTGCAGTAACAGGTGTAGATGTCATCGCCGATAATGTCGGCGATAGCGCCATACGTCGTCGGACAGTCGATCGCCTCGACCTCTTCCGGGACCGTCTTGTATGCGATCGCCGAGACGATCGCCTCGCAGGTGTCTGTACACCTGACGTTCTCGACCTTGACGCTTCGGATGCCAGCGTAGCCCGCCTTGGTGGCCTGCACCTTCAGCCGCTGCTCACCCTTCGGGCGCAGGGTGCGGCGCTGACCCTTCTGGGCGCGGGACTGTACCTTGATGCGCTCGGTACGCTCGACCCGACGGGTCACGGTGTACTTCTGGGCGTTCGCAGGGATCTCGATGGTGCTCGCTGTGACCGCACCGTCCCCGTTCGCATCGGCATCCGCATCAGAGTCCGCGTCCACATCCGCGTCAGCGTCTGCATCCACTTCCGGCTCTGGCGGGGGCGGCGGGGGCGTGTCCGGGGTGGGCTCTGGCGGTGGCGGCGGGGGCGTCTCGGTGATGGGCTCAGGCGTCGGTGGGGGTTCTTCGGTTTCACTGCCACACGCGAGCGAAAAGCCGACGAGCAGTGCGAGGGGAAGGAGCAGGCGGGAGGACCTGGGGACTTCTCCTGTAACAAGCCCTGCGGGCATCGGCGCGACTATACCACCGCCGATGCCGGCGCCGCGGACACAATGGCACCCATCCAGTGTGGTATTGAGCAGATGGCTTCGGAGCGTTGCGCGACGTCGCCGGTGTCACCGGATATTCTGACTTGTCCGCGCTGAGGATCCCCTCGGCGCGGCTGACGGCGTATCGAAAACGACAACGAAGAGCGCTGATGACTGATCTCCCGCAACGCATGCGCGCGCTCATCCAACGGCTTGATATGCCGCTGGTGGTGCTGGCCCTCGTGGTGGTCATCTTCTATCTGTTCGAACTCAACGGCACCTGGGAGCTGCTCGGCCTCGAACAGTCCTACATCGTCATCATGCGCGTCGTCGACATCATCTTCGTCCTCGACCTGCTGCTCAAGATCGCCCTCCGTCGCCGGCAGTACCTCACCACGCCGGGCTTCATCATCGATCTGCTGTCCTGTCTGCCCGCCTTTGAGCTTCTCCCCGGCGTCGGGCAGGGGATGCGATTCATTCGGATCCTTCGGGTGTTTCGCTTCCTGCGTGCCCTGCGACTGGTGCGGACCCTTGAGGTGCTGCGCCTGTTCAACAACGAGGCGGAGCTGCCCACGCCCGCACACATCCGCGCCGCCGTCGCGGGGGCCATCCTGCTCTACGCCCTCATGATGTCCGGGATGATCGGGTTTCACTACGCGAACGGCGTCTCCGAAGACCTCGCCGCCCGGCTGGAGTTGAACCTCCTCATCGGGTCACTGCTCGGCATCATCCTCACCTTGACCATCATCCGGCTGCAGCTCCCGGCGCTCTCGGACACCCAGCTTCGCGCGTTGTTCCGGGTCACGCTACCGTCTCAGATGGTCGACCGGCTCCTCATCGATCCGGACCTCTATCATCGGACCCAGCGGACCCATGCCACCGTGATCTTCTGTGATATCTCCGGGTTCACCTCGACCGTCGAGACCCTTCGCGGTGACCTCTCCGCCGTGAAGAATCACCTCGAACGCGTCATGGACGCCGTCACCGATGTGCACCTTCAGCACGACCTGATCATCGACAAGTTCATTGGTGACGCCATTATGTCCTTCCGCGGTGGGGAATTGGTCGAGGGGAGCCCTGAAGAGCACGCGTATCGCGTGGTCCGGGCCTCGCTGGAGTCGATCGCCGCGGTCGAAGCGCTCGCCGATCCGCACTTTCATCGAATCAAAATCGGCGGCGCATCCTCGACCGAGGCCCTCATCGGCGCCTTCGGCACCTCGAAGCGGCTCAGCTACACCATCCTCGGCGATCGGGTCAACCTCGCCGCCCGACTCGAAGCCGCCGTCAAACAGTGTGGCACCACCAACCTGTTCGACGATTTTACCCACCAGCTGCTCAAGGACCGGCCGGATCTGAAGTGGCGTCGGTTCGGACGGGTCAAGGTGTCCGGCAAGGTCGAACCGATCGAGGTGTTTGAGGTCTTCGATCCCGAATCCGCTGCCGATTGGGGCTGGCTGGATCGGTACCATGACGCAGTACGCCTCTACGATGCAGGCAAAATCGAGGCCGCCGCAGCGGGATTTTTGGCCGCAGACGCCGCGCGGCCCGGCGGTGACCGCCCTGCGCGGCTCCGGCGTGAGCGGTGTCTGCTCCTGCTTGCCGCCCCCAGCGACGCGCCCGCGCCGCCGTTCTCGACCACCAAGTAGACCTTCACGCTGCGATCTGCGCGATAATCCTTACGGCACCCTGGAGGTTGGTATGGCGGAGGTCTCGTTGAGCGCCGGAGAGTTGTTGGCGCACATCATCCCGTTCCAGTTCTTGTCGTCGATGCAGCGCCTGGAGCTGGTCCGTCGCCTGGAGAAGCGGAAGTTTCGAGACGGCGATTATATCGTCCGTGCCGGCGATCGCTCGCGGGAGCTGTTTCTGCTGGCCTGCGGCCAGGTCGAGATCGTGGAGCGCGATCATGAGCCGCCCCGCTCGATCATCGAGCCCGGCCACTACTTCGGCGAGCGCGCCGCGTTGTTCGACAGCCCGCGTGAGGTGAGCGTCCGCGCCCGGGGAGAGGTGTGGCTGTATGCGCTCCCGGCGGTGGATTTTTTGCGCCTCGTCGACCGCAACCCCATCTTCTCCCAGGCGATGGCCAACAGCCTCACCGTCAAGCAGGGGATTTTCCTTGGATATCGGCGCCTGTGGGCGCGGATCCT
>JBCBLB010000503.1:0-7375 GCA_038520555.1 Myxococcota bacterium | reverse complement strand
CTTCTACGAACGCATCGCCCACCCGGCGATGACCGACATCACCATCGACTGGGGCGGGTTCGAGGTGACAGAGATGTTCCCCAAACAGATCCCGGACCTCTGGGTGGGCCAGCCGATCCGACTGGTCGCCCGCTACGCCGACCTGAAGTCACTCGAACAGGCCACGGTTCGCGTCGAGGGCATCGTGGGCACCGAGCCCTTCGACCTGGACGTTGAGATGACGCTGGCCGAGTGGCAGCCGGACCATGAGGCGGTGGCGTCGCTGTGGGCTCGACGGAAGATCCGTGATCTGAGCTGGTACCCGGGCGATCGAAGCGCCACAGCCCTTCGCGAGGAGATCGTCGACGTCGCCATCTCACATCATCTGGTGAGCGCCTACACCAGCCTGGTCGCCATCGATGACGAGCGCAGCCGGTGCGGCCCAGCGCGTCGCTCGGTGAGCATCCCCCAGGAGCGCGAGCCACCGCCGGTGATCCGGGATCCGGGCGCGATTCATGGCCATGGCTACGGCACGGGAAGCGGCGGGATCGGCTATGGAAGCGGCTCTGGATCCTTCTCTCTTCGGGGCGGGAAGATGAATCCATCGGTCTCTTTGAGCCCGGCACGACGCAGCGTGGTTGGACGGGTTCAAGCCGATCCGCTGATCATGGGTTCGCTGGATCGATCCCAGATCTCGGACGTCATCGTTCAGAATATTGGTTCGTTTCGAGCCATCTTTGAACGAACGCTGCGGATGGACCCGAACCTGGCGGGCCGGCTCGTCATTGAGGCTGTGATCGGGCCGGATGGTCGGGTGATCGAGGCACGAGCCAGCTCCTCAACGATGAATGCACCAGACGTCGAGCGGGAGATGGTCGAGCAGTTCAAGAAGCTTCAGTTCCCCGCCCCAAGAGGGGGCGGAGAGGTCGCCATCCGCTATCCGTTCGTCTTCAAGCCGAGCGACTGATCAGTCCAAAAAGGCGAACGCATCGCGCAGTCCGTCCTTTCCGCCTTCAGCGACCACGTCACCGTGGGCGAGGATGACCTGATCGAAGTCGTGCTGGAGGATCTGGTCGAGGGATGCCTTGAAGGCAGCCCGATCGGAGAGGAAGTAGCCCTTAAACAGATGCGAGGGCCCAAACGTCCCGTACGCGCCCGCCATTCGGAGCATCAACCGGTTGAACCACCCATCGGCGGATTGAATATTGAACGACAGGTCGGCGAAGATGAGCGATCGGCTCTCAGGGTGAATGAACACGGTCTCCTGTAGCCGCGGCACGCCCTTGACAGCGATCGCAACCAGCGCACCCTTCCACGGCGGATCCGAGATGTCCTGGTGGTGATCGAGGTGGTCTTTGGAGGCGTCGAGCGCCGTCGGTCCCCACAGCTCAGCGTCGGGGAAGGCGTCGATGACGACATCCAAGAACAGGACGTGTTCCAGGTTGGGGGCGAAGAGGACGCGGACGTCCCCCATTTGACGAATGTGTTCGAGTTCCTCAGCAGAGAGTGGTCCAGGTGAATGAAGCAACAGCGCGCCATCGTGGAGGCGAACGATGGTGGTTCGGGTGCCGAGGGGAAGCAGACCCGCGACCTTATGGGAGTGGGGGATGCTCCAGATGTTGGGACCGTGGGAGATGGGTGTCATGGGGGTCCTCCGAGGGTTCTGTGCTATAAGTAAAGGGCCTTTACCAAATCGTCAAGCAGACTGACCAATGAAAACCAAAGACCCGCTCTCTGAGACCTTGACCGCCATCAAATCGAAAAACCTGGGCCACTTATTGATGCGTGCAGCCCGGCTCTTCAACGACCTGGGCATCCAGCAATTGCGGGAGTTGACCGGCGACGAGACCATCCGAACGGCCCACACCCGGCTGCTGCCCCATATCGACATGGAGGGGACGCGACAGGTCGTCCTCGCCGAGCGTGTCGGCATCACCAAGCAGGCGGTGGGCGCGCTGGTGGCGGATCTGGAGCGGCAGGGCACCGTCGAGCGGGTCCCTGACCCTTCTGATGGGCGCGCCAAGCTGGTTCGATTCACCCAGACCGGGCAGGCATCGATCGTCAAGGGCCTCACGCTGCTGGCGCAGATCGAAAGAGATGCCGCCCAGGTGATGGGAGAGGACAGGATCGAAAAGCTCAAGGGCGGGCTGACGCAGCTGCTCGCCTTTTTAGAGGACCAGACCGGGGATCAGTTGTCCTGATCCTTCGCCGACGTCTGCTGGGTTGGGGGGGCGACGGCGTCAGCGAGGGGTTTGAGGCTGACGGAGGCCTGAACTTCGAGTGAGTAGTTGGTCAGCAGGTGATGGAGGTCCTTGTGCAGCTCAAGGGCTTCCAGGTATCCGCGGACTTCCCGGGCGAGCAGTCGGATAATCTCCATCCGGGCTTTGTCGCCGGTGTTGATGGCGGACATCAGCATCTCGCGGGTGCTTCGCCCTTCTTCTTCGGGCAGGTCACTCTCATCGCCCTCCCCGAACAGACGGCGGGTCAGCTTCCGAATGCTGGAGCGCCGGGAGGGATCGGTTTGAGGGCGGTCTTCCCGCTTGTCATCGGCCATACCTCACCCTAACCTGCCGCCCTGCGCGTGTGGGGTTTAACGAGGCGCGATGAAGCTGATGAGGTTGCCGGCGTTGGTCAGGACGACGGCTTGCCGCCCCGCCACATGAGGAACCGCAGTCACCCCGGCGAGGAAGTACCCGGGATCGTGGGTCCAGATCTGCTCCCCGCTCTTCGGGTCGATGAGGTAGACGCTGCCGGCCGCAGCGCCGACGAGCAGCCCGGCTTCTGTGGCGATGGGGCGGGTCAGGGCGGAGTCGGTGTCGCTGTCCCACTCCCACAGCTCATCGCCGGTCTGGGCGTCCAGGGCGCGCAGGACGCCATCCCCGCCGCTGTGCAGCAGCCGACCATCGGCCTCAACGACGGGGTGGGGGCCGCCGACGTCCCGACGCCACCGGATCGCCTGCGTTTCACGATCCATCGACACGAGGGGCTCCGAGTAGCCGGAGACGAGGATGTCGTCCTCCCGAACCGCCGGTGGGGCGATCAGGTCGGGGTATGCGCCCTCACCCACGCGCCGGCTCCACACCGGATCGCCGGAGTCGGCGCTCAGGGCGAGCAGCGCACCGTCAGAGAACCCGGACAGCACGGTATCCCCGGCGGGCATCGGCGGCGGCGCGCCATACAGCTCCAGCTCAGCGAGCCGGCCCGGGTCGGAGGGGTGCGCATAGCGCCACTTCAGCTCACCGGTGTGCCGATTCAGCGCCAGCACTTGATCGTTGACATTGGCGACATACAGGGTGTCATCGTCGATGCTCGGCGAGGACAGGATGGGGGCGCTGGAGAAGTGCTCCCAGATCGGCGCACCGCCGTCGATGGCGTAACACCAGACGTTGCCTGAGACGTCGGTAAAATAGATCCGCTCCGCTTCGATGACCGGGGTCGCCTGGACCGGTGCTGAAGCCGGCAGCTTCCGTATCAGCCGCCCATCCCTGCGGTCGAGGACCAACAGGGCATCGGTGCCGGCCGCGCCGACGTAGATGTGGTTGTCGTGGAGGAGCGGGCCGCCCTGCTCGGTGTGGGTCGCCGATGCCAGAGGCGGCACCGGGAGGGCGACCTTCCAGCTGACCACCGGGGGCTTATCGAAGCTGCCCCCGGCATCGATCGGTGTGAGTTCGTAGCTGCCCCAGGTGCCGGTGGTCGACACCAGGCCCAACGTGGCCATCCATTTGTGCATGCCCGACTCAACCCCGAAGGCGGGTGATCGCATCCGCGGCTTGTGGCGCGAGCGCGGATTCTGCGAACCGGCTCTGGAATTGCTCGAGTGTCTCGATCGCTTCCCCACTGCGGCCCGAGACTTCCAGCAGACGCGCCTTCTCAAGAAGCGCATGCTGGGCGATGAACCCTTCGCCGGCGGTGTGCTGATCATACAAGCCCAACGCGGCGTCGACATCGCCCGTGTTGGCCTTCAGGGTCGCCAGCTGAGCGGCAGCGGACCACGCCATCACCCCGGCGGGCTCATTGGCGAGGGCGCCCTGGAAGGCGCTCATCGCCGCGTCGGTGTCCCCGGCGCGGATCCAGGCTTCACCGGCGAGGATCCAGGCGCTGCTTGACGCAGCCCCCTGGCTGTCTTTGGCGACGGCTTCATAGCGGCGGGCGCCTTCCTTGAGGGTGGCGATGGTCTGCTCGTCTTCGCCGCCCGTCAGGGCCGACAACGGGTTGGGCTCGGGCATTCGCCGCGTAATTTCTGCGATGTCGGCCTGCCATCCGCGCTGCAGGTCGCGCTGGTAGTCCACATACAGTGAAAACACCAGCACCCCGGCCAGGAAGACGACCAGAATCCCCAGCAGCGTCTGCCAGTTGCCGACGAAGAAGTTGTACACGCCCATCTGGGCCCGAAACAGGATGTCTGTTTCCTGTTCATCGGGATCCCCAATCTCTGGGGCGAATTCCTCGTTGACCTTCGGCTCTTTCTCGTCCGCCACGCGAACCTCCAAAATCCTGGGTCCTCGCTGTTGTGCAGCGAAACCACCGACCGCATCCTTGAAGGGACTGCCTTAACCGGTTTGCCAGTCCCCTTCGGGGAGGATGTCTTCTTCCAACACAACCCGCCACCGATCCGCGGCGTCCATCGTCAGGGGATCATCCCCTCGAAGGCCGCCGACGAGCGCCGCCGCATGGAGCCAGATCGTCGCCACTTCGCACAACCCGGGCCCATCCAATCGGGCCACCCGCATCGTCACCTGCCCCTGGCCGGACCGCTGAAGGGCCTGGTGCTCGGCCCGCGCCATCTCTTGAGACAGCCGCCAGGCCGTCATCTGTTCGCCCAGTCGGAGATCCAGGTCGGGCCGCTGGTCCCGCAACGCGATCGTCCACCGCTCGATCATCCCCTCGCTGTGGACTTGCATCCAGGGCTCATCGCCCACGACCGACCACGCCGCCGCCACCCCGCGCGGCCTCTTCAGCTCGCCATGTTGCGTGATGTGGCAGGCCATCGCCGTCCACGCCCCACACAACCAGCGGCCATAGATCCCCAGACGCGCGCTGGGCAGCGACCAGTGCGGTCCCTGAAGGCTGGCCTGCTGCGCGCTGGCGTCCGCCACCGCCGCCAGCATCGCCCCGGGGTTCTCCGCCAGCCCTTCTTGGAAACACCGTCTCGCAGTGGACGCGATCGCCTCACAACATGCGAAGACGTCCCCGCCAGCGGCTGACAGCATCGCCAGCCCGGCGCCGCACAGCCCGGAAAACCGCGGATCGGCGCTCCCGGGCATCGAAAACAACGACACGCCGTCCGGCGCCCAGGCGACCTGCTCTGTCCCATCCCCAACGAAGGTCACAGCCAGGGAGAACTGAGACGCCAGCGCCCGCGCCATCCATCGCACCCACGCCGGCCCGTCCAGGATCACCAAAACGGCCTCAGGCTGGGCGAGCGCCGCAGTCACCAGGACGGGATCCGGGCTGTCCAGCAACAAGACCTGACCCGGTGACTGCGCCGCAGCCAACGCGGCGGCACCCGCCGCTGCAGACGGCTCGCCGAGGATCACCAGCGGCCGCCCCCGCCAATCCGATGCGATCGCATCGATCATCGCAGGATCGGGAATCAACAGGTGGGGCAGCAGCCCTTGCTCCCCGGCATCCTGAAGCGATGGCTGGACAGACGCGACCGCTTGATGCGCCGCCTTGAGATGGGACCGGGTGATCCGGGACCGACGCCCAAAAAAACCCTGAAGATCAAGCTCGGCCATCATCACTGGTTCAAATTGATGCGCACCGGAGCGCCCTGTGCAAAGGTGATGTCATGGGTCGCCGTAAAGCTGGTCCCATCCGGCGAGACCACCCGGAACGAGTAGCGGCCCGGTGTCAGCCGGGTGTTGACCGGGCTGGTCCCGACTTTCTGGCCATCGATATAGATCATGCTGCCTTCGTGGCCGAAGATCTGCACGGTCTCCGTCGCCAGCTTCAACTCAAAAGGCACCGACATGGCGTCGGACTTCACGTCGATGGTCTTCACCGCGGTCTGGTGCCCGTCCAGCTCGACCTGAATGTTGTGAACGCCGTAGCCCAGCGTCGTCGTCACCGGCGAGCGACCCAGCGGCTTGGTGTCGATGCTCACCCGGGCCCCGAGCGGGTTGGTCGTGATCGTCACCTCCCCCTCAGAGACCGCATCCTCCGGGGTGCCCCAGGGGTTGCCATCATCGGGCGGCGCGACCACTGCCACCGCCTCGGGCTCTGGCGGCTTGACCGGCTCCGGGGTCTCCACCGGGACGGGCGCCGGCTCAATGGTGGGGGCGGGATCGGGATCCAGCTCCACTGCGACCGGCGCTTCCGAAGGCTCGGCGACGGGCACCACAGCTTCGGGATCCGGCGCGGGGTCGGGCTGGGCCGCCCGCGCCGGTTCCGGGTCAGGATCCCGGGAGAGGACCGGCTCAGGCGTTGCAATCACCGGCGCAGCCGGCGGCTCCACTTCAGGAGGCGGCTCCGGTTTGGGCGGTGCCGCGTCGGGTGCGGATCGGGGATCCGGTTCGGGGTCCGCCACCTCAGCCACGTCAGCCACGACATCCTGTCGAGGGGGATCGAGCGCAGGGTCGAACATTCCCATCTGCCAGGCGATGAACCCCCCGATGCCGAAGAACGCGACCGCCGCAGCGGCGCCGCCGAAGAACAGCAGAACGCCGCCGACGGCGGCGCGCTCGGGCTCTTCCTCCCGGGGCGGGATCCGAAACGCGGAGGCGCTCGGGGGGCGTGGCGGCTTGCCCGACGAAACCGGAGCCGGTCCGCCGCTCGGCGAGATCGCGGCTGCGGTCGGCGAAGCAAGCGCGGACAGATCAACGTCCGGAGAGGGGTGCAGCGTCGTCTCTTCCGGAATCAGCGTCGGCGGAGAGGCCTTCGCACGCCGCGCCTCTTCCCGAAGGAGCTCATCGAGGGCGTCCTTGTTCAAGATCGCGGTGCTGCTGTCGAGGTCATCGGCGATGGCGGGCTCGAGCTCTTCTTCGAGACCCATCATCGGAGACGGCGGCGCGCGAACGTCCGGCGGGGACGCGGCGTCCAGCTCTGCGGTGTCTTCCGTCACATCCGGGTCGGGCGTCAGCGTCGGCGCCTGTAGATTCTGGGGGCCGTCGAGGACTTCTTCGCCCGGCGAGATCCCTTCAGGGCGAGGCCGCTTCAGCGGAGCGGCGATGGCGCGGGGTTCGGGCGCATCAAGGGCGGCGGCATCGCCCCCCCCGGACGCAGACGTCGACGATAACCCCTGCGGCTCGGGGACCGCGAACAGGTCTTCGGTCATCAACGGGCCATGGCCTGGCCCGGCGGAGCCGCCCGCGGACGGCGCGGCGTCTTCAACGACGGACGACGCCCCGTTCAGCAACCGGAGCGGCGATCCGTCGCGGAAGCAGAAGTCGACCTG
>JBCBLB010000548.1:0-6791 GCA_038520555.1 Myxococcota bacterium | reverse complement strand
GGCGGCGACCAGGAGCACTTCCATCTGTCCGGGGTCATCCGAGGCCCCGTCGAGGATCTGGACGTCGATGTTGACGTCATTGATGTCGAAGGGGATCTGTCACAGGTCCTCTCGGTCACCCTGTACGCATTCGGCATCGCCGAAGCGAGCAGCGAAGTCTTCGGGCTCGACCTCGCCCCCTGGGCGGTGCAGCTCATCGCAGGCACTGTAATCATCGCAGTCACAGCGATGGCCGCCCGATCAGCGGTGTTCGCGCTCAAGGCGCAGCTGCCGATCCTGTTCTTCATCGCCGCGAGCCTGATCGCGCTGGTCTCCGGGGTCGACTTCGATGCCACCCATGCCCCCCCTTCCGCGGACTTCGTCCCCGATCCATTCTGGGAGAACTTCGCCCTGTTCTTTCCGGCAGTGACGGGTGTGATGGCCGGGCTGGGGTTGTCGGGCGATCTGCGGGATCCGGGTCGGAGCATCCCGGTCGGCGTCCTGCTCGCCGTGGCCACTGGCTTTGTCGTGTATCTGATGGCCCCCCTGGTCCTGAGCAGCGCCGCCGGGCCGGAAGAGCTGGCGAGCAACTCGCTCATCTGGACGGATGTGGCGGTCGGCGGGATGTGGTTCATCCTTCCGGGGCTGTTCGGCGCCGTAATCTCCAGCGCCATCGGCAGCATCCTCGGCGCGCCGCGGACCCTTCAAGCGCTGGCCCAGGACGGCCTGATGCCCGAAGTCCTCGGTCGCATCGATGAGCGGACCAAAGAGCCGATGCTCGCCCTGTATATCAGCGGGGCCGCCGCCCTGGCCGCTGTGCTCCTCGGCGATCTCAACGCCGTCGCCAAAGTGGTCAGCATGTTCTTTTTGACCACCTACGGGATGCTCAACCTCGCCGCCGCACTGGAGAGTTGGGTCAAAGATCCAAGCTTCCGGCCGCGCCTGCGGGTCCACTTCGCCATCTCCCTGGCGGGCGCCGTCGGGTGCTTCCTGGTCATGGCCCTCATCAGCCCGGTCTTCTTCATGGTCGCCCTGGTCATCGAGTTCGGGCTGTGGTGGCTGATCAGCCGCCGCCAGCTGGAGGCGACCTGGGGGGATCTGCGCAGCGGCTTCTGGTTCGCCACCGTCCGCGTCGCCCTGATGCAGCTCCGCGAAGGCCGCCCGGATCCCCGGAACTGGCGGCCGCATGTGCTCATCTTCAGCGCAGACGTCGACCGGAGCGTCGCCCAGGTCCGGCTCGCCTCAAACTTCAGCCAGGACCGGGGCATCGTCACGGTGACCACCGTCCTTGAGGGCAGCTTCAACGACCTGAAGTCGGCCAAAGAGCTTCGGCGACGAAACACCCAGATCCTTGAAGAAGCCGGGATCCTCGCCTTCCCGGAGGTCCTGGTGGTCAAAGATCTGGAGCAGGGGCTGATGGCCGCGGCCCAGGCCAACGGCTACGCGGGGCTGGACTCCAACGTCGCCGTCTTCGGATGGCCGCGCGACAACACGACCGCGCCGCGGCTGATGCGGTGGATCCGGCACCTGGACGAGCTGGAGAAGTCCCCGGTCGTCCTCCGCCTCACCGCCCCGGTCAAGAAGGACAACGAAGAGATCCTGGTCTGGTGGAAGGGCAGGGAGAGCAACGGCGACCTGATGCTGCTGCTGGCGCATATGCTCCGGGGCAGCCCGGGCTGGCGGGGCGCCCGAATCGTCCTGGCGCGGGTCGTTCAAGACAACGAAGAGAGCGCCCGGATCAAGCTCCAGACCCGCAAAGCGCTGGCAGACATCAACATCGAAGCAGACGTCGAGACCATCGTCCAGCCCGACCCGGAGCGGGTGCTGGAGGCCATCCGGACCCGCTCCCGGAGCGCGGACCTCATCTTCTTCGGGATCTCGATGCCGACGCTCGGGGACGAAGCCGCTGCGGCCAAGCGGCTCGAAGAGCTGTCCGACGGCCTGCCCTCCAGCGTCTTCGTCCGGAACTCCTCGCCGTTTCGGGGCCGCCTGGTCTAAGGGCGTTCCTGCAACCGGCGACGGAGCACCTCGTGCATCTGCTCGACGGTGCCGATAACACGGCCGATGGTGTCGGTCAGCTCGCTGTCGCTTGAGGTGGCGCTTCGATATGCCTCTGCGGCGGCTTCATCGTCCTGGCAGGCCCGGTGGGCGATGGCCTTGACGAGGTTGAGTCCCCCCACAAGACGGGCATCGCTGACGTCTTCGAAGGCCAGCCCCCGCTGAGCGAGGCTGGAGGCCTCCGGCCAGTCCTGCTTGCGCAGAGACAGCTCGGCGAGGCGCAGGTACGCCGCGGGCTGTGCCGGATCGAAGTCGAGGCTCTTTTTATAGTGCTGCTCCGCCTTCTGGGGCAGGCTGAGCTTGGCGTCCAGCACGAACCCCTTGGTGAGGTAGGCTTCGACGACCTCGTGGGGTTCCTGGGTGTGGTAGATGATGTTGTTGTAGACGTTGAGCAGGTTGTTCCAGTCGTTTCGGTCATACAACACACCGGCGATGCCCTTGAGCGCACCGATATCGTTGTTCTTCAGCTCCAGCGCCCGGTTGAACCGCTTCTTGGCCTTATCCAGCTTGCCGAGGCGGTGTTCGACGATGCCGAGCGCGGTATAGGTCCGGGCGATGCGCTCCGGATCGCCCTGGCCGCCAGTGAGTTGGAGGATCTGCCGATAGACCTTCGCCGCCTCATCCCACTTGCCCCGGGTCATAAAGATCGGCCCGACCGCTTCCAGGGTGGGCAGGTGGCTGGGGTTGCACTCCAGGGCGCCGGCGTATTTGTCCATCGCCTCATCCAGCCGCGCTTTGATCCGGAGCGCCTCCGCGAAGCGGAAAAAGTACATGGCAACTTCGATGCGGACATCAAAGTCATCGAGGTCCCGATCCCGCTCATGGCCCTCCATCCTCGCGAAGATGTCGATGGCTTCGTCCAGACGACCTTCTCGATACAGGAAATCGCCACGGAACCGCAAGGCGACCGGATTGTCGGGATCCTTCTGGAGGACCTGTTCATAGATCTCGGCAGCGCCAGCCCGATCCTGGAGGGTCTCCTGCCGCTCTTCGGCAGCCTTGAGGAGGATCCCGAGCGCGACAGCGTCGTCATCGGTGGCGCGGGCTTGCCGGACGAGGACCACGACCACCTGCTCCCAGGAGCCCCGGCCGCGGTACACCCGCTCCAGCAGCTGCCCGGCTTCCAACGAGGGATCGGGCTCCTGAGAGGCCACATCGAGGTAGCGGACGGCTTCGTTTTCGTTGTCGAGTTGTTGGAGGTAGATCTTGCCCACCTCGGTCATCAGCTCGGTCCGTTCGGCGCCCTCAAGAACCTGGATGAGTTGTTGCCCATACTGAACGAAGGCCTTCCAGTCCGCTGCGTCGCGCACCAGGGTGACGAGGCGCTGGAGGGATTCGGGATCGCCGGGGGCCTGCTGGAGGACCCGCTGCCAGCTTTCCCGGGCGATGTCGGGTTTCTGGAGCTTCTCTTCCCACAACGTCGCGATCTGGCGGTAGCAGTCGATCCGAGCCAGCCCCGGCGCGCTCGCCGCTTCTCGGGACAACACCCCGACCAGCCGCTGCCAGTCTTCGTCTTCTGTGGCCATCTGCTTCAAGCCCGACAGCGACTCCATATCGACGGGGAACAGGTCGAGAGCCGCCTCATAGGCCCCGGTAGCGGCTTCACGGTCGCCGTGGCGGAGGTGCACCTCTGCGATGCGTCGGTGGTACCGGGCAGCATCTTCGGGGTTGTCCGCCCCATCAGCCAGGCCCTGTAAGAAGCGAACCGCCTTCTCAACCTCACCCCGCGCGCTGGCGATGGCGGCGAGGGCTTCCAGGACCTCCCCATCCTGTGGGTTCTCCTCATGGAGCTGCTGGTAGAAGGTCCACGCCTCTTCGGTCTCTGCCAGTTTCGAGGAGAGCACCCAGCGACGCTTGCTCTCGACGCTTCTGCGCTCATCTTCGTTGGTGATCAAGATGAGCCGGTCAGAGAGCGCTTCAAAAAGGCCTTTCCAGGACTCGCCCGCTTGGAGGGCGCACTCCCGACGAACCCGCATGGCCATCGCCTGGCCTGAGGACGGCTCGCTCCCGGCGATAAGCTCCGCGAAGCGAGACGCCGCCTCATCATGAGCGCCCGCATCGTCGAGGGCCTGCGCGAGCAGGTCCGGGGCATGCGCCGACAGCGAAGAGAACAGGGCCTTCAACCCATCTACATCTTGCCGTCGCGCGTGCAGCCGTCGCAGCGCGTCGAAGGCTTTGCCCGCATGGCGCCGGTGCTCGAAGGCAACCGTATAGGCGCCGATGGCCGCATCCGCCTGACCGGCCGCTTCGAGGAGGTGACCGGCAAGGAGTGCATGAAACGCCCGGATGTGCGGATCGGGCGAGTGATGGCTGAGGACGGTGTGTGCGCCGGCGAGGCCTTCCCGCGCGCCCTGTCGTCGAAGGGTGCGCTCCAGACCGCTGGCCGCGACGATATCGTCGGGTGAGGACTCCAGACGCTTGCGCCATGCATCCGCGGCCAGGGCCGGATCGCCGCTGTAGCGCTCCAGCAGGCGGGCGCGCTCGTTGGCGGCCGCGGCGCCTTCGATCCCATCGAGCAGCCGGAGGGCCGACTCCCACAAGCCCAGCCGCTCAGCGAGGCGGGCGATGCTCAGCCGGGGCCGGCTCCCCTCCCCCCCAATCACCGCTTCGATGGCCTCATCGAGGGCCGAATGATCGCCGATGCTCGCCGCGATCGCTGCGATGTGCGCGGAGAGGACGGCGTCCCCCTCGCTTCGTGCGGCCATCCGCTGATAGACCTTCAGCTCGGCTTCGAGGTCGGAGGACGACAGGGCCCGCTCTTCCAGGGCCGCGAGAGCGCCGGCGTGGTCGGGAACCTCCTCGAGGATGGCTTCGAGCATCTCCTTGGGAGAGGCGTTCTCTGCGCGCTCAGCGGCCTGCGCAGCGACGAGCAGCCGCCAGTGTCGGCGGCGGGGATCGGTCTCCCGCGCGGCCTGGGCACGGTGAAGCTCAAAGATCTGCTCGCGGTCTTCCATTCGCTCGGCGATGGCCCGAAGCGCATCGTGAAGATCCGAGAGCTCCGGTGCGATGGCGACGGCGCGCTGGAGCGCTTCGGCAGCCTGGCCCACGTCACCGACCCGCTCCAGAAGGATCCGCCCCATCCGCAACAGCGCGGCGGCGTTGTCTTCGATGATGGGCCCGGTCGCAGCGGCATTGAGGACCTCAGCGAGCTTCGCCCAGTCTCCCGCGGCGCGCAACAGCCGAACCTTGCTATCCACGCTGGGCGGATGGTAGGGCAACACCGCGAGGGCGGCGTCGATCAGCTCTACCTGTTCGTCTTCTTCGATTCCGACGGTGGCAGCCTGGTGCAGCAGCTGCGCCTTCCGCTCCGGGATCGTCTCAAAACCGGCGCGGCGCTGATAGGCGTCTGAGAGATCGTCCCACTTCCGCTGCAGCCCCGCGATGCGGACCAGTCCTTCGAGCGCGGTTCGGTCATCTGGCGTCCCATCGAGGACGGCGAGGTATTGCGCCCGGGCCTGATCGAGATCTTCCAGCGGCCCCTCACACAGGTTGGCGATCTGGAACCGAAGCGACGCGACGGCAGCCGCGTCCGCGGTGTCTTCCAGCGCGCCGTGGAGCAGATTCTGGATCTCGTCCCACTCCCCACGCTCGGCCAGCAACCGTACCGCGGCTTCCAGGGCGGGGGCCGCCGCCGAATCCAGCGAAACGGTCGCCCGGTAGGCCTCCAGAGCGGACTCTGCGTCTTCTCGACGTTCCTCATGGAGACGGCCGAGACGATACAGGGTGTAGGCCCGCTCCTGCGGATCTTCTAGCAGCTCGGCTTCTTCCTGAAGGGCCTCCGCGACATCATCCCAGCGATCATCACGGGCGAGGAACTGCTGCGCTTCATGCCGAAGCGCGCCACCCTGCGCGCCATACATCGCGGTGGCGCGGGTATACAACGTGGCGGTCTGGGCGGACTCGCCCTCAATGGTCGCAGAGGCGCGGGCGGCCTGGACGACCCAGAACGCGGCGTCGGGCCCCTCCACGAGCCGATCGGCCTCGCTGATGTAGAGCGAGACCAGCCGCGCAGCGTCTTCGCGACCCAACGCAAGGCGCTCTACAGCGAGGAACGCCTCGACCGAGGTCGGCTCCGCTTCGAGAGCGGCGTCAAAGTCCTCTGCGGCCTCGTCCGGGCGTCCCAGCTCTCGCTCCAGGATCCGGCCCCGCTCGACCAGAAGCCGAGACCGCATCGGGCCGGAGCTGAGGGCGACCATCTTCTTCAGGATCTCGGTGAGCGCGGGCCAGCGCTGCCTGCGCCGCTCAAGGTCATGCATCAACCGGAGGGTAAACCAGTCCTCCGGAGACGCCGCGAGGGCTCTCTCCAGCAACCCGACCAGGGTCTCCGGGTCATTCTGCGATGGGAGGTGGCTCTGGGCGACGAGCACAGCGTCTTGCAGGGCTTCCGCGGCGTTGGCCCCGGTCTGCCGCTCGGCGCGCTGAAGGAGCAGGCCCCACAGCCGCTCATAGTCCCCTTCATTCGCCGCGACGTCGCTGTAGGCCTTGAGCATCCGCTCATCCTGGAGGCCGGCCTGGAGGGCCGCGCCGAGGAGCGCGGTGGCGCGGGGACCGTCCTGTAAGGTCGTCGCGCACAGGCGGCCGGCTTCCGCTTGAAGCCGGGCCCGGCGGTCTGCATCCACAGCAGAGAGCGCTTCGCGCTCCAGCGCCCGGATGGCTTCCTGCCAACGCTCGGCCGCCTCCCCGGTCGGCTGGTACCGGGGAAGCCGATCGGTGGGAAGCACCGATGAGGAGATGGCCGGCGCATCTGAGACGGG
>JBCBLB010000890.1:0-3160 GCA_038520555.1 Myxococcota bacterium | reverse complement strand
CGATCGGTCATCCAGAACCAGACCTCAACCCCAGGCGCGACCCGTGCGATCCGCGCCGCGGCGGCTTCCAGCGTCCCCGGCATCGGCCGAACGTCTGCGGCGCTCCACACCCTGGCGTCTTCGATGTGCTCTTCAATCGTGCCGTCTCGGCGAATGCGAACCATCGTCGCGTCGGCCAGCAGCCGGAGGGCCTCGTGTTCTTCATTGTGTTCCTTGACCCATTCTGCGAGCGCCACAAGATCGTCCCGTTGCAGCCCCGCTCCCCCGAAGACCATCTTCCCGTCCGGGGCGACCGTCGCGATCCCGCGGAGCAGGCGACCGCCGAGGGGGTTGCCTTGTTGTTCAGTGAACGCAGAGAGCGCTTGTTGGCCGGGATCCTCCTGAAGCGAGGTAAGGACCAGGCGCGTAGACGCCAGATCTGCCTGCGGTGTCATGCTGAACCAGAACCGTACACCGACGTGTGCACGCTTCAGACAACGAACGGTCTGTCGAGTGGGTGATCGATTCACTGTTCCCCCGAGAGGCGATGAGTTGGGACAGAGTTGAGGTCGATTCGCCTCACCCCACTCTTATGCTCCCCCGGAATTCAGCTCCTCTTAATCTGAATTAAACCAACCGTTCTGTCGACTCGGATCCGTTTGTTCAGCTGCGCCGAACAGCCCGCTTTTCCTCTCGGTGTGTTGCCAGATACCAACCTTTGAGCATGCTCACCGCGTCGATCAACACTTCTGGCTTGAGTCTGGTAGGGCCTGACGTTATCTCCGACCATTCTCTGGAGATATACAGTCGATGATCATGATGATTCCGAGCGTGTTGTGGATGGCGTCGGCGCACGCTGATGAGGGCATGTGGACCCCCGAGCAGGTGCCGGCCATGGCCGAACAGCTCGAAGAGATGGGCCTTCAGCTCAACGCCTCTGTGCTGGCGGATCCCCGGTCTGCCCCGCTGTCGGCGGTCATCAGCCTGGGCGGCTGCTCGGCCTCGTTCGTCTCTCCCGACGGACTCATCGCCACCAACCACCACTGCGTCGAGCAGTATCTTCAGGTCAACGCTACCGGTGAGGCCGATCTGGCTCGGGACGGGATGCTCGCCACCGATCGCGCTGGCGAGCTGTCAGCAGGGCCCACCGCCCGTGTCACCATCACCGAACGCATCGATGACGTCACCGATACCATCAACGCGGCCGTCGGTCGGCGGATGAAGGACACAGATCGGAAGGCCGCCGTCGAGATGGCCCAGAAGCAGCTCATCCGCGACTGTGAGGCTGAAGCCGCCGATCGGCGCTGTCGGGTCGCGTCGTTTTATGAGGGGCTGTCGTATCGGCTCATCGTCTCCCGCCAGCTCGACGATCTGCGCCTGGTCTACGCCCCGCCGCGCTCCGTCGGCAGCTATGGGGGTGAGGTGGACAACTGGATGTGGCCTCGTCACACCGGCGACTTCGCCTTGCTCCGGGTCTATGTCGCCCCCGACGGCAGCGCCGCGCCCTATCACGCGGACAACGTCCCCTACCAACCCGACCACCACCTGCCGCTGGACCTGGACGGGGTCTCGCCCGGGGAGTTCGTGATGGTCGCAGGGTACCCGGGCTTCACCCGCCGCCTCGATCGGGTCAGTGAGCTGCGCCACTCCGCTGAGGTCCGCTATCCAGAGCGCCTGGAGCTGTTCCGGGAGATGAAGGCCGTCCTGGAGGACCACAGCGCACGAAGTCCCGAAGCCGCCGCCAAGCTGGCCTCGCCGATGCTGGGGCTGGCCAACCTTGAGAAGAACAACGCTGAGCTGCTCACGATGCTCGAAGAGACGGATATCATCGCCGATCGGGCTGCGGACGAAGCCGCCCTGGATGCATGGCTCGCCTCTGCGCGTTCGCGCCGGCGGACCGCCCGGACCGTCGCCGAGCTGGAGGCGGTCATCGCCGAGCAGCAGGCCTTCTCGCGGCGGTCGCAGAAGCTCCAGTCGATGCGGTGGGCTGCGGATCTGCTCGGCGTCGCGCATCGGGCGTATCGGACCGCGATCGAAGCCGAGAAGCCGGACATCGATCGCGAGCCTGGCTATCAGGATCGCGATCGTCCCCGGCTCGTCGCGTACTTCAAGCAGCTCGACGACACCATCTACCTGCCCGCCGACCGCGATGTCTTCGCCGTGGTCATCGACTTCTATATGAAGTCTCCGGAGGAACAGCGGGACCAGCGGATCGACGAATGGTTCTCCAGGATGGGCGGCGTCGAGGCTGCGCTCGACGCGCTGTACACCGAGCCCGCGCTGGCCGACGCTGACGCCCGGCTGGCCTTGTTGGAGATGGACCGGGACACGTTCGAGGCGTCCGATGACCCCTGGGTTCAACTGGCGGTGCTCGTCGAGTCGGTCCTCGCCGAGCAGCGCGCAGAGAGCCGGCGGCTGACCGGCGCGATGATGCGGCTTCGCCCCCAGGTGGTCGCCGCCAACCTGGAGCGCAAGGGCGCAGATTCGATGTACCCCGACGCCAACAGCACCCTCCGGCTGACCTTTGGCCATGTCACCGGCTGGTCACCTGCGGACGGGGTCGTGTATCTGCCCCAGACGACCCTACAGGGCCTCGCCAACAAGGCCACCGGTGAGCCGCCGTTCGACGCCCCGGAGCGCCTTCTGGCCCGGGTCGGGGAGCAGACCCGGTGGGCGGACCCCGACCTTGGAGACGTGCCGGTCAACTTCCTCTCCACCCTCGACATCACCGGCGGCAACTCCGGCTCGGCCACGCTCAATGACAACGGCGAGCTTGTGGGGCTCGCCTTTGACGGCAACATCGACTCCATCGGCGCCGACTGGATGTATGGTGACACCGCCCGGACCATCCATGTCGACGTCCGCTACCTGCTGTGGACCCTCGAAGGGATGCCCGACGCTGCATGGCTCCTCGACGAATTGCAGGGAAAATAGCGCGTGTCGGGAATGCCAGCCTCCAGGGACCGTAGAACCGCGCAGGAGGAGAGGATGAGCACATCGATGCGCACGATTCTGCGGTTCTGTCTGGTGGCATTCGGCGTCAATGCCCTGATCGCGGCTGTCTTCTGGCTGTCCGGCGCCGCGTTCTCCGGCCTCGGCGCCCTGGTTGTCTCTGTGTCGATCATGTTCACTCCGCTGCTCGGCACGATCGCCGCTCAGCGGCTCAACGGCGAGCGCATCT
>JBCBLB010000293.1:0-11226 GCA_038520555.1 Myxococcota bacterium | reverse complement strand
GATGGCTAAGCTTAGCCATCACGATATTGAGCGCCAGGTGTCAGGATGAGTATCTGGTTTTGTCATGCCTCCCAGAAGATCTGAATGGATATGCATCCATAAACCTTATTTATAAGGTTTCTACAATTCGGTTATCAGATGGGAAAAGGATACCTGCTTCCGATCTGCTCAAGGCATCGCGCAGATATTGGCACTGAAGCAGATCCAATTTATAGTGGTTGCGAGCCATCGCATGACGAGGGTCTGAGCGGCATCAAAGAGACGTCTATGCGATCATGGGCAGAGCGGCAGGTTACCATTCAAAAAGCCACGCATCGGGCCGACAAGAGATGAGACCGATTGATGTGTGAGGCATGACGTGAACAAACAGCAGGTGTTGGGTCGAGGCGGCTTTACGATGATCGATGTTGTTGTATCCATCGCAATCGTAGGCATCCTGGTGTCCATCGCGATACCGCGCTTTCAGCACATGAGCTACCAGTCGAAGCTCTCCGAAGCGCCGGTCAATTCGGACTCGATCATGTTGGCCGAGAACGCCTACGACACCGCGTTCGATCGCTTCGTCGCGACGCCGGGTTTTGCGCCGCGCACCCTGATCGACAAGAGACCGGTGCCATGGGTTGGGAACGAAGGGTTCGACACCATCGGCTGGTCTCCGGACGGCGACGTGCGCTGCCGATATGAGGTCCAGCTCCACCATGGCAACCGGGCGGTTCTGGTCCAGACACAGTGCAACGTAGACGGCATCGGCAGCTATGCACTCTTCCAGAAATGGCAGGCCAGCCGCGCAGAGTGGCGCGACTGGCAAGAATGGAAGACGCCGTCAAACGTCTATTAAGACACCATCTGTGCGTCACCGGTCGCGGATGGCGATCACCCGAGGACAAACAAACGCGTGGCGTCCGCTTTGAGGACTTCGCGCGCCTGTGCGTTCTCGTACTCGACGATGAAGCCCGGCCCACGACCGCGTTCGCGGGCGCTCACGCACACCTCGCGGACCTGATTCGCGCCAACGATGGCAAAATTGGGAGAAGACATCCCGATGCTGATGGGGAACGCGCGCTGACGCTCGCTCCAGTCTTCATAGGACCCATCGTCATCGGCGAGGAGCACTTCATGGGCTTGGAACCACAGGACTTTGCAGTCCTTGGGGCTCTTCAAGTTGAGCGCCACGTCTTTCGCCGTGTGGGTCGCTTCCCACTTCTGCTGGACGAAGAGGACCCCCCGCACAAGGCCGTTCTTGACGTTGCATTTGCGTGTGACCACCTCAGGGACCTTCTTGAGGTTTCGCAGGATGTTCTCCCCCTCCTGTCCGTCCCCCTTCGTCAGCGCCTCAACGAGACGCCCGCCCTGATACCGAAGGCTGACCGGCATCCCGTCGGAGATGTACTTGACGCGCAGTTCCACCTTGGACACGTTTGACGACTGCAGACGCGTTTGCGTATCGGACAGCCAGTCTTCCAGATCATCAACGGTGACCCCGTCGGGCCAGGGCAGCGGATGGGCCTTGCGCGGCCACGCGGTCACGCCCCTGGGCATGCGATCCAGGAACTTGTTGTCCGGGTCCAGCTCTGCCAGTTCTATCTTCAGCGCATCGTACTCTGCGTCTTTCATCGTGGGTTTCCCCTTGAAGAAGCCGTCTTGCGCCTTGGTCAGGGTTCGCACCATGGCTTTGAGTTCTGCGTCGCTTCGCCGAGGAACCAGCAAAACGACGGCGTCACCGAGCCATCGCACCATCGCCGTCGCTTCGTCCGAGGTGGCGCCCCGCGCCTGCAACGCCGCGGTGATCGCCTCGGGTTTGGTGGCGTCCAATGAGCGTGCGCGCACCGCCGGTTGCGGAGGCGCCTGCAGATCGGCCTGCCAGTACAGGGTGAACGCCTGGCGAGCCCCCGCCGTGAGGTACTCCGTCATCGACAGACCCACCGCCGCCGGCGCGCTGTCTTCTGCATCGGCGCGGATCAGCTCAGCCGCTGCTGGAGGCTGCTCCGCGCGGTACGCGAAGCTCACCGGCTCGTCCATATTTCCATAATCAAACAGCGTCTCCGCTTCCCAGCCTTCGTCCATCTCATCCCAGTCCGCGCGATGGACGGGCTGAATATCGACCCCTCCTTTCTCGTCACCGTCGGTCTCCCAGCGGAACTTGAGGCTCTGGCTTTCCCGGGCGAAGCGGACCCAGTCCTGCGGCATCTCGTCAAGCGCGTCCGCTTTGGCTTTCGGCAGCGGCTTGCCAACGCTGGGACGTTTGGCACGAATGTCCTTACGCGTGGCAAACAGCCGCCCCCATAGGGCGAGCATGTGGCTGATGCTGAAACCAACGCGTTCGGTGAAGTCGTCATAACTCTCGGGCATGGGTCCTCCTGGAGCGGCTGTTGTGCAACCAACGTTGCCGGAAATCGTTTCGATAGCACCTCGACGGTATCAACGAACAACCCTCGATGAGAGCCGATGGCTCACGAAAAAAGCATTCGGACAGCGTCTGTCCACCCTGCGAGGTGAGGACCGTTGCCCACATCAACAAGAGCGCGCGGCCCGAAACTCGCGGCGGAGGTTCGATCCCATCAAACAGTACAAGCCAGCTGCGTCATTCTACGCAGCTGGCAAGAGGGGAATCGGATGCGGACGCCGAGTACGGCGAGGGCAGCCGGGTTCAGCGAGCGTCTTCCCGACGACGTAGCAGACCGAACAGGCTGAAGAGGGCGATGAAGACGCCAGGAGATGCGTCCAGGGTCGAACACCCTGCCGCCGATGGCGCCATCGAGGCCGGCGGGGTGTCCGGGGTATTCGCGGTGTTCGGCGCGCCGTTGCGGATGAGGGACTGCGGTTCGCCGCTGATGCCCGCTCCGATCAGCTCTTTGGCGGGGGCCTCTCCGTACCACATCGACAGCTTGCCGCCGTTCTCGACGTCTGTGTTGTCGGTCCCGAATTCGGAGGCGAGCAGATCGCTGGCCCCGTCCCCGTTGAAGTCCCCTGTGGTCAGGGTGAATCCAAGATAGTTCCGGTAGCCGCTCCCCAGGAGCTCCACATCGGGTCGAATCGGCAGGCCCTCTTCGCTGCCGGAGAAGATCCCGATGCTGCCCTCTCCGACGATCTCTCCGGTGACCTCGACGCCGGAACCATCGACGAGGTTGCAGGGCGATCCGACGATCAGATCCCCGAGCCCGTCCCCGTCGAGGTCTGCTCCGGCGACATGGCTGGCGGCGAGAGAGAACCCGTCCACGAACCCGCAGATGAACGAGGGGACGTTGTTCTCGTGCGTCCAGCTCGGCGAATCCCCGAAGCCGCGGTTCGCGCCTTCGAACAGGAACACGATCCCTTCTGGGCTGTTCTCGATGCCAGTCGGCCACGTCAGCGATGAGACCGCCAGCTCATCGTAGCCGTCCCCGTTCACATCCGGCACGCCGGTCAGGTTGTCCACGAACGTCGTGTCCCAGGACCAGGATGACACCTCGGGGAAGGTGTCTGCGGCGCCCTCGTACAGGTACACGCGTCGCCCTTCGGTGTCTTCATCGATGAAGGCCGCGAGGACTGCGAAGTCATCTCCTTTCTCGCCTCCCATCGCGCGTCCGATGCCCGCGACGCTGAAGCCGAACCCGATGCCGGGGCTGGGCGCGCTGATCTCATGGGGGTCTCGGCCGAGGAAGTTGTCCCGCCCGGCAAAGATGAGGACCCGGCCGTCATTCGTGACGCTGGAGGTGTCCTCCTTCTCCGTACGCTCCTCATCGGGCGCATCGTATACACAATCGCCGACGATCAGATCTGTGAGGCCGTCATTGTTCACGTCGGCCGTCGTCAGTGCGATCGGGTAGTCCGAAAAAGCGCTGCCGTCGGTGGACTCAGACCCCAGATCGGCGAACCATGCGATCTGTCCCAGCCCCCGGGGGCCACCGCGCCATGCGTACAGCTCCCGGGAGCCGCCGATCTCATCAACCGAGACGACGATGTCTGAGAACCCATCCCCGTCAAAGTCGCCCCCGACCACGTCGCTGACCTCGACGGTGTCAACCACGGAGAAGAGCAAATCGGGCGTCCACGCCGGCGTGCTGGCGCCCCCGCGGAAGAAGAGCAGATCCGGACTGCTCGCGGCGCCGCCCGCCCCTGTGTCGACCACGACCGCGGCCACGAAGTCGTCGTAGCCGTCCCCGTCAAAGTCACCGACGCTTTGAAGGGTGTAGCGGCCCGCGCTGGCATTATTGTCTTCGCTCTGCCAGGTCCAATCCGTCGACTGCAGGACCGGGTCAACCTCGACCGGGAACCGCGCCTCGGCGACGTCCACCACCAGGCGAACCCGCTGTCCGTCGACCTCCATGTGGCCGTCCAATGAGACGCCATCGGCGTCCCATGCAGAGAGCCCAGCGTACCGCAGCCAGGTGCCGTCCGCATAGACGCGAACCACGTCATCGCTCATCTGCGCGAGCGTGGCGCCCTCGAAGTCGACCTCGATCACCAGCTGGTCACCTGCGGGCGCGTCGGAGACGACAAACCCATGCTGGATCCCCTCGTCTGCGGGACGCCACCACTCGACGAGTCCGGAGTGGGCCAGCTCGCTCTGGTGGCGCCGGCTTTGATGCCCGCTGGCCACGCTGGGCAGCACACCGTCTTCATCGCCCCAGCCCGACAGACGGACCCGCAGGGCGGTCTCCCGCAGGCCGACCCCGTCTGCATCAATCCAGCCGGTGAGGTCGCCGGACAGGTCTGTGTGGCTCGCATCGATCGGGTGCAGCTCGGCGCCGAGCGCCGAAGCGCTCCAGAGACCGAGGGAACCGAGAAGAAGGCTCAGTGAGTGTACGCGCATGGGTTCTCCCTTCAGAGGATGTGGGCTTCGGCGATCACTGGAGCAAAAGCTGCACCACCCTCCTCAGACGGTAGAAATACCTTTTTCGGCGTTCACCTCACATGGGTGGGCCCAACCCACTCACAAATGTGAGACGAACGCGGAGCAGTTCGGACGCTGAGCTCACCCGGGCGCTCCATCGGCCGTTCCAGGTTGAGCGTGACGTCAAACGCGACGGTGGGGGGCGGCGCGAACCCATCTGCGCTCTCGGGCGGGTTGAAGGTCATCTGATCCAGCCCGTTGATGCCCCCCTGGAACCGGTCCCCCTCGACGCTGGTGAAGACGATCTCGAAGTCCCGATCGGCTTGCGCCCCCAAAAAACCCGCCGATGCTGCCCGGGGACAGCGTCAGGAGAGCGAACTGGTCGTTGGGGTTGATCACGGTCGGTCCTGTGATGGGGGAAAACGGCCCGGGCCATGTGGCGTCGCCGACCTGGAACGGGAACAGGTAGTCGTCTGGCGTCGAACCCGTCTCCCCACTCGATGGCGTCTTCACCGAGCATCGGGGCGCCGGCACATGAACTGGAGGACGCGTCTCCCGCGCCATCGACGCCCTCCGGATGGAGGGCGCGTCGGCACATCGCGTCATGGTTTCAGGTCATTGTTGATGCTCTGCGATGGCGTTGGCGGTGGCGGCCATCATGTCGCTGGTCTGCTGGAGATAGGTGTCGACCATGGCGAGGCTGCTTTCGTCGCCCTGCACATAGCTGGTGGCGGCGTCCTGGGCGAGCTTGCCCATGATCTTGACGACGTTGAGGGTGCCATCGGCCATCTGCTTGATGGAGACGACCTTGATCGACGTGATCTTGCGTTCCATGGCGGGGATGGCGGTGTTCATGAGGGGCCCGGCGAAGGTCTTCTCGACATAGAGGATGGCG
Organism: Myxococcota bacterium; assembly: GCA_038520555.1. GTDB lineage: Bacteria > Myxococcota_A > UBA796 > UBA796 > UBA796 > JBCBLB01. The sequence continues at coordinate 5,518 of JBCBLB010000293.1, read as the reverse complement.
ACCTTTTCGCCGCGGTTGGCCTGCCACTTCAGCCGCATGACGCCCATCTTTGAGACCGCGGACTTGACGGAGAGGCGAGTGGGATCGACGCCGCGGGTCTGTTCGCGGAAGGTCTCTTTCTCTTCGTTGCTGTCACTGGGGCTGGTGGGGTCCTTGGGGCGCCCGGAGGTTCGACTGAACAGCTCCTTCGCGGTGCCGCGCATTCGCTCGCCGGCCTTCTCGGCCCCTCCCTGGAGGCCGGAGATGAACGCCTCCTTCCGCTTCTTGATCTCTTCCTTCGCCTTATCTTCAGCATTTTCGGCCTGGTCAGCGAGGGTCTCACGGATCTTGAACATCGAGATGGTGACATGGTCGACGGTCATCTTCTGCCGACGGAGGGCGGCGTCGGCGGCCTTCCGGGTCTCTGCAGCGACGGTGCCGGGGTCGTTCTCGTAGTCTTTGGCTTGACCGCGCATGGAGAGCCGGCCAACGGTCTCGGTGGTCTTGCGGGTGAGGATGTCACGGGCGGCGGTCTTGTTGACCTCGGCATCATCGAGCCCGGTGACGTGGCCGGTGCCTTCAACGTCGACCCGAACGAACCCGCGCTCATGGTCATTGGCGAGGACCGGCTTCGGTTTGATGTTGATGTTGACCGCGTTCTCGCCGGGCCTGGTCTCGTCGTTGTTGGTGGTCTTCTTGTCGATGCCCAGGGCGCTGCGGATCTTGTCGATGACCTTGTCGAAGGCGGCTTCGACCCGCTTCTGCAGCTTCTTGACGGTGTCCTGGACGGCGTCGGCGAGCTTCCCGAGCCCGAGGAGGCGGGCGAGCAGGTCGAGGCCGAGGGGCAGGGCCGCGGCGAGGGCGCTTTCAATGCCCGCAGTGGCGCGTCCGAGCTGACCGATGGCGATCTCATAGGCGGTGTCGACGATCGAGGAGACCAGGGCGGCGAGCTTGGAGAAGTTATCGGAGAGGAACTCGAACAGTCGCCACGCGGTGACGAGGACCTGGACGAGTGCGCCGACGGGGCTGAACATCGAGGCGAGCTTGATGATGGCGGCCTTGACGACGCGCGCCTGGAGCCACCCGCCGATACCGGCGAGGACTTCGGTGTGGATGTTGGCGAGGAAGGGCTGGAGGTGGTCGTTGTAGACGGCCTCCCACCCGCCGTCGAGCGCGGTCTTCACGGTGGTCCAGACCTGCTCAGCGACCGCGGGGTCCTTGGCGCCGACGAGCTTGCCGACCTTCTTCTTGAGGAAGTCCTCATCAATGCCCATGACCTGGATGGAGAGGGCAAAGATCCCGGCTGCGTCGTACTGCTTGGGCATCTCGATGCCGCTGCCGTCGAGGTTGCCGGTGAGCCAGTTGACGACGCCGCCCTGGAAGTGGGTCATGAAGTTGTCGCCGAACTTGCCGAAGCCCTGCTTGACGGCCTCGAAGAGGTTGTTGAGCACCTCCCCGGGGCGGTCGATGATGGCTTCGAGGATGGCTTCGCCCTTGCCGAAGTACTTCTCGAACTCGGCCTCCGAGATGCCCGCCAGCTTGAGGGCGGCCTGCAGGGCGAGAAGCCGAATCTTGCCAAAGTCGAGGTCGACAGCGGCTTTGGCCATCTGGAAGGCCGCGCTGATGGCGGTCTGGAACCCGCCGAGGACGCCATCGATGGTCGACGCGAGCAGCCCACCCATCCGATCGACGGTCTTCTTGAGATCGGCGACGACGACGTCGGCGAAGGTCTTGACGGCGTTGAGCGTCCGATCGGCGAAGCCGTTGATTTTGGCGGCGAGGGCGGGGAAGCGCTCTTTGAGGAGGCCATCGACGGCGCCCTTGATCCATCCAGTGAACCGGGTGAGCCGATCCTGGATGAACTGGTTGGCCTGGTCGATGAGTCCCTTGGCGAGGTTCCGCGCGTCTTCGATGACAGAGCCGATGGCCTGCCGGGCCGCGTCGAAGATGGCGCCGACGGCGGCCTGGACGGACTCGAGGACATCCCCGACGAGGTCCTGAGCGGCATCGACGGTGTCGCCGATGAAGCCCAGAACCCCACCGCCGTCGTCTTTCTTCTGATCGGGCCTGGTCTCGAGCTTCTTGCGCTCGGCGCCGGCCTTCCGCTCGGCGTCGGCGCGGAGCTTGCTGGCCTTCTGGTTGGCGTCGGCGAAGGCCTTCTGTGTCTGGGCGTCGACCTGGGCGATCTTATCCTGGATGGCCTTCTGTTCGGCGCTCTGCCGGTTGGCGACTTCGGTATGGATCTGGCCGACCAGCTGCTGCTGTTCGGCGAGGACCTGCTGACGCTGGGCGGAGAGCTCGGTGCGCGCGCGCTGGACTTCAGCGCCCTGGCGCTTCTGCGCGTCTTCGTTGGCCTTCCTGGCTTCTTCCTGGAACTTGAGGATCGTGTCCTGCTTCTGCTTGGAGGCGAGATCTTCGGCGGACTGCATCTGACTGCGGGCACCGTCGAGCTTTGCGGTCAGCGTCGGACCATGCATCTGATCGAAGGCGGCCTGCAGATCCGGGGGCAGCGGCAGGTTGATGAACGCCTGCAGGGGGCCCATCTCTGGGGCGTCGGGCAGCTTGGGGGGCGCATTGAGCTTGACGGGCAGGTCGATGTTGACGCGCTGAGGCTGGATGTGTTCGCCGCTGGGGCCGTTCTGGATGGCCTGATGGAGGCTGTCCTGCGCGATCTTGATCTGTTGCTGGACCTGCTCACGCTGCTGGGCCATCAAGCCGGGGTCATTGGCCCCGGTGACCTGCACCCGGGGCGCTGGGCCGGCGCTGGTCGGGAGCTGGCCTTTTCTGGTCGGCAGCGGTGAGAATTCCGGCAGCTTCGGTTTCTTGCCCGCAGTGCCACGAACGTACGCGGAGAGCTTGGGCGCCTCCACACGCGTGGGGGCGACGACCGCCTTGCCGGTCTGCTTGATGGGCAGGGTCGGCAGGGTGCTGCAGAAGATCTGCTGCTGTTTCTGGAAGGCTTGCCCCATCATCTGGCTGAGCTGGCTGATGTTGGTGGCGAGCGAAGACGGCTTCTGGTTGAAGACGGCGATGGCGAGCTGGGTGGCCTGCTCATTGGTGACCGGCGGCTTGATGATCGGCGTCTTCGGCGGCGCGGTCTCTGGCGGCTTCGGCGGCGTGAAGACCGGCGGTATCACCGGCGCCGGCGGGGTGGTCTTCACCGGCGCGAGCCCGCCGCCACCGCCGGTGGTCCCACCCGTGGTGGGCGCTCCACCCGTGATGGGAGTGGCCATGATGGGATCGCCACCGGTGGGGGGCGTTCCACCGCCGCCCAGGACCGGCCCGAGGAGGGGCGGCCGTGGGGGCACGGGCGGGGTCGCGATGGGTCGCGGCCCGCTGGTCGAGGTCCGGCCGTTGTCCGGGGTGGGCGCGGGAGCGCCCCCCTTCACGCTGAGGACCAGATCGTTGTAGTCGTTATCGGTCCAGTCTTCGGAGTGCAGCATAAAGCCGCGGCGGCCCATGTCGACGTTCTTGAGTCGGCTGGGCGCCCACTTCTGGCCGCTGTTGTGCTCGATGCGGAGCGACCAGGGACGATGGGCGACGACGTCGACGGACTTGCCCACCTTGTTGCCGTCATGGATGCCCGCGCCGCTGCGGGCGCTGCCGACGATGAACCGCTGGTGGTACGCGGCGCGCTTCTGCTCGACGCGGACAGCCCATCGGCCGGGGGCATAGGTCACCGGCGGATCGCTCTTGATCTTCGGCGGAGGCGGCACCGGCGCCCGGAAGCCCTTACGACCTTCCGAGGTGCCATAGGTGATCCAGTGGATGGCGGCGAAGTGCAGCGGGTTGCGCTTGGAGCGGCCCGCGGCCTTGCGGACATCGGCGTAGATCTCCAGGTACTGCTTCGGGCAGAAGTTGGGGACCGCCCGGCGGCCTTCCTTCATCCCATGGCGGATCCAGTGCTGGAGGGCCTGGTTACGGTTCTTCAGGCCCGCCCGCCGAAGGTCGGGGTACTTCTTGAGGTAGTACCGCCAGTTGAAGATCTTCGGGTGGTCCGGCTTGAAGCGACCGACTTCGTAGTCGGTGTAGTGCCCATCAATGGCGCCTTCGCCCTGGGCGCCGCGCCCCTTCTTTCCATCACGACGTTTCTTATCGGCGTCGAAGGTGATGCCCATCAGCCCTTCGGGCTTGACGCCGTCCATGGCGACGCCCTTCTTGCCGGTGTGAACCTCTGCGTCGATGTACTGACGCTTTCCCTTGCCGCGGCCATGCTGGACGATCCGGTAGCCTTCGGCCGTCTGAGTGATGACGTCCCGGCCTTGCTTCTTGACCAGGCCACCATCGGCGGTCCGCATCGCCTTGCCAGGGATCTTCCGGCCATTGATCGTGGCGACGTTGCGCTTGGGCTCGAAGACGATCTCCGAGGTGCCCTTCTTGCCCGGGCGGTGGACCCGCAGCCGGGTTCGGCCGACGACGGTGACGCCGCGGCCCCAGCCGTCGAAGCGGCCGTGGTAGATGAGCCCCTTGTCCGTGAGCAGGTTGTACGTCTTGTTGGGTTCCCCCTGGACGTCAAACAGCCCACCGTCTCCTCCCTGGAAGTGGGGGTCCCCCCAGAACCGCGCCTTTTCATTGGCAGCGATCTTATCTGGACCACGCGGCGGCTTCGTGCCGCCCCCGCCCTTGTTCGGCAGGCGTCGGACCCGCAAGACAAGATCGTTGTAATCGTTGTCCCGCCAATCCTCGGTGTGGACCATGAAGTTTGCGCCGGCGCGCTTCTTCTTGTGTTTCGACGGCGCCCACCGCCGGCCACGAGGCCGGTGGTCGACGCGCAAGCGCCAGCTGCGCTTGGAATCCACAACGACGGCGCGCCCGACACGGTTGCCGTTGTGCCGGCCGCGTCCCTTGCGAACTTTCTTGCCGTTAACAACGAACCGCTGAGAAAACGCCGCCTTCTTCTGGACGACCTTGACCTGCCAGCGGCCACGGGGCAGTCGAACGCCACGGGTCTTCCGAGGCTTCCTGCGCCGGCCCCCACCCTTTCCACGACGCTTAATGTCGAGGACCAGGTCGTTGAAGTCATTATCGGTCCAGTCCTCAGAGCGAAGACGGAACCAACCACGCTTGCGAACCTTCCTCAGCTTCGAACGACGCCAACGGCCACGACCCGGCTTGTTCTCGATCCGAAGCGCCCACTTGCGGCGGGCATTAACCTTGACGCGTTTGCCGACCTTGTTCCCATTGTGAACGCCGCGGCCCTTCTTCGCACCGCTGACAACGAACCGCTGTGAGAACGCTGCCTTCTTCTGGCGAACGCGAACCGTCCAGCGACCGCGAGGCAGGATGATGCCCTTCCCACGGAGCTTACGACGACGCTTCTTCCCACGTCTGCGTCCCTTTCCGCGACGCTTGATATCAAGGACGAGATCATTGAAGTCGTTGTCAGTCCAGTCCTCGGACCGCATCCGGTACCAGCCGCGCTTGCGACGCAACCGAAGTTTGCTACGACGCCAGCGACCACGACCCGGCTTGTTCTCGATCCGAAGCGCCCACTTGCGACCTGCCCGAACGTTGACGCGTTTGCCGACCTTGTTCCCAT
>JBCBLB010000937.1:0-2789 GCA_038520555.1 Myxococcota bacterium | reverse complement strand
TCGCCGCGCGCATCGAGGCCGGGGAGGGGCGGCACGTTTCGATGCACCAGCTGGGTCTGGCGAAGCCTTCGGCCATTGAAGGGGTTCTTCCCGGTCAGCATCTCGACCATCAGCACGCCGAGGCTGAACAGGTCGGCGCGGTGGTCGACGCCGCCGGCGTCGAGCTGTTGCTCGGGCGCTGCATACTTCGGGGTCCCCATCCCGATGTCGGCTTCCGTCTCGAACTCATCCGGGGTCCCTTTGACCAGGCCGAAGTCTGCGATCCGCGGTGCGACGCCGTGACGGCTGAGATCCAGCAGGATGTTGCCCGGCTTCAGATCGCGGTGCACCAGCCCCTTATGGTGGGCATGCGCCAGGCCATCGAGGATGGCGCGAATCAAGGCGACCGTCTCAGATTCCGTCAGCGGTGTCTTCTGCAGCAACGCGCGAAGCGAGACTCCCTCCACCAATGGGAGGATCAGGCCGGCGAGGTCAGTGCCTTCCAGGATATCCCGGACGGGGAGGATGTTGGGGTGTTGGAGCGCAGTCTGTGCCCGACCCTCACGCAACAACCGCGCACGCGCCGCCTCGCTGGTGACCCGGAGCAGCTTGAGGGCGACCGGCATATGCAGCCGCTCATGGTGTGCAGCCCAGACTTCTGCCGCCCCGCCCACGCCGAGTCGATACTCGAGAACATATGCGCCCAGCTTCTGCCCTGAATAGAACGCCATCGTCTCGATTATAGAACACCCCTCTCCCCAAATTCGAGTCCGATTTGCCTTGCCTTGTGCGCGGCTAAAGCCCTGTCGGGGACAGGACGACGACCGAATATCCGACCGCCTCACCAGAGCCGGGGTTGTGGTAGCTGTGTTTTTGATCGCCGCGAAACACCAGAACGTCGCCTGCCTGGATCGTCACCACCTCGCCAGAGACCGACAGCTCCAACTGACCGGACTCACAGGTGAGATACTCGCGTGTCCCGGCTGTATGTGGCACTCCGGTGAAGCGCGCCCCCGCGGGAAGATGGATCCGCTCCAGCTGGAGCCCCTGAAGCGGATCGGGCAGCAAAGCGCGAACAGTGGCGCCGCCACGTCGCCGGCTGGCCAGGGTGTTCGCCGGATATCGCCGGAACCGCGCCCGTGGTGGGCTGAGCAGCTCCTCGATCGACACACGAAGCGTCCCCGCCACCCGGGTCAACACCTGCAAGGTGGGGTTGGCGGAGCCTGACTCCAGGTTGGCCAGCGTCGCCCGGGGCACCCCGGACAGCGCCGCCAGCCGCTTCTGGGACAGCCCACGATGATCCCGCAACGCTTTCACGTTCTGTGCAAGGTTCGCGGCAGCTTCTCGATCGTTCATCAATACAGTCCGGTGTTCATGGATACGGTTCGGGTCTGGGTGTCCAATAAAGAAACACTCTGTCCATATATTGACATTTCAGATGAGAAAAGAACACCCGGCGCCTACCTGTAGATCACCCCACGCATTCACAGGAGGTTTTCCCATGCATCCCCTTCACAACGCCGGCGTCATCGTCACCGGCGCGAGCCGCGGTCTGGGCCGAGCCCTCGCCGAGGCCCTCGCCCTTCAGGGCGCCCGGCTGCTCCTGATCGCACGCACCGACGCCGATCTTCAGGTCGTCGTCGACGGGATTCGGGCCGCGGGCGGGGTCGCCCATGGTCTGGCCATCGACATCGGCGCCCCGGACGCCGCTGCCCGGATCGCCGGCGCCGCCGCACAGCTCATCGGCCCCGTTCGCGGCATCGTTCACAACGCCAGCAGCCTGGGTCCGCTCCCGCTTCGACCGCTGCTCGATCTGACCGGCGATGATTTTCTGGGAGTCCTTCAGGTCAACCTGCTCGGCCCCTTCCGGCTGACCCGGGCGCTCGCTGGCGCCATGGCCCTCGATGGCGGCGGCTGGATCGTCCACATCAGCTCGGACGCGGCTGTCGAAGGCTACCCGACCTGGGGCGCCTATGGCGTCTCCAAGGCCGCCCTCGATCACCTCGGGCGGATCTGGGCCGAAGAGCTGCGAGACCAGGGGGTCCGGTTCCTCATCGTCGATCCCGGCGAGATGGACACCCAGATGCACGCCGACGCGATGCCCGACGCGGATCCCGAACAGCTCGCCCGCCCCGCAGACGTGGCCCAGCGTCTGATCCCCCTCATCCTCGAGCACCCCACGGGTGCTCGGCACACCATCTCGGAGGTCGCATGATGCGTCCCGCGACAGATCCTCGACGTGCTCCCCGTCACAGCCGCTTGCTGCATATCCGCCCCGGTCTGGAACGCTTCACCGATCGGTGCGCCCCCCAGCTCGCCCGGCTGCTCCGCCGCGGCGATCTGCTGGTCGTCAATGATGCCGCCACCCTGCCCGCCTCGCTGCAGGTGGAGGAGGGCTTGGAGCTTCGCCTGCTGTCGATGAGTACGCCACGGCGTTGGCGTGCGGTCCTCTTCGGCGTCGGCGACTGGCGCACCGATACAGACGCCCGGCCCGCTCCGCCTGCCGTCCGCATCGGGCAGACGCTTCGTCTCCAGGGCGGGCTGTCCGCCACGGTGGAGGGCATCTCGCCGCTGTCCCCGCGGCTGCTCTCGATCCGGTTCGAGACCTCGGCGGACGCGATCTGGTCCCAATTGTATCGTTTGGGTCGTCCCATCCAGTACGCGTACCTTCAAGAGCCGGTGCCGCTGTGGGCGGTGCAGAACGTCTACGCCCGGCGGCCCTGGTCGGTGGAGATGCCCTCGGCGGGTCGGATCCTGACCTGGTCGGTGCTCTCGTCGCTGCGACAGGCAGGCGTCCAGATCGCGCGGCT
>JBCBLB010000530.1:0-6966 GCA_038520555.1 Myxococcota bacterium | reverse complement strand
TTCAGCTTGCCGCGCCAATAGTAGAAGGTGTGGATGTTCAGCCCGTTCTCCTTGGCAAAGCGACGGACGGTCAAGCCCGATCGCTCTTGTTGCTCGATGAGCGCCGCCCATTTCTCAGCTTTCGGAGTGGTTCTCATTTTCAACCTCCGAATATGACTTTACATGGTTAACCTCGGAGGGGTAGACCCCTTGCCCGCGTGGATACGAAGATTCACCGAGAGCAACGCCAGGGCCTGGCCAGGAATGCTGTGTTGGAGCGACAATACCTCCAGCATGGATGTGACCTTGACGAAGAGCGTGCATGTGCGATGTTGGTGGAGTACTCGGGCAACGTGGCCGCTTCGCCGAACTGAGTCTCATTCGTCATCGGTGTGCGGCTCAGTCTAAGTGAACGGGCACTTCTGTGCCAACGGAGAGGTCGTTGCCGTTGAACGTCAGCCGATGGGCGCGAACCTCGACGCCTGCGGTTGCGGCGGCGCGGAGCAGTCGGCCATACTCGGGATCGATGTCGTCCGCCGGGCGCATCGCGGCCATCCCGCCACGGGAGACGAGGAACAACAGCACGGCCCGATCGCCGGCTTTTTGCTGTGTCATCAGCTCGCGCAGGTGTTTCTGACCGCGCCTGGTGGTGGCGTCGGGGAAGGCGGCGAGATCCGGTCCGGCCTTCAGGGTGACGTTCTTGACTTCGATGTAGCAGTCGGGCAGGTTGTCGTCGGTCATCAGGAAGTCGATCCGGCTCTTTTCGTCGCCGTAGCGGACCTCACGGCGGATCCTGGTGTAGCTTGCGAAGTCGGGGATGGCCTTATTTTCGAGTGCCTCGGCGACGATGTCGTTGGGTCTCCCGGTGTTGATGAGGATGGGCAGGTCGCGTTCGTCGTAGACCATTTCCAGGGTCCACCGTAGCTTTCGGCGGGGATTGTTGTTGTGGGACATGCGGACCCGCCATCCGGCTTCGGCGCAGGTCTTCATGCTTCCGGGGTTGGGGCAGTGGGCGGTGACGGTCCGTCCATCGGGCAGGCGCACATCGGCGAGGAACCGTTTGTAACGTCGAATCAGCGTGCCGTCAGAGAGCGGGAGAGGAAGGTTCATTTCGAGCGGTGGGGTTGTAAGCGGGCTGCAGTAGCAGGGGAGGGGGATGGGTCGGTACCCTGTATGTGTCAAATCCAGACGGCCGGCTTCGTGCATCGCATGCGCACCGGGCCGTCGTCTTTTATCTGTATCCAGGGAGTGTGCCGATGAGTGACGAATCTGTTGACTGGGAGGAGCCTCGCAAGAGCAGCGGCCTCCAGTGGGGCGTCCTCGCGCTGCTCGGAGCGCTGTGCGCTGGCGTGATCGGCTTCACCGTCGGCCAGCAGGGCGCTCCCGAGCCTGCGCCTGCGCCGGTCGCCGTGGAAGAAGCCGATGTCGCGGCCGATGCTGAGGCCCAGGAAGAGCAGGCCGCCACCGTCGAGGCCCTCCAGGCCAGCCAGGACAAGGTCGTCGACCTTGAGCAGCAGCTCGCCGATCGTGAGTCGGAGCTGGCGGAGATGAAGGCCCAGGACGAACAGGACGCTGCCCGCCGGGCAGTCGCGGTCCAGCGCTGGAAGGAGATGGAGGCTGAGATCGCGCGTCTGCAGAACGAGCTGGCCAAGGCCGAGTCCGAGCGCGACCAGCTTCGCGTCGAGCTGAAGGAGAAGACCGAAGAGCTGAACACGGCCCTGGCCGATCTCGACAAGCAGATCGCGGAGACGAAGCGGGTCCGCGGCCGCGCGCTGGCCTACAAGAAGGCCAACACCACCAACCTGTGGTTCGCCTTCACCAACGACGCCAAGGTGCAGATCTGTGACAAGGGCTCGCGGAGCGCCCACAAGCGCTGCCACGAGGCGGTCGACACCTTCTTCTCTTCACGGTCTCGCCAGCGCTTCGACGCCTGTGTCAACACCCAGCAGGCGATGCCGGTGCTCCGCAAGGCGAAGCGCGGCCAGGACCTGCCCACCAACGGCGTCGCCCTCCCTGAAGACAACCGCTTCACCAAGAAGGGGTGGTACGTCCTGTACTGCGACCCGACCCTGCCAGAGGCCGTCGCAACCGATGACATCGACGCGGCTCCGCAGAGCTTCGCCAGGAACGCCAGCAACGAGACGGAAGACGACGAGGAGTAGTCCTCTCTGCGTCCTCGCTGTATATTCGCCGCCCCCGGCGCGATCCTGCGCCGGGGGCGTTCGATGATGCCCTATGGACCTCCGAAGCCAGATCCCTCGCCTCGTCGAGGATCCGATCGCCTATGGCAACCGCGTCGCTGCGGTGACGTTGGATGGCTCCCGCCCTGTCCTGCCTCCTGGGCTTTCGGTCGAGGACTTCCTCATCCTCCTCGCCCACCTGCCCGAAGACGCGCCCGTGAGCCCAGCGCTTCGGGGCGTGACGGCCCTCGACCTCTCGTCGATGGCGTTGACGGCGTTGCCCGAAGAGATCGGACGGCTCGCGCGCCTCCACACCCTGAACCTCGCCGACAATCAGCTCTCGACGCTGCCCGATAGCCTCGGCGATTTGAGCGAGCTGTACGGGCTCATCGTCTGGGGCAACCGGCTCACCGCTCTCCCGGAGAGCGTGGGCAGGCTGACCCGGCTCAACGCCCTGTACGCCTGGGACAACAAGCTCACCATGCTGCCGGCGTCGATCGGAGGGTGCGTCGCGTTGGAAGATCTCAATGTCTCCAACAATCAGATCGCGTCGCTGCCGGCGTCGGTCGGGGGCCTGCGGTCGCTCATCTGGATCAACCTGTGGGGCAACGCGTTGACCGGCCTGCCCGACGCGATCGGCGCATGGAAGAACCTCCAGACCCTGTGTGTGCATCACAACGACCTGGGCACGCTGCCGCCAGCCATCGGCGCGCTGCAGGGGCTGGAGTGGCTCGATGCGCCGAGCGCGAAGCTGACCCACCTGCCCGAAGAGGTCGGACAACTGCGCCAGCTGGAGGGGCTGTTGCTGGGGGACAATCAGCTCTCCGCCCTGCCGGCCTCGATGGCTGGGATGCCGCGTCTGCGGCGGATCGATCTGAGCAACAACCGGTTCACCCAGGCGCCGCCGGTCACTGCACATCTGCCTGCCCTCACCGAGCTGTGGATGCTTGGAAACCCGATCAGGAGGGGTCGCTGACGCCCTGCCAGGATTTGTTCATGGTGTTGAACGACTGGACCGTGAGCCCCGATAATGTGGCCTCGTAGATGGCCACCTGATCCTGAAGCTGTGCGACCTTCACAGGGTCATTCGGGAACATATCCGCGATGAGGGCGAGCTGGGACTGCGATTTCTGGAACCCCATGTGCTCATAGAACCCGACCGCTTCCGGGGCGACGTTCAGCGCCTCGACCGTGATGATGCTGACGTAGCCGGGCGCAGTGCACATCTCATACAAGAGCAACGCGCCCAGGCGATCCCCGTGCGGCTGAGCGGAGATGGTGTGGATGCAGAGCTTCGTCCCGCTGACCTCATAGGTGACATATCCATGGTATGCGTCGCTCGCCGCTCCCAGGCCAGCATAGGAGATGCGGGTTTGATTCGCCGTGACAGGGTGCGGGTCCCTGACGGCGATCTGAACCGGCTCTTTCTGGAGCGGATCCAATCGTATTCTGGTGTAGTAATGCAAGGGTTTGCCTTGGATATCAGGCGTTCAGTGCGTCGATGAAGAATCGCGTATGTTCCGAGATGACAGACGGGTCTTCGTACAATTGATCGGAGCGTTTTTGGATCTGGGCGGAGATGGCGTCGCGCCATGTGCGATCGCGGCCCAGCCGTGAGGCGGTCTCGATATATGCGTCGATAGAGTCCACCACGAGGGCATCCAACCCCATCCTGTGGCAGAACGCAGCGGTATGACGGCCCCGCTGGAACGCGCCGGGCATCGTGACGATGGGGGTGCCCATGGCGAACGCCTCCAGGGTGGTGTTGTATCCGCCAAAATAGAGGGGATCGAGGATGACGTCGGCGCTCGCCAACAGGGAGAGGAAGTCTCGCCAGGGCTGACCGGGGATGATCGAGATCCGGCGCAGCTGCGACGGCATCTGTTGTTGGAGCCGAAGGCTGAGTCGGACCTGCCACTGGAGGTGGTGGGAGCCGATCAGCACGATCCGCCCTTTGGGATCGGCCTCCAGGATCCCACAGATGATCGCATCGAAGTGCGGGTGCAGCTTGAAGAGCGTCTGAGGACAGAGGTAGATGTTCTCATCTTCAGACAGTCCCCATTGTGCCCGATCCGGAGGGGCGTCCAGCGGGGGCGGCCGGTAGTAATACCAGTGCGGCGCCTCCAGCGAGACCAGGGTCTCCGAGTAGTGCGCTTCGGCGCCAGGGGGCTCGAACCAGGTCGATGAGATGAAGTAGTCCAGGTTCGGGATCCCGGTCGTCACCGGGTGGCCAGCGGCGACACACTGGACAGGCGCGAGCCGGGCGAACGCCAGGAAGTAGGTCATCGGATCCATGCCGATGTCCTGGTAATACAGGATATCGAACGCTTCTGCCTCGATGCGCTCGCGGGCTGTTGCGAGGTGGATCGGCAGCGTCACGACGCGATCGGACCGCTCATCGATCCACTCGACGAAGTGATCGTTTTCTGGGGGCGGCTCGGTCCGAACGGTGATCACTTCGAAGTGGTCTCTGGGCAGGTTGGCGATCAGCCCGCGTGAGGTTCGCCCGATGCTATGCCACTTGAGGAATCGGGAGATGATCCCCACTTTGATCCGGTCTCGCTGGGGGCGCGGGGCCCCGGGTCGGCAGTGCGCGGCCGTATATTCCAGGGAGGGGCAGGCGTTTCGGAAGAACTGGGCGGTGCGTTCCTGGAGTGGTCGATCGTTTCGGCCGTGGTACGCCAAAAAGAAGTTGGTGTGTTCGGTCTCCAGCACTGGATCGGTGAGGGTGACCTGACCCTCCAGGGCGTCGAGCCCTTCGCGGTAGTGCGCTCGGATCGGGGTGATGTGATCGGCATCCATCAGCATGACCGGCAGCAACGTGGCCTTTCGGACCCTCAGCCCGTCCTCGGGGAAGCGCTGCAGCGCGTCTGAATAGGCCTGCTCTGCGGCTTCGACTTCCCCTGCGTTGCGGAGCTGGTTGGAGAGCGCGAGGTGGATGGTCCGGTTGTCCGGCTCCAGGCGTCTCGCGGTCTGCATACACTGGATGGCTTCGACGGAGTGGTTGGCTGCGCTGAGGGTGAGGCCAAGGTTGAAGTGCGCGTGTGCGCAGTCCGGATCCAATGTCAACGCGGCACGGAAGGAGCGCTCTGCTTTTCCCAGCGCTCCGGTGACGCGGTACACCTCTCCCAACGTGTTCAGCAGCTCGGCGTTGTCCGGCGCAGACGCGATGGCCCGTTGAGACCACGTCATCGCCTCCTGGGGATGTCCGCGCATCAGCTCCATGACCGCCATCAGGTTCAAGGCGCCGATGTTGTCTGGGTCGAAGCGCAGGACCTGTTCGCACAGGGACGTGGCCACATCGGGTTGTCCAGCTTCCCAGTTCTTTACGGCCATCTGGAACGCGCTGTCGAGGGTCATCTTCATCGGGGGCTCCTCAGGGATTGTGGATGAACGTGTTGAATGCGGACCGGTCTCCCGAGAACCGGTCGACATCGACCGGTCCGGTGATTCCGTTGATGCTTCCGGTGTCGCTGAGCTGCCAGAACGTCCAGGGAGGCCAGCCTGCCGGGAGGTCTACGGTGGCGACGTCGTATGCGGCGATCCAGAGCGGGGCGTGGTCGAACGCTTCGGGGTACCCGTCCAGCGCAGCCAGCATCGAGACATCGCCGTAGATGATCGGGTGGCGACCGGTGCGTGCGTAGACCACATCCAGCCACGCCTGGAGCTCAGCGGTCAGTTGTTGGGGAGGAACCGACGTCGACAAGGAGGGCTCCAGGTCCACGACCATCGGCAGCTCGGCCGCCATCCCCTGTTTTTCGACCACATCAAGGAAGGCGCGGGCCTGATCGGCGCCACCGGCCGGAGAGAAGACGTGGTAGGCGCCCCGCGGCAGCCCCACATGTGCAGACGCCTGCCAGTTGTACCCGAAGCAGGGATCGACGATGTCGGTCCCTTCGGAGGCGCGGATGAAGACAAACGCGGCGCCCGCGTGTGCGACCCGCGGCCAGTCGATCACGCCCTGGTACATCGAGACATCGATCCCCAGCAGCTCATCCTCCTGGCGTAGCGCTGCGAACCCGGTCAGGTCGCTGCCCGCCGAGGGGACCTCGGTACAGTCTGCACGCAGCGCCGCCAGGGACGGCAGCGTCATGATGCTGGCAGGAGACGGAGGGGGGGAGTCCTGCACCAGGACGACGGCGGTGACGGCGGCAGCGATCAGGCCCACCGCGCCGATCCAGGGAGAGACGCGCCGGCTTCGGGTAGACGCAGAAAAATCGTCCCCCAGAATCGCCAGCAACCGCCGGCTGTCTTCTGGAGAGAGCTTCATCCGGACCGGGGGTGTCATGGCGTCTTGTCCAGGCGCAGAGTGTGAAGAACCCGCTCAAGCCCCTCTGGACCCTCCTGGCGGCGCAGGGACATCCGCATCGTTATCGACGGTCTTCGCCGAGCGGGGCGAACTTCGAGCTGGAGATGGCGATCGGGGCGATGGCTTCGGTGTATCGAAAATGTGCTGGATACCCGGGCCGTACGGACAGCCATCGAAGACGGTGGCACCAGGGTCGCCCATGGAACCGACAGCGAATGGGAATCCGGGGATCCGGGCAGGGGCACGGTCAGGATGCTTGGTGTGTATATGCCCGACGAAGAACACCGCATTCGGGCCAGCAGCGCGGTCAGGGTGGCGTGTTGGAGCGCGGCGTTGGCGCGGCTCACTGCCGCGGGGCCGATCGATACCAATTGAGAGAGCGTGGGCATGGTCTTCTCGGGCTAGAACTTCTTGAGCAGTTGATCGTTGACTTCTGCGACGCCTTCCGGCGTGTCGGTATGTCGAAAGGTGATTCGGAGCCGTGCTGGGTTGGCGCGC
>JBCBLB010000962.1:0-2270 GCA_038520555.1 Myxococcota bacterium | reverse complement strand
GATAGGCTCTTCGACACCTTCACCCAATCTGGACCAATTGGTCCAATCGGAAATTGACATGTCTACCTACCCCGTTCAGACGGCTCAGACCGCACCCGAAGGCTCTCGCGACCTGCTCCAGGGCATCCAGAAGACGCTCGGCTTCATTCCCAATCTCTACGGCACCATGGCCAACAACCCCGCTGTGCTCGCTGGCTACCTCGGTCTCTCCGAAGCGTTCTCCAAGACCTCCTTCCGCCCCCAGGAGCAGCAGCTCATCCTCCTCGCCGCCAGCACCCTCAACGGCTGTGATTACTGTGTCGCGGCCCACAGCACCGTCGCGCAGATGGTCAAGCTCGACGCCGGCCTGCTCCACAGCGTCCGCAACAGCACCCCGCTCGCCGACGCCCGCCTGGATGCGCTGGTCAACTTCACCCGCACCATCGTCGCCGAGCGTGGCTGGGTCTCTGAAGACGTCATCGATGCTTTCGTCGCCGCCGGCTGGGACAGGCGCCAGGTGCCTGAGGTCATCCTTGGCGTCTCGCTGAAGACCTTCAGCAACTACTTCAACCACATCAACCAGACCGAAGTCGACGCGGCCTTCCAGGCCAACGCATGGTCTCGTGACTGACCGATGACCCGACGCCGGGGTACATTGGTGCCCCGGCGTCCTGGAGAACGTGTATGCCTCGCCGCAAAGCCTTCGACCCTGACCATGCGCTTGATCGGGCGATGGAGCTGTTCTGGCAGCGCGGCTACGATGGCGCCTCGATGAGCGATCTGCTTGAGCACATGGGCATCAGCCGTCAGTCGCTGTACGACACCTTCGGTGACAAGCCGCAGCTGTTCCAGCAAGCGCTCGACCGGTACGCCCGCCGAAATGTCTCTGCGATGCTCTACGAGCTCGAACAGCCCGACGCCGGCGCAGACGCGCTGCGCGCCTTTTTCCGTCGTTTGCCGGACATCCTCCTCTCCTTCCCCGAGCGCCGCGCCTGTTTGATGGTCAACACCATGGTCGACCGCGGCCCCACCGCCGACACGACCGACGTCGTGGCTGCCCACCGGATGCGGCTCATCCGCGCGTTTCGGGCGGCGTTGTTCCAGGCCAGCCGGCAGGGGCTGCGCCTGCCGATGCCGCCTGCGACCCTCGCGGCGGCCCTCGTCGCCCAGGCCATGGGGATCACCGTCGCCTCGCGCGCCGGCGCCCCCGAGGCGGAGCTGCGCGAGATGGCCCGCGCCGCCCTTGTCCTCGCCGGAGTGCCGGACTGAACACGGTCAGAAGTGGACCGTCTGCACCTTCAGCGGCTCGCCGCCCGTCTGCTGGGCGAGCACCACCGCGGTGACGATGCCCATCAGCTTGCTCTCCAACGAGTCGGCCCGGCTGGGGAGGACGATGGGCGCCCGCGCACCCATCACCACCCCGGCCATCTGGCCGCCCGCGATGTGCGGATACGACTTGGCCAGGATGTTGCCAGCCACGACGTCGGGGACCACCACGATGTCCGCCTGGCCGGCGACCTCTCCGCTGATCTTCTTGTACGCCGCGGCTTCCGGGTTGATCGCGTTGTCCAGGGCGAAGGGGCCGTCGATGACGCAGCTCTTGATCTGGTTGCGCTCGGCCATCTTGGAGAGCGCCGCGGCGCGCAAGGTCGTCGGCATCGTCGGCTTGACCGCCGCCACCGCGGACAGCACCGCCACCTTGGGCCGGGCGTTGCCCAGCAGCCGGGCCAGCCCCACCGCGTTCGAGATGATCTGCGCCAGCGCTTCGAGGTCCGGCTCGATGTTCAGGGCCCCGTCCGTCACCATCAGCAGCCGGCCCAGCCGCTGTGCGTCCAGGATGAAGATGTGGCTGAGCAGGTGCCCGGCCCGAAGCCCGTCTTCCCGATGCAGCGCCGCCCGCAGGAACTCGGTGGTGTGCAGGTAGCCCTTCATATAGACCGAGGCTTCTCCCCGACTCACCGCCCGAACCGCCGCCCGGGCCGCGTCCGCTGGGACCGGCACGTGGTGGGTCTCGAACGCCGACAGGTCCACCCCCGCTTCCTCGGCGCTCGCTTCCATCTGGGCCTGATCGCCGTACAACACCGCCTCTGCGATGCCCCGCTCTTTCGCCGCCGCCACCGCCTCCAACGTGCGCGGATCCGTCGCCGCGGCCACCGCCAGCCGTTGCGACGATGGCCGCTGCACCGCTGCCCGCAGCTCTGCGAAGCTTTCAATCATCGTTGACTCCCTGTTCTATGGGCTGTTCCTCATCGTTGTTTAGTGCGGAACGGCCGCCCCGCAGAGAGGTTCTC
>JBCBLB010000660.1:0-5367 GCA_038520555.1 Myxococcota bacterium | reverse complement strand
CGCGCCGCCGGCGGCGATCATCTCTCTCGCGGCGGTCTCCCACATCTGACCGGGGCCGAGCTTGGGGTAGAGGAACCGCTCGATGAGCGAGGTCTCGGTCCGCTTCTGGCCGAGGTCGCTCGGAGAGCCGGGGATGGCGCGCTGGAGGAAGTGGGCCAGGGCTTTTCGCAGCGACAGCCCCTTGATCCGCTGGGCGCCCCAGGCCGCGCTGATCTGGTCGCAGGGCCGGCCCCAGACCTTTTCGGTGTAATCTGCGAAGAAGGTTCGATACAGCTCGCGTCCGAAGCGGTTGATCAGGAAGTCTTCGAGGGTGTGTTCGGGGCGAGGGGAGGCGGCGGCGCGAGCATACGACAGCCCGATGCGGAGCATCCGCTGCAGACCAAGCTTTGCAATGGTGTCGCGATCGAGGGTGAGGGGGTAGTGAAACAGCTGGCCCTGATAAAAGATCCGGGAGCGCCGCTGTCGGAGGAGCATGACGTCGTTGACGAAGGCCGGGTCAAGGTCGGAAGGCGTCGCGGAGAGGGCCCGGGTCCGGTTGTGGTAGGTGATCGCGACGTCGCGATGGTCGAGCTTTTCGAGGGGAAGCTGAGAGAGCCACCAGTCCATGACGCGGTCGGACTTGCTGAAGAAGCGGTGCCCGCCGATGTCGATGCGGTTGCCATTGTGTACGACGGTGCGAGACAATCCGCCGACTTGATCATCCATCTCAAAGACGATGGGTCGGAAGTCGGTCCTTCGGGTGAGCTCGACGGCGGCGGTGAGCCCGGCAGGGCCAGCCCCGATGATGATGGCCGGGCGCATAAGCCCTGTTGTATCCCCTGAGCCCGGTTTCAGCCGCCTTTAGAAAGGAAAGCATCGTTCAATGGAAATTTTCTCATGAGAGAAGACAACATGTCAGAGCAGAAGGGGTGTGCGGTGGTCGGAATTGGACCAGGCAACGCGGCCCCGTTGAGACCTGGTCGCACACGCGGTCTGAGGAGAGTCTTCTTTTACCAATCCGATATCCATCGATGGTGAGGCGGTTTCGGACGTTCAGCTGCCTGACATGTGCCGCTCTCATCCCGTCTCTGCGTTGACGTTCTGGTGCTGCGTCAATAAGGGTTGGATGATGAAACGAAGTACCTGACTCTTCGAACAACCTCTTCGTTAACCCATGTGGTGAACACCACATGGGTTTCCGAGGGCTGAGCTGCTCCTCAACCGAGAAGCAGGATCACTCTCCAGCCGTGGATGGACGTCATCTGCGTGCTGCTGAACGGTTTGTTCTGTGCATGACGCAAGGCTCGCTGGGATCAAGGACGATCCCGGAGCGCGCTCTGGTGTGCATCAGCAGAGCTGTCACAAACGACGTGCTGCACGAAAGTATTGAGTGAACCGTCACTCATCGATGGATTGTACTGTCTTCAGGATTGTCTCATCATGTCCAACCGGAAGCGGCAGGCGCGTGCGCGTCGCCGGGAATTCGAGAATCAGCGCCAGAAAAATGAGCGCCATCGTCGGCTTCGGAAGAAAGCAGACAAAGCCAGGTTCTGTCAGAAGCAGAGCCTGACGCCTTCGGCGATCTTCGATCGCATGCTCCAGAACATCCCCCTCGGCCATGGAGCAAATCACTACTACTCCCTTGTCATCAAGGAGATCCTCTCGGATGCTTCTTCGGTCCGTCCTGGGCGGTTTCGGCAGCTGTTGTGTTTCGTCGAGGCACATATTCGGCGTTGCCTGATGCCCAACCGCCTGCTTCTGCTCGCTCTGCTCTCGCGGGTTGGGTGGGTCCGTCCGTTGGAGACCTGGACCCCTCGCCGGAAGTCACACAGCACCCGGCTCCGGATGCTCCTGGAGCATCTGCTGGTCCGGTACGACGCGCCATCGTTCCTCATCGACGAGCTGATCGTCCTCACCCAGGGCGAGTTCATCCTGCGCACGCAACAAAAACACCGTCTGAACGAACGGTTCGCGCTGCTCGCCTACCTTGGCGCGGGGGGGTCGCTGAAGGGCGCTCGGGACCAGGGGATGCTGCCGTCGACGTTGACGCGTCGGATGCTTCATCGGGTTTGCGTGTCTCGCGGGGTGCGCGATCTGGTGGATGCGGTCCGGCAGGCGCAGCTGGAGCCGCTGAACGCCCGACCGGCGCTCATCGATGCGATCCGGGAGAGCTTCCTCGGTCAGCGGTTCGTCGTCGATGAGCCGTTCTGGTGGACGATCCTCCAATGGCTCGCCCACCACCAGTTCAGCCTCCCCCCAGATGGGGTGGGTCCGCTGCTTGACTTCATCCGCCACCGCAAGCAGGAGCGGGAGGCGCTCGATGACAGAGCGTGGTCCATCAAAGGCCGCACCCCGGAGTCGATGATGCGTCAGATGCATGTGTGGCATGGCGACCTCGCCATGGTCTCCAAGGTCCGCCGGGCAAACTTCACGCCTTCCGGGTTCTCGCCGTCGTATCTTCGGGTGGGGGAGGGGGAGTCGGTGCAGCTGTGGTCGGTGACCGAGATCCTGACCACCAAGGCACTCGCCGCCGAGGGGCGGGCGCAGCGGCACTGCGTCTTCTCCTATAGTCGGACCATTCTCTCCGGGCAGACCTCGATCTGGTCGGTCCGGCTCAATGGAGATCGGGTCCTGACCGTCGAGGTAAGCCATGAGATGGGCCGTGTCGTTCAGGTGCGCGGCAAGGCCAACCGGATGCCGCGCAGCAAAGAGCGGGACATCGTCAGGCGGTGGGCGGCTGAGAACGGGCTTCGCTACGGCTGACCGTTCAGAGCCACTCACTGTCGGCGGGCTCGCACTCCTCGTCCTCGAGATCGATGCCATGCAGCAGCGGGCACTCGCGGGCGGGGACGATCTCGTCGAAGGTCAGGGTGCTCTCGGCAGGGAACAGCATGGCGAGCGGTTCGGCGCTGTGCTGAAGGGTTCGAGCCGGGGAGAGGAACAGGGCGAGCGCCGCCGCCGCGGCGAGGACCGAGAGCACCCCGTTCGCCCGACGCCGGGGGGGGCGGGCACGGGGGGCCTGGGTCTCAGGCGGCTGCCATGGAAGAAAGCGGGCGTTGAACCGATTCATACACGCCGGGCATTCGTCCAGATGCAGGGCGATCTCATCGGGAAGATCCCCATGTTCGGGGTCCCAGACGGACAAGACGACGAAGGTCTGTTCACAGCGTTCGGTGTTCATGGAATCACCCCCCGTTCGCGGGCGATGTCGGTAAGCTTCAGGCGAAGCGCAGCCCGGCCGCGGGCGACCCGAGAGGCGACGGTGCCGGGACGGGTGCCCAGGATTTCGGCGGCTTCCGAGAACTGGAAGCCCTGGCCGTCCACCAGCCAGACCGCCTGCCGCTGGGGGTCCGGCAGCGAAGCCATCGCATCTTCCAGCCGCTGGCCGAGCCGCTTGTTCTCCAGCCGGGCGTCGGCGCCGGGGAAGGGGATCACCGCCCCCTCAGCCCGTTCCGACCATTCTTCCGTTCGATCTGAGCGGCGCTTTCGGCACCGGTTGAGGAAGGTGCGATAGACGATGCGGCTGATCCAGACCCGGGCCGCGCGGTCTTCGTTGAGCTGGTCAAGGCGGGTCAGCCCCTGGAGCAAGGCTTCCTGGAGCAGATCTTCGGCGTCGTCAGCGTCCCGCTCAAGCTTGCATGCGAACCGCCGCAGCCCGTCGACGTGTGGACGGATCAGGCGTTCAAATCGCTTCTTACGCTGCCACTGCCGAAACATGTGGATGAGACTCTCGCTGCCGTTTGAGAGATAGACACACCCCCGCGCCGAAGTTGTCCATCTTTTTCTTCCTAACCTCACCGGATTGAAACTTGCGCAGGTCCGGCTGGCGCGATTAGACTGAAAAAACGCCGGGCGATTAACTCAGAGGCTAGAGTGCTGCCTTCACACGGCAGAAGTCACTGGTTCAAATCCAGTATCGCCCACTAAAACCGCCCCCTCAGCACTGCTGAGGGGGCGGTTTCTGTTGTGATTCAGTCGATACACAGATTCAGCTGAATCTGTGGTTTAACCGATACAGTCGGCGCATCGTCCGGTGACCTTGAGGTGTAGCTCAGCGCCGCGGAGAGCGGGAGGCAGAGGTGTTCCACCGGTGGCGCGGAGTTCGACTTCGGGCAGGCAGGTGACGATGCCACAATCCATGCACAGGAAGTGAGCGTGGTCATCCTTGATGGTCCGGCATTCATCGATGAGTTCGAAACGCCAGACGTGGTCGCCCAGGTCCATCCGGCGCAGCATGCCTGCTTCGGTCAGGTCGGAGAGGATTCGGTAGATGGTCGCCGGGTCCCAGCCTTCGGTGGCGAGTGTCACCATCAGTTCTGCATGAGAGAGGGGCCGGGCCTGATCGTGGAGGAGGTTGAGCACCGCCAGCCGCGATCCGGTAGATCGCAGGCCGAGCGCCTTCAGGCGCCCCTTCATCTCGTTTCGGACTTCCAGGGACGGTTTTGCCATTTGCTTCTTCATCGGCTCCAGGAAGATACTGTAACCGTTTTCCGTCGGGTCTATGAGTGTTGTGGATGAACGGGCGTCATGATCTGGGCGAGGACGCCGCGTGGCCCAAGTCGAAGCAGTGAGGCGAGGCTGAGGCCGGTGAGTATGGCGGCACAGATCCATGCGATCAGTCCTGGCGGCGCGTCGGCGTCGACTGCGAGGTGGAGGACCTCCGGTGGTTGTGCGCCCAGGATATCGACGACCCACCCGATCACCACTGCGAGTCCGACGACGGCGAGGCCAAACCAGGCCGCGATTTTTCGGCCATGGAGCTTGGAGAGCATCCCGAAGGTGGTGAGGTTGGTGGCTGGTCCGGCGAGGAGGAACGCGAGGGCCGCACCAGCGGAGATCCCTTTGTGAACGGCCATGGCGGCCATCGGCGTCGCTCCGGATGCGCAGACATAGAGTGGGATGCCGATCAGGGCAAACAGGGGCACCTGCACGATCGAGGGCAGCTGCTGGAGGACATCATGTCCGAGCAGCGGCTCCAACATCGCAGCGAAGGCGAGCCCGGCGAGGATCCAGGGCATGGTGTAGTCGACCAGATCGACCAGCCCGTACTTCATTCCTGCCCGCAGCCGGCCCGGGAGCGGTGTGGGCTGTTCTGTTTCATTGGGTTCAACGGTTTGTCTCTGAGCGGGGATGGTGTGCTGCATCATCAACGCGACGGTGATGGCGATGAGCACGGCCGCAGCGATGCGCGTGAGGGTCAGCGGGACGCCGAGCAGCGGGACGCTGAGGAACAGGGCATCCACGCCAAGTTCGGGGGTGGCGACGAGGAAGGCGAGGGCGGCGGCCGGTGGTGCGCCGCGTTTGAGGAGAGACTCATACAACGGCAGCACCCCACACGAGCAGATGGGCAATGGGATCCCGAACAGGATTCCACGGGCGGACTGTTGG
>JBCBLB010000431.1:0-8527 GCA_038520555.1 Myxococcota bacterium | reverse complement strand
GCCGGATGTGGCCGCGCTGGTGCGCCTCGTCATCGCCGAATCGCCTCACCACCCCGCCCTGTCGCAGATGCTCTATGACCATGGGAAGGGGCCGATGGCATCGCCGTTGCGCGGCTACCTCATCGAACAATGCGACGCGGGCGTCCTCGACGTACCGGACCTCGATCTCGCCACCCGACATTTCATGGCGATGATCGAGGGCAGCGTGTTGTGGCGCTCGCTGTTGCAAGGAGACATGGCCACGGCCGCCCACCTGGACGCGGTGGTG
The DNA here is from genome assembly GCA_038520555.1 of Myxococcota bacterium. Lineage (GTDB taxonomy): Bacteria > Myxococcota_A > UBA796 > UBA796 > UBA796 > JBCBLB01. Next base: position 8,259 of record JBCBLB010000431.1, on the reverse strand, counting down.
CAGTCCGCGACTGCGACCTTCCTCGCGCGCTTCAGGGTTCCTTGCCCACCATGACGTTGTAGTCGATGAGCGACGTGTGGCCGCAATTTCGGCAGACCATGGCGATTACCGGCGAGCTGTGGCTTCGGTGCAGGTAGCCGCTGACGTATCCCCGGGCGTCCACGGTCGCTGGCAGCAGCCCAAACGGCCCATTGACCGTCCAGTTGTTTTCAGAGCACATCGGGCAACGGATCGAGGCCCATTTTTCATGAATGTGCTGAGCGACTTTGCCGGTGAGGGAAGGCATGCCGGCCCTCTATCCTGTCGGCGGCTCTTCGGCGCGTTGTGGGGCAACATCGCGGATGTCGAAGGCCAGCAGGCGGCACTCAATGGGTCCATTGAACACCACATGGCGGGCCCGGGTCCGCAGCCCGACCGACCTGGACAGCGGCCCCACCGGCGCCAGCACATATGCCGACCACCCCAGCATCTTCCAGCGGAGCGTGTCACCCAGCCGCCCGAACAAGGCCGCCGCTTCTTCCTCAGTGCCCAGCCGCTCCCCATACGGGGGGTTGGTGAACACCATCCCTGGCTGGTCGCCGAAGGGCATCATCGACTTCATCGGCGCCCGCCGCAGATCGATGCCCTTGAGACCCAGCCGCTGGGCGTTGTGCCGTGCTGCCCGCACCGCGGCGGGATCTTGATCGCGGCCCTGGAACCGGCTGGGGTGCGCCTGCCCGGCGCGCCGGCGTTCATGGGCCTCATCGAGCAGCGCCTTCCACACCGCCCGATCGTGTCCCCGCCACGCCGAGAACCCCCAACGGCGTCGCATCAGGCCGGGCGCCCGATCACGGGCCATCGCCGCCGCTTCCAGCACCAGGGTCCCCGAGCCACACATCGGATCGAGGAAGGGCAGGCCATCACGTGCCGCCTTCGGCCAGTCCGCCATCATCAGCAAGGTCGCGGCCAACGTCTCCCGCAGCGGCGCGTCGGTCGTCTGCCGATCTGGCGTCCGCCAGTGCAGCGCCTGACCGCTCAGATCTACGCTGACCGTCACCACCCCATGCCGCAGATGAACGTTCAGCCGAAGATCGGGATCATCCCGCTCGACGGTCGGCCGCTGTCCGGCAGGCGTGCGAAGCTGATCAACGATGGCGTCCTTGCAGCGCCGGGCGCCGAACTGATTGTGACGGATAAATTTGGATCCCCCGATAAAATCAACCCACAGCGTCCCGGTCGGGGCGAGGTGCGCCGACCAGTCGATGGCTTGGAGCCCGGCGTACAGCGCCTCGTCTCGCATGGCTTCGAAGCGGCCGATCCGAAGAAGCACCCGAGAGGCGACCCGGCTCCACAGGCAGGCGCGGTACCCATCCTGCAGCGGCCCCATGAAGCGGACAGCGTTCCGTTCGGGGTGGACCCGCTGAAGGCCCATCCGGCGAAGCTCCAGGGCGAGGGCGTCTTCCGCGCCGCGGCTGGTGGTGGCCAGAAACGTGTGCGTCGTCATCGGGCGGCGCGCGCCATGCTACGGAATGAGCGCGACGTCTGACCAGAAGTGTCCGATATCTTGCACGATTTTGGTGAATGTGGAGAGATCGGTCGGCTTCTGGACATAGCTGTTGGCATATTCAAGGTACGCGTCGTGGATATCTTTCGGATCGTTCGAGGTCGACAGGACGACCACCGGCAGGGCCAGCAGCACGGGATCTGCCCGTAGTGTTTTCAGAAACTCCAGCCCGCTGATGCCCGGCATGTTCAGGTCCAGCAGGATGAGGTCCGGCCGCCGAAGATCGGATCGACGCAGGCGGGCCAGGGCGCGCGCCCCATCGCTCATATGTTCCATCATGATCGAGGCGTTCAACTTATCAAACGCACGGCGCACCAGCAGGGCATCTGCCGGATCGTCGTCCACCATCATGACGCGAAGGGAAGCCATAGCGGGCCCCAATGTCAGGGAAGAGGAGTGATTACAGGGTACTATAGTCCCTTCATCCCATCGGGTCTGCGATCATCCTCTGCAGGCGCTGTGGGACCGTCTTCTCCCTGTGAGGATTTATGCCTGACGATCGCATCCGGAAGTTTGCGGAGCTGTCCCAGTTCGAGTTGGACGCAGAGTCTGTCCAGATGCTCCCGCTGGCGTTTTGTAAACGCAACTCCGTGGTGGTCCTTGGCCGCGTCGATCGGGGTGCACGATCCGCGATCACGGTCGGGATGCTGAAGCCCGAAGACACCGCCGTCGTTCGCAACCTCACCAAGCTGTGGCGGCGACCGGTCACCCCCATCGGTCTCAACCTCTATGAGATCAACAAGGCCCTGGCCGTCGGCTATGGCAGCATGAGCAGCGGCGGCGCCCCCTCGACGAGCCCGACCAAGCGCAAGACGTCCACCAGCCGGGGGAAGACCGCCCAGAACACCCCACACCCCACAGACGCTCAGAGCCCGCTCGTCCTCGACGGCCGGCGGGTCGGCCCTCGCGCCTCTGCCATCGAGCTGACCGACGATCTGTTCCGTCAGGCGCTCCGTTTGGGGGCCACGGACATCCACCTGGAGTGCTACCGCGATGACGTCGATGTCCGGCTGCGCATTGACGGGGTGCTTCATCAGCTGCAGACCCCGATCAGCCCCGAGACGGTCTCGGGCGTCGTCAACCGCCTCAAGGTCATGGGCAGCCTGGACATCACCGAGCGGCGCATCCCCCAGGATGGCCGGTTCCGGCTGGACATTGTTGAGAGCGGGGGCAACCGCTGGACGTGCGACTTCCGCCTGAACGCGGCCCCGGGGCTTCACGGCGAAGACATCGTCATCCGCGTTCTGGGCGGCCGGGTCGGGGTGATCCCGGTCTCTAAGCTCGGGATGACCGAACACATCCGCGACCAGCTGCTCAGCCTGCTCGCCAACCCCGAGGGGCTCATCCTGGTCACCGGCCCCACCGGATCCGGGAAGACGACCACGCTGTACGCCGCCCTGGCCCATCTCAACAACGGCGCCCGGAAGATCATCACCGCTGAAGATCCCATCGAGTATGAGCTGCCCAAGGTCAACCAGAAGCAGGTCAGCCCCCATATGGCGATGGCCGACCTGACCCGGGCGTTCCTGCGGCAGGATCCCGACGTCCTGCTCATCGGTGAGATCCGGGACGTCGACACCGCCGACGTCGCCGTCCGCGCCGCGGCCACCGGACACGTCGTGCTCTCGACGCTGCACACCTCGGACGCCCTCGGGGCCTTGCACCGGATGCGTGGCCTCGGCGTGCCCATTGAGCGCCTGGCGGAGGCCCTGCTCGGCGTGGTCGCCCAGCGGCTGTTGCGGCGGGTCTGCACAGACTGCGCGACGCCCACGCCACCCAGCCGCCGCCATCAGCGACGACTCGGCATCCTGCTGGAGGGGCTCAACCCCGTCGCCGGCCGCGGCTGCCGAACCTGCCACCAGACCGGCTATAAGGGCCGGCTCGGCATCTTCGAGCTGCTCGTCGTCGACCTCGGCCTCCAGGACGAGATGGCCGAAGGCATCCCCCTCAACGACATCCGCGAGGCCCTCTTCCAGCGCGGCTTCACCAGCCTCATCGACGACGCCCTCAATAAAGTCAAGGCCGGCGACACCTCGCTCGATGAGCTGCTCCGGGTGCTGCCCTACCGCTACCTGCAGAGCGAAATCTCCCGACGCGAAGCCCGACGTGAAGCCCAACGTGAAGCCCGGCGCGACACCCGGCGCCCCAACCGCCGATGAGCATCACCCCGCTCGCCCTCCTCGTCGCTGCCGGTGCCAGCACCGGTCTGGTCTGGATGCTCTGGGGCGCCCGATGGAAGACGGTCTCGGGTCTGGATCCAGAGATCGATGCCCTCGCCCGACATCTCGACCTGGAGGTGCAGCGCGACGCTCCCCAGCTGCACTCGATGCGGGCGCAGGTGACCGTCTGGCGCCGCGGCAACGCCCGCCGGGTTGAGGTGGTGGTTCCCCTCCGTGCGCGGATGCCCGGCCCTTTCCTGATCAAGCACCGCGATGGCACGGCCCGCAACGGCGCGTCGTTGGGGGACCCCGAGCTGGACGCCCGCCTCGAAGTTCATGCCCAGGGCACCCACCCGCCCGATGACCTCTCCTGGATCATCGGACAGGTGACCGTCCTCGACCAGATGACGCCGCCCGAAGAGATCGCCGCTCTGCTCATCCAGCCCGAGGTGCGCAACGCCCTCGCCTCGCTGCTTCCCAGTAATCGCGCCGGCTCTCGGGTCACCGCTCAGGCCGTATTCCTCCGTGAAGACGCCCTCACCGGTGCGGTGCTGAGAGCACTCCTCGCAGAGGCCGAAGACCTCGCCGATGCGATCGACGGCGCCGCAGACATCTGGGGCCAGGTCGCCGAGCACCTGGGCCTGGACGCCGGCCCCTTCGACGACAGCGGCGATCGCACGGTTCGCGGACAGCTCGACGGGATCGACGTCCACATCGCGCCCGATGATGAAGATGGCGCCGTGGTGACCTTCCAGGTGCCCGGCAACCAGATGACCATCCGATCCACCCAGCGGGCGCCTGGTACACATGGGATCCATCTGAAGAACCCCATTTTAGATGGATTGGTGGTGGTGAATGGGCCGGACGAAGGCGCCACCCGGGCGCGGCTGAACGCCCCGGACGCCGCGGGTGAGGTGCTCGCGGTGATACACGCCTTCCCTGCGTCCGTCATCGAGCCGGGCGCGATCCATGTCCGCGTCGAAGCGCGGCCCGACGTGGAGACGCTGCTGGAGATGATCCAGGCCGGGCTCGCGCTCGCTGCGCGATTGCGGAGGTAGCGCATCGGAAACCGATACGCTGGCCGGCAGCGACGATCTGAGCGCCTGGAACGGTGAGAACCCGGGCTGTTCAGCGAAACACGCCGCGGCCCTGAGATACCAGCCGCAGTCCCAGGGCGATCATCTCCCGCCGCCAGGCCTCATTCGCTGGACAGAAGGCTTCTTTCAACCGTTTCTTTGCAGCGATGCGTCGCGGATCGTCGGGGCCGGTGTGGTGCCACGCCCGGTTCTCCTCGCGCAGCGCGCCGATGACCTCGATCACCCAATGGGTTCCGATCTCGGCGAGGATGGCGTGGTAGGTCGTGTTCGGCACCTGCGCCTGACACCATGTGCCCAGCACGCCGCGGATCTCATAGAGCACACCGCTGGGGTCCAGCCCCTCGACGTGATCGGCGTCGAACAGGGCCTGTAGGGTCGAGAACCGTGGATCGGTGGGTGGCATATCGACGGCCAGCACATACGTCCCCCACTTTCCGGTCCCGGTGTGGAGGTCGAGGTGAACCACCTGCTCGGTCTCCGAGAACAGCTTCGGCAGCAGATCCCGGAGGAGCGCCTGCGACTGGGTCGGGGCGGCGCCGCCATAGAACAGGCCGCGCGGAAAGTCGTACTGACCGGTGGCGACGGCGGCTTTGAGGGCGGGCATGCCATGGCGGGCGATCTGAGCGACGACCCGTGGCAGGAACGCTTCGAACCGGGTCGGCGGAGAGGGGGGATTGAGCAGCCCATCCAGCCGCGCGTACCCCTCCGGGCTCCCAGAGAACGTCTGCCCGTCGAGCAGGAAGTTGCGGTTGACGTCGACGTTGTCCTCATTGACGCGCCGGATCCGGTCGAAGCCGAAGGGGTTGATGGCGTGGATGAGGACGATCGCGCAGTCGTCTGGGATCTGGAGGAGGTCTGGGCGGTCGAGGAGGGCGAGCTGAACGGCGGCGCCATAGAACCCCTCGACGCCGTGGGTGCCGCTGGAGACGACGAGGGCGCGCCGTGGGTTGGTGGCGCCGAGGCGCGCGAGGTCGATGGTCAGCGGAGTCTGGTCGGCGGCGAGCGAATCAAGCGGCAGGGCGGAGAGGGAGAAGCCCTGCGCCCGAGCCTGTGCGCGGAAGCGGGTCCGGGCGGTCACATAATCATCGGAGAACGCAGCCAGAGCATCCATGGGTCACCTCGGCGTTTCGGTGTAACCGATTGCCTCCCTGGCAGGGTTTCGGATGCCAGCGGGGGGCGGGGGGCTTAGACTGAACTTGAGGAAGAGGGAGCAAAGATGGGATTTTTCGATCGACTTCGGCAGGTCTTCAAGGGCAAGGCAGAGAACTCGATGGCTCGAATGGAGAGCCGAAACCCCGCGGCGGTCTATGAGGCCGCGATCCTCGAGCGCGAGAAGCAGTACCATCAGCTGAAGGGCGCCGCCTCTGAGCTGGCGGTCCTCCGCAAGAAGACCGAAGACGAGCTGGAGAGCAAGAACCGCGAACTCAGCAACATCGAAGCGCAGATCCCGATCGCGGTCCAGGAGGGGGAGGACGAGGCTGCGCTGCTCTTGTTGGAGCAGAAGGAAAACCTTGCTGCACGGATCGCGATCCTGGAGCCGGAGCTGGAGACCCTGCGCAGCCAGGTCGAAGAGACGACCGCGGGTCTGCGGCGCTTCCAAGCAGAGATCCAGAAGCTCAAGCGCGAGAAGAGCGAGATGGTGTCTCGCAAGAGCAACGCGGAAGCACAGCTTCAGATCCAAGACACCCTGTCGGGGCTGAGCACCGACGCCGACGTCAAAGGTCTGGCCAACGTCCGCGAGCATATCGATCGCCTCGCGGTGGACGCTGACCTGGACGTGGCTGCGGCGCAGCGGGTGACCACACGGAAGCTCAACCAGAGCCGCGCAGCCTCGCAGCTCGCCGCCCTCAAGCGCGAGATGCAGGCGAAGCAGTCGGGCACCGCGCCGGCTGCAGACAACGCCGCGCCGGCCGCCCCTGCAGCGGACGGCGGCGCCGCCGATGAGGGCGCCGCGCAGGAAGATTTGCCGAAGCGGACGCTGTAAGCGATAGACTCTCCTCCAGAGAGGCTGGAGGTTGAGGTGACGCGGATGATCTGGACGGCGGTCTTCACCGCCGCACTCTGGGGCTGCACCGGCAGCGACGGCAAAGATGGAACCATCGGTGACACAGGCGCGATCGACGGCGACGGCGACGGGTTCACCGCAGCAGACGGCGACTGCGACGACGAAGACGCGCTGGTCGCCCCTGGTGGAACCGAAGTCTGCGATGGAATTGACAACAACTGTGACGGGCTCGTCGATGAAGGGGTGACCTCGACCTTCTACGCCGACTTCGATGGGGACGGCTTCGGCGACCCCAGCGCCCCCACCGACGCTTGCAGCCGTGAGGACGGTTTTTCCGCCATCGGCACCGACTGCGACGACGACCGCGATGATGTCTTCCCCGGCGCGGAAGAGATCTGCGACGCGGCGGACAACAACTGTGACGGGCTCGTCGATGAAGGCGTCACCACCGCATACTACGCCGACGCCGACGCCGACACCTTCGGCGATCCGAGCACGCGCCGGGACGCCTGCGCGCAACCCGACGGCTTTGTGCTCGATGACACCGACTGTGACGACGCGCGTGACGACGTCTCTCCCGCCGCGGATGAGGTCTGTGACGAGGCCGACAACGACTGTGACACCCTCATCGATGAGGGGGTCACCACGACCTACTATGTAGACATCGACGACGATGCGTTCGGTCAATCCGACGTCACCACAGAAGCGTGCGCCCGACCGACCGGCTATGCAGACGTCCCCGGCGACTGCGACGACGCGAACAGCGCGGTCAACCCCGACGCCGTCGAAGCCTGCGACACCATCGACAACGACTGTGACACCCTCATCGATGATGAAGACGACAGCCGGGATCCGTCCCTCGGCGGCGAGACGTTCTATGCCGACACCGACGCGGACACCTTCGGCGATCCCGACGCGCCCCGAGACGCCTGCCTCGCCCCGGACGGCTACGTCGCGGACAACACCGACTGTGACGACGACGCCGGCGCGGTCAACCCCGACGCCGGTGAGATCTGCAACGACATCGACGACGACTGCGATGGGCTGACCGATGATGAAGACCGCTCAGTCAATACTGCGACGGGGACGACGTTCTACGCAGACACCGACACCGACACCTTCGGCGACCCCGACGCAGCCCGGGACGCCTGCGACCGACCCTTCGGCTATGTCACCGACAACACCGACTGTGACGATGACACCACCACGGTCAACCCTGCAGCTGCGGAGATCTGCAACGACATCGACGATGACTGCGACGGTCTGACCGATGATGAAGACGGCTCCACGGACCTCAGCACCGGCGAGACGTTCTATGCCGACACCGACGCCGACACCTTCGGCGATCCTGACGCGCCCCGAGACGCCTGCCTCGCCCCGGACGGCTACGTCGCGGACAACACCGACTGTGACGACGACGCCGGCGCGGTCAACCCCGACGCCGGTGAGATCTGC
>JBCBLB010000284.1:0-11378 GCA_038520555.1 Myxococcota bacterium | reverse complement strand
CTGCGGGTGTCGGACCTGATGAACCTGTCTGGTGCGCTGACGGTTCTGCGCCTTCCGCTGGCGTTGGTGTTTCCAGTTGTGGCGACCGATCCGGTGTGGTCGCTCGGGGTGTACCTTCTTGCGATCCTCTCGGATGCGCTGGACGGGGTGGTGGCGCGCTGGCAGGGGACGGTGTCCGAGACGGGGGCGTTCGCAGACGGCTGGCTGGACAAGATTTTTCATGTCCAGGCAGCGTGGTCGTTCGCGGTGTTTGAGGTGGTGCCGGTGTGGTGGATGGTGTTGTGGTTCTCTCGGGAGCTGATTCAGATTGTGACAGTTCCGTGGTACGTGCGGCGGTACCTTCGGGGTGAGCGCCCGCCGGTTCAGTCGGTGCCGTTGGGGAAGGCGACGTCGATATTGTTGGCGGTAGCGTTCGTTTTGACGATGACGGGGATGAAACCGGCGGCGCTATGGGTGACCGTTTGCTGTGGGGTGACCGGGGTGATCGTGGGGGTTCAGTACTTGTTGCGCATCTGGGGAGTTGAAGAGTTGAGGGGACGCGATTAGGGCAAATAGATGCGCGGCGATCGGGGAAAACCCCGATGGTGTCGTGGAGCTTTTCGTCATCACTGCGTCGCAACCAGGGCGCAAACTCCTCACTCTCCGGATGGTGAAGCACGTGAGAAGCGGGCAGAACAGATTTCCCATCGTCTCCGAAGAAGAGCACTTGCTGACCGGGATTCGGACGCGGTTGTTGGAGAACCCCGAAGGCCCGGGCGCGTCAGAGGCGGACCTGATCAAGCAGCTGCTGGCGCTCCGCGAAGAGATGCGCACGGCCAAGACCGAGGATCGGCCCTCGATTTACCAGCAGATCGATCAGATCAACGCGGTGCTTGACCAGCTCCGGAGCGGCCGCAAAACGGGCGAGGTCGATCCCGACTCGCCGTACTTCGCGCACCTCCGTCTGACCGAAGGCGGTCGTTCTCGGGACGTGTTCCTTGGCCGTGCGACCCGCCTTGGCAGCGGGCTGCGGATCGTGGACTGGCGCAACGCGCCGATCTCGAAGCTGTTTTACCGGTACCAGGAGGGGGAGGAGTACGCCGAGGAGATCGCCGGCCGCATCCGTGAAGGGTCGGTGACGGCGCGTCGAACGGTCCATATCCAGCAGGGCGAGCTGCTGCGGGTCGGCGACGGCCAGAGCAGCTGGATCAAGAACAACAGCGGCTGGACCGAGCTGACGGCCGAGCAGCGGAAGCTCGCAGGCGGAGAGGGGGCGGCGCTTCGGTCGGGGCGCGCGGAGTCCTCGGGGCTGGGCGCAGGGCGCCGGCTTCGGGCCACCAAGCACCTCCCGGACATCGCGGCGCTCATCGACCCGGAGCAGTTTGAGCTGATCACCACTGACGACAGCGGCGTGGTGGTCCTCCGTGGTTCGGCTGGCTCGGGCAAGACGACGGTGGCGCTGCACCGCATCGCGTATTTGAACTATAACAATCCGAGCCGGTTCTCCTCGGGGCGCATCCTGGTGATGGTCTGGGGTCGGGCGATGAAGGACTACGTCGCCCATGTGTTGCCGGCGCTTGGGGTCAGCGGTGTCCAGGTGACGACGTGGACCGAGTGGGCCCGCAAGACGGTGAAGCGTCACTATTCGCCGCTTCCGACGGTCATCGCAGAGGACACCCCGGAGCCGGTGACCCGGATCAAGCTGCACCCGGCGACCTCGGCGTTGCTGACGGCGCACATCGCGAAGACCCCCGGGCCTGCCACCGTCGAGCAGGCGATCGAGGACTGGGCCCATGTGATCACCGACCGCCCTGCGCTGGCCGCGGCCCTCGGCGACGACATTGAGCCTGGCGCGCTGACCCGGGCGATGCGGTGGACCGGCGAGCAGATCAACGCGGTGCTGGGTCGGGTCGAGGGGGATCGGGACGTCGACGCCCGGCTGGATGCTGAGGATGACGCCTTGCTTCTGCGGGCGTGGCAGCTCCGGGTGGGGGCGCTTCGGGCGCGGGGCGTCGACAAACTGGAGTATGCCCACATCGTGCTCGATGAGGTGCAGGACTTCTCCCCGGTCGAGGTGCAGGTGCTGCTGGAGACGGCGGACAAGCACCGGTCGGTGACGTTGGCGGGGGACACCCGGCAGCACATCTCGAAAGAGGCGGGCTTCACAGACTGGACGAGCTTTCTGGATCGGATCGGCGTGGAGAGCACGGCGTTGTCGACGTTGCGGGTCAGCTATCGCTCGACGCACCCGATCACACGGTTCGCGATCGATGTGCTCGGGGTCAACGATGAGCCGGTGCCGCGGACGGTTCGCGACGGTCCATCGGTGGAGCTGTTCGAGTTCTCCGACCACGGGGCGTGTGTGGCGTTTCTGGCGGAGGCGCTTCAGGAGCTGCACCGGACGGAGCCGTTGGCCAACGTGGCGCTGCTGACGCCGGATCCATCGCTGAGTTCGCTGTATGCGCGCGGGCTGGACGCGGCGGAGGTGCCCGAGGTCCGGCTGGTCATAGACCAGAAGTTCGCCTTCGCCCCGGGGATCGATGTGGTCGAGGCGGATCAGGTGAAGGGCCTGGAGTTTGACTATGTCATTGTGATCGAGGCGTCTGCCCGCTATTGGCCTGATTCGCCGTACCATCGGCGTTTGATGCACGTGGCGGCGACCCGGGCGGTCCACCAGCTCTGGCTGACCGCAGTGGCGACGCCCTCTTCGATCCTGCCGTCTGCGACGGAGTGAGCTGAGCATGGCTGACGTCACCCTGATCCAACAACGCCTCCGCGACGGCGCGCTGGACGATCTTGTGGGGATGGGGGTCGACTTCTTGATGCGCCGCCCGGTGACGGAGTTGTTGGATCCGGAGTGGGTCGCCGATCAGGTGGTCGCCAACGTGGAGACGGCAGCGAGCCGCCCCGAGGTCGAGGAGTGGGTCCGCGGCGGCGTCAACCGCCTCCGCGAGCAGGTCCCCTCCGGGGTCCCCGGGGACAACGCGCCGGCGGAAGTCATCGAGCCGCTCCGTGGCGTGCTGGCGCGTCCCTACCTTCCCGATCGGGATCTGATCGGGCGGCTGGTCAACCACGCTGCGATGGAGCGGATCTTCAAGGACGTCCTGAGCGGCGCCTTGCGGGACTTTGCCCACAAGCTGAGCCGGATGACGCCCAGCTCGGGGCACCTCTCGAAGGGATTCAGCCGGCTGCGGTCGTTGCAGCGCCGGGCGCAGCAGGGCGTGCTGGGCGGCCTGTCCAGTGAGATCGAGCGTCAGGCAGAGAGCCGGATTCGCGATTATGTGGACAAGAGCATCTCCCGAACGCTGGCCCAGGTCGCCGACCACCTGTGCGATCCGCGGTACGCGGAGCTGTATGGGGATTTTCGCATCCACCTCCTGAACGTCGTGTTGGAGACCCCCAACGCTTCGCTGGTCTCAGAGCTGGATAAGCTTGATCCGGATGAGCTGGTGGCGACGGGGGCTGCGGTCGCGCGGACGGTCGCGCGTCGGGACGGCCTAAGAGATGAGATCGCAGCGGTGGCGCGGGCGGTGCTGGACGGCGCGGGCGGCCGAAGCCTTCAGGACTTCCTCGATGAGAGCGGGATGCAGGATGACTGGCGGCCTGAGGTCGAGGGTCAACTGCTCCAGCAGGCGCGGGATTTTATCGAGACCGACGCGTTCACATCCTGGCTGGACGCCCTGATCGATGTGTAAAGAGTGGTTGATATGCTGTTGAACGGGTAGCTGTTTTTGGGATTGTGTCCGACGAACTTATCATTGAGGTCTGTATGAGAACACAAACGCAGTTGAGCCTGATAATATGGAGCGGATTGCTTGGTGGTTGTAATTGGGGCCATTGGCTCTACAACAAGCGGCTCTATGACAAACGGCTCGCCGAACTCACCGACAACGACGGCGATGGTTTCAGCTTCGTCGACGGTGACTGTGACGATCAGGATGAGACGATCGCCCCTGGGCTGGCGGAGCGCTGTGACGGCATCGACAACAATTGCGACGGCATCATCGATGAGGACAGCGTCGATGAGACGGAGTGGTACTTCGATCGGGATGAAGACGGCTTCGGGGACAGCGCGCAGCAGGTCACTGCCTGCGCACCACCCGCCGAGTATGTGGCCGACGGCGGTGACTGCGACGACCTTGACGGCGAGATCTCGCCGTCTGCCGAAGAGATCTGCAACGACGGCGTCGACAACGACTGTGACGGCACCGACAACGGCTGCGGCTTGACGGGGACCTTCTCCACGGAGGACGCAGATCACTTCCTGTTCGGCGCCGCAGAAGGGGACGGGGTCGGGGTGTCGATGGTTGGCGGCGACTTGAACGGCGACGGTTATGGCGATCTTCTGATCGGCGCGCTCCATGGAAACGCTGCATATGTTGCCAGCGGCCGAGATCTCGATCGAATCACGTTCTTCTCTCAAAATGAGGGTTCCTTCACTCGAGCGCCCGAGCTTCCTGACGACTACATCCTCGCGCAGTCGGTCGGCGTTTGTGACGTTGACAACGATGGTTGGCATGATGCGCTCATTACCGGGCTGCGATTCGGTGAGCGCTCAGAGGTCTGGGTGTTCAACGGCCCCCTGACTCGTGATCTCACCACCGCAGATGCCGATATACAACTCCAGGCAGAAGAAGGCTCTGACTTCCTTGGCAGTGACTTCTCCTGTGGTGATATTGATGGAGATGGTACGAATGACCTTTTGATTGGGGCTGGTCTTCATTCTACGAGTGATTATTCTGAAGCAGGCGCGGTCTATCTCCTGAACTCTACCGATCTTGTGGCCGGTGAGCAGGACATCATCGGGATCAGTCATAAGATCAGCGGTGATGAGACGCTGATGCATCTTGGCGCATATGTCTCCCTTGCCGACATCAACGGTGATGGTGACTTGGATGGGCTCCTGAGCGCGACGGAAGCGACGTTTATGTCTGATCAGGAGGGTGGACTCTTTGTATTTTACACGATCGATGAAAAACCACCGTCCTTGGATGAGTCTGATGTCCAGTTTCAAGGTGTTGATCCGAAGGGGAGATTCGCTGTCCTCTCCACAGGAGACATCAACGGCGATGGGTATATGGACATTGTCCTCGGTGGGGACCGTATCGACAGCACATCGATCGATGCTGGGGGCGTCTATGTCTATTCAGGTCGGCCAGATTTTGACTCGGTGTATTCCACAGCCTCGGCGGACAGTATCCTCCTTGGGGAGCGAGAAGGAGATCGGCTCGGGATCGGGGTCGAAGTCACGGATGACATCGACCGGGACGGCTCCCGAGAAGTCGCCGTCAGCGCTGGGTTCGCGGATACTCCGGTCCGAGACGCGGGCTCTGTGTTGTTGTACGACTCTCTGCGCATGGAGGGGGAGACGCTTGACGTCTCAGATAACGCGCTAGATATCCAGGGGACTGATCGAAGCGGACTGTTGGGATTTATGATGTCAGGAGACGCGGACCTCGACAACGATGGATACCCAGACTTCGCGATGACAGGCCTCGGATACGATGAAGCGGGAGAAAACGCTGGTGCTGTGTTTGTCATCTCCGGCGCTGGCCTGTGAACCCCTGAGCGCGCATGATGAACCCCTGGCGTTCCACCCTCGCCGTCGCTCTTGGCCTCATGCTCGGAGGGGTGACCGGCTCGCTCATCATCCCCCTGCACCGGATCGGGATACGCCCTCACGTCGATGACGCATGGGTCATCGCATCATCTCAATTGGGCTCATTTCCATTCGGTGATGGCTGGGGCGGCTCGTTTCTACGTGATCGGATGCTTCCCCCAGCTCACATATGGATCTCCCGTATGCTGGGCGGCGGCTGGGAGATGAGCCAGCTGGCCTCATGGTTGGAGGGAGTGTTCGCATGCGCGGTGCTTGCGCTCTGGATCGCGCGACGAAATCCGGTGCACCTCTCGGTGCTTGGCTGTGTTCTGCTCTTGACGTGGGAGACCCAGGCCGCCCAGCACCTATGGGCGCAGCCGTGGTGGAACTTCGCCGCGATCGCCAGATACGATATGATGGGCCTCTTGATGACGGCGGCTTCGGTGATGGCCCTGGACGGCGCCTCTGAATCGGACCGTCGATGGGGGGGGGCCGGCATCGTGGCCGGGCTCGCCCTGCTTGCCCATGTGACCGCCATCCCCACGCTGATCGCATCCACCGTTTGGATCGGTTGCTTCCACCATCAGCGTATCCTTTCCTACCTATCTGGTGTCTTCATTGGGAGCGTTCCGCTGGGTATATGGCTGATGACGGCTGGGCATGCGTCCCCACAGATCGCGGCCCAGCTGGATCGCGGGAACATGATCTTGCCCGGTCTAATTTCAGAATGGGATCGCTGGTCCTTCGTGGTCGAGAGGCCCACGATCGGCAGCGTAGCCCTTGCTCTGGTTCCGATCGTATCGGCGGTGTTGAATCCGCGGCGTCCTGCAGGGTTGGTTACCCTGTTCGCCTGGCTTGCCACGTCGATCTTAGACGGGACGTCCGGGGGAAATTACGCCCTCATCTACCTGCCGGTGATTATCGTTGCCTTGATTGATCTGCTGGATGTCTTTTCTTCAAAGCGATTCGTCTACCTTATCATGTTCTCGATACTCATTTCAGGGACATGGGAGCTATGGAATCGACAAAAGACGCTCGAGCCGCTTCCGAAGTCGCAGGTGCGTCCCCTCCTATCTGCCCGGCTTCCTGCGGACGCGCGTCTTCTAATTGACCTTCGCTACTGGCCATACCTGATGGATAAGCCTTCCGTGACGCCTTTCTTTGTGATGCAATGGGAGCGCAGGCCCGAAGACCATCAGACCCTCAGCGAGCGTCTGACGTCGTGGTGTCCCACCCATGTCGTGAGGAGTCCTGGTGACTGGCCGTTCGAGATCGTGAAGGAGGGGTGGGGGGGGCCTTCTCTCCAGCACTGGCTTGATGAGCACGTTTCAGTCTGGACATATGCTGGTCTGCCCTATCCTCTAAACCATGTTCAGATAGGTATTGTAGACCGGGGCTTGTGTTCCGCGCCACCGATGAAGTGATCATCCAGGCATTCGCCGAACGCCCAACAGCCTGTTTAAACAACAGTACAACACTGAACGCATGAAAAGAAGAAACCCGTGCCCTGAGCCAACTCTGGACGTCGTTATCTCTGCGGTAGACAGCTGGCCTATATCCTTAGGTATCGACGTCCTGGTGGATTGAGAGGAGTCCCTGAATTGTAAAGGAGAGTTTCCTTCTTCCTTAGCGGTACATTAAGGTTGCACGCTGAGTTCGACCACCAGGGGCAGGTGATCGGACAGCATCCGATGTTCCCGGGCGACGCGGGCGTCATGCACGGTGACGGGTCCGCCATAGAAGACGTAGTCGATCTTCCGTTCTGGCTCTTGGGCCTGATGCGGGAGGTAGGTCCGTGCGCTGGGCGCGGTCAGGTCGGTGAAGGCGGTCTTGAACGTCGGGATCAGGCGGTTCATCGGGTTGTCACCGCCATAGAGGTTCCGATCGAGGTTGAGCCGTTCGGGGTCATCCCCCGGGGGGAGCAGGTTGAAGTCCCCGACGAGGATCCAGGGCTGGTCAGGTGGATGGCTTCGCATCCATGCTTCGAGTGCGTCGACCTGCTTGTTCAGGGTGCCGTCACCGAAGGAGAACGCGGAGAGGTGGGTGTTGGCGATGGCGAGGTGCCGCCCATCCACCAGGGGGATTTTCGCCGAAAGGAGCGCGCGCTTGAGGTTGAACCGTTGTCGCCACCGGGGTTCATCCAGAAGGGCGAGTTGTTGTCGGTGTCCCTGCAGCAGCTGTGGCGCGGTCATCCAGGCGAGGTGCATGTCCATCCGCCCGAGGGGGTCGCGGAAGGGGGCGGGGACATACGGGGCGCGAAAGTAGGGCGCGGAGGTCCAGCTGAGATCGGGGCGGTAAGCGAGCATCCGACGGAGCTGGTCGACGCGCCCGGTCCGTTCGGAGTCGCGGTCGACTTCTTGTAAGGCGAGCAGGTCGGGTTGGAGGGCTTGTAGTGCGGCGAGGATCCCGGTGATGGTCTTCTGTACGAGATCTGGGGCGACGTGTACGGCTGGGCCGTTATCGTAAAAGAAGGCTTCTTCTCGGCTTCCGCAGAACTGGATGTTCCAGCTGACGACCCGGGTGATCTGTCCGGGCCGGAGCTTCGGTCCGTTGTTTCCGCAGAAGACTTCTGTCGGGGCGTGTTCTTGTGGCCGATACTCCAGCAAGGGCGCGGTGAGCAGCGCGAGCGGGAGCCGAATCCAACGAGACATGATGTCAGCCGATCTTCCGCAGACGAACGCGTCGGGAGAGGCTGTCAAACATTTCGCGGACGTCATGTCGGTTCGGCCCGTTGACCTGTTCGATGCCTGGCTGGGGGTGCACGTTGAACTGTCCGGTGACCATATAGGGCAGCTGGTACCCCCAGGCGAGTTCGGGGCGCAGGCCATCGAAGAAGGCGAGCTGTTCGAGGACGGGGGCGATGTTGTACCGGGGGTTGTCGAGGTAGAGCAGCAGCAGCTCGAGGGGGCAGTTGCCCGGGCCGCGGCCCATCCCGTTGAGCGTGGCGTCGACGACATCGACGCCTTCATCGATCGCAGCGATGGAGTTGGCGAAGGCCTGCTGCAGATTGTTGTGGAAGTGAACGCCGACGTTGATGGTGTCGCCGAGGATGTGCCGATACTGTCGGACGAGGTAGCGGACGTGTTCGGGATACAGGGCGCCGAAGCTGTCGACGATGGCGACGTTGTGAACGCCGGACCGGGCGAGCCGGGAGAGGGTGGTGTGGACGACGTCAGGTTCCAGGGTGGAGACGGCCATGACGTTGACGAAGGTTTCGTAGCCGGCGTCGAGGCAGTGGTCGAGCAGGCGCATGGCCTTGTCCATATGCCGGGCGTAGGTTGCGATTCGCACGACGTCGATGACGGTGTCGCCTTTTGGCGGGATGTCATCGACGGTGACGCGGTGACAGTCGACCATGGTGGACAGCTTCATGGCGCCGGGTTCGACGCCAGCGTCGACGAGATCCTGCTCATCGCAGAACCGCCAGGGTCCGGTGGTTGCGGTGTCGAACACGCCGTCCTGGGTCCGATAGCCGACTTCCATATAGTCGACGTTGGCCTGATTCAGGGCGCGAAAGACATCCCCGACCCGTTGGTGGGAGAACTGCCAGTCGTTGACGATGCCACCGTCGCGGATGGTGCAGTCGAGGACCTTCACCGCGCGCCGGTTTGCGGTGATGAGCCCATCGGGACAGCATCGAACTCGAGCGTCGGATTTCATGGGGAGCCATCCTGGTTCGGTCACGGGAACATGTTCAATGTCCCTTGAACGGAGTTCAAAGGCTCTTGAACTACTCCTTCTTTATCCGCTCCACCGCCGCGGTGCGAATTGATCTGCGAACGCGTGACGCCCTTCAAGGACCACCATGGCCAACGCATGCCCGGCCAACCATGCGAACCCGAACCCATGCCCGGTGAACCCGGCACCGACCAATACCCCGGCCGCCCCGGGGGCGGGACCGACCGCGGGCAGTCCATCTCTCGAAAACCCCATGATCCCAGCCCACCGGTGCGTAATCTCCACGTCCTGGAGCGCAGAGAACCGGCTCAAGAAGTGGGTCATCCGCTCCTGGATCTCAGGGTGGAGCCGATCGTCGAGTCCGATCTCCTGCTCGGGGTCGAGGTTTCGCCAGCCGCCCAGGATGATCCGGCCGGCATCATCTTGTCGCCAGTAGTCGTAGCCGTGGTCTGCATAGATGGGGCGCTCAAAGATTCTGGGAACCGGGGCCGTGGCGAGCATCTGCCCCCGAACCGGATCGATCTTGTCTTGAAACCAGGGGAGCAGGATCGATGTCCGAGCGTTGGTGCAGACGAGGGCGAGCTGACACTGAACCGGATGACCGCTCTGGGTTCGCAGTCGCACATCTCCGGCAGAGGCGTCTTCGATTGTGGTGATGGTGGTTTGTTCGAAGAACTGCGCGCCGCGGCGGGTCGCGGCGGCGGCGGCCCCGCGGACGAAGTCTGCGGGGTGAATCTCGCCGTCTTCGGGCAGAATGACGCCCATCTTGAAGCCGGCGTCCAGATAGATCTGGCCCAGCGCGTCGCCCTCGACGACCTCTGCGGCGAAGCCGTCTTCGCTGAGCATCCGGGCGCTCTCGAGAAGCTCGGCCTCTTCCTCAGGGGATCCGGCGAGCTGAAGGCTCCCCCGCCTCCGGTACCCGCAGTCGATCCGCGCCTCGGCGATGGTCTGCGCGATGTGCTCGTGGTTGAGGATGCTCCACTGGTGGACGGCTCTGGCCCGGTCGTGGCCCATCAGCGCGCAGGCCCGGTTGTATCGCTCTGCGGTGCCTTGCAGGATGAAGCCTGCGTTTCGCCCAGTGGCCCTGCCGGCGACCTGGTCGGCTTCGAAGACGGCGACGTCGACGCCGGCTGTAGCGAGGGTGAGGGCCGCCGAGACGCCGCAGAGGCCGGCGCCGACGATGGCCACCTCGCAGCGGTGAGCAGCCGCCAACCGGGGATAAATGGGGGCTGCGCCCTGCAACCAGAACGATACGGTCAACTCAGCCTCCGCTGGGTCGGAGTGTCACGACGATGAACCGAGGACACTGTATGCGATTTTCGACCATTCTCTTTGACCTCGACGGGACCTTGATCGACTCCGCGCCCGACCTGTTGGGTGCGATGAACACCTTGCTCGCCGAGATTGGACGCCGCCCGCTCCAAAAACCGGAATTCCGACGAATGATCGGGGAGGGTGCAGTCAAGCTGGTCCAGCGTGCGTTGGCGGCGACTGGCCGCGCCGACAACGCCCGCAAGCTCACCCACCGGTACCTGGAGATCTACGACCGCCGTGTTTTGGAGAGCACCCGGCCGTATCCTGGTGTCGAGGAGATGTTACCGCGTATGGCTGCGTGTGCGACGCTCGCGCTTTGCACCAACAAGCCGATCGGTCCAACGCGTCAGATTGTCCATAAGCTGGGTTGGTCAGACCATTTTTCGATGCTGTTGGGCGGGGACAGCTTGCCAACCCGCAAGCCTGCGCCGGAGATGGTGCTTCACATCCTGGCCCAGGTCGGCGCGGACGCATCGTCTGCGGTGTTGGTCGGGGATTCTCCTGCGGATGCCGGCGCTGCTGCCGCGGCGGGGATCCCATTTGTTGCGGTCAACTGGGGGTATTCGCGGGAGCCGGTGTCCGGGCTTGGGGCCATCGCGGTGGTGAAAGCGGTAAAAGACCTTGAAAGAGTGTTGAAAGATGCCTGAAATGCACCACACCTCTTCCGATCCGGCTTTTCGAAAACGGGCCATCCGTATGATCGGTGTAAGGTTGAGAAAATCCCATCAGAGCATGGGTTTTATGAAATATTTCATAAAACCCATGCTCTGATGGGATTTTCTCAACCTTACACCGATCATACGGATGG
>JBCBLB010000626.1:0-5726 GCA_038520555.1 Myxococcota bacterium | reverse complement strand
GAGGGTACTTCATGCGCGGCACCCTGATCGCTCTCCCGTCGATCCGCGACCACCAGAAGCGGGTAGCGGGGCTGGAGTATATGGAAGCCGAACACCAACGCACCGCGCAGGAAGCGCACCTGAACGCGTTGGATGAGGAAGTCGCGGCGGTCAGAATTGGAGCGGATGAGGAAGACGCCTGCTGGATGGCGCAGCGTCAGAGCTGGTGCCTCCAGATGGAGATGCGTCGCCGAACGGAGCAGCGCCAGTTGGACCAGCGCACGGCAGAAGCGGAGCGCCGCCGGGAGACGCTTGAGGCGGCGCGCCAGCAGGCACGCATCGTCGAGCTGGTGATCGAACATGCCGAAGATGCGGCCGCTGCTGAGGCCCGTCGTGCCGAGCAGCGGCGCAACAACGAGATCGGCATGCAGGGCTGGTGGCGGCGATGCGGTTGAACAGCCTGCTCCCCTACGTCATCGGGGCGATGTTGGGCGCCGCTGCGTCAGCCGCGGCCAACGAAGGGCTGTACTCCAACGCGGAGCTGGGGCGTCGCGATCTGCCCGGGGAGCCCTCCATCGCAGAGCAGCTCCAGCGCAAAGCCCGCGCCCTCGACGTCCGCGAGCAGACCATCTCGGACAAAGAAGAGAAGATGCGGGAGGCGGAGGGGCGCTTGCGCGAGAAGCTTTCCAAGAGTGAGGCGCTCCGCGACGAAATCCAGAACCTCCTCACCGAACTGGATACCCGTCACGACGACCAGATCGCGCGCCAGATCAAGACCTTCGAGAAGATGCGGGGCTCCCAGGCTGCGCCGATCCTCGCCGCAGCCCGAGAGGCAGACGCCCTGTTGATTCTCAGCGGGATGCGTCCCGATAAGGTCGCCAAGATCCTGGCGGCGATGCCCCCGGACACCGCCGCCAGGCTCACCGAGCGCCTCAACGAGGACCCGGCGAACGGCATCAGCGGCATATGATGGACATCGCCGCACCCATCGACCTGCTCCTCTCACCGGCGGCGCCTCCGGGCGCCGCACCGTCCTCAACGAGCGCTGACTTTCAGGGGATGCTCGATGCGGTTGCATCCGTCGACGGTGCACAAGATGGGCTCGTCGAGCCTGCAGGACCCGCACTCCTCTCGACGGCTGTAACGCCCCCGGAGGACGAGCCGGAGACATCGATCGAAGAAGAGCCGGACGACGCCGGGGCGGGGGTCGTCTGGATATCCCCGCTTCTCGTTCAGGACGCTCTCGACCAACCGATCATCGCGTACGACCGTCCTGAGTTCGCTTCGGACCGTTTGTCTGGTTCGGAGCGTTCTGAGCCTGCGTCTGCTCTGGAGGCCGGGTCCGACTTCGAGCTTGAGCCTGAGACACCAAGAGCACCGCAGCCTCCGAAGCGACTGGAACCCTCCACGCCCCTGGACGCTGAGCTGGTCTTCGAGCCGGAGCTTGTGGATTTCAGCGTTGAGTCTGAGATTCAAACTCCTGAAGCCACAGCGGAGATGGGTGAAGCGCCGGCTGAGGTCGATGAGGATCTGGAGCTTCGGTTCCACCCAACGACGCCAAACAAACTTCAGGTCCGGGTCGAGGACGGCGGCGAGTCGATCGATGTTGACATCGAGCAGGTCGATGATGGCCTGCAGGTTCGGGTGGTGACGGCGCCAGAGTCGGTCAACGAGTTCATGTCGATGGAGCCGGAGCTGGAGCGTGCGTTTGAAGAGCGCGGTCTTCGTCTCGACGCCTACTCGGCGCGTGCCCGTACCGAAGACGATGCACGGCATTCACAGACAGAGGATGGGCAACGGGCCGAAGCGGAGGGTGACGAATCCTCTAATGAAGAGGAAGGTTCTCCGACGGAAAACGTCAGGAACCGCCTGTTGGACGTCCGGGCCTGATTCTTTCTTAAGCGATTCATCAAGGTGCCGAGTAGAGGGCGTCTCGATGAGGAAGAAAGATGTCTGTTACCCTCGATGGCGCCGCCTCATTGGCGACGATGCAGCAAGACGCCGCTTCGGCTCCGACCAACGATCTGGGTCAGGAGACCTTTATGCAGCTGCTGGTCACGCAGCTGCAGAACCAGGATCCCCTCAACCCACAGTCCAACGAAGAGTTCGTCGCTCAGCTCGCCCAGTTCAGCTCTCTGGAGCAGCTGGTGAGCGTCAATGACAGCATCGACGGCCTGTACCTTGCGACGGCGTCGATGAATAACGCGACGATGACGCAGCTGCTGGGCCGCGAGGTCACCGCCTACGCCGAGCAGACATACCACGACGGTGCGTCGGACGAGCTGACGGTCCACTACGAGGCGGTCGGGGATGCAGCGAGCGCGGAGATCACGGTGAAGAACGAGGACGGCGAGGTCGTCTACAGCGGACCGATGGGTGCGCTCAATGACGGTGAGGGAAGCTTCAGCTTCCCGGCGAAGGACCAGGACGGCAACCCCCTGCCTGAAGGGATCTACAGCTTCACGATCTCGGCGACGAACGCGTCGGGCGAGGACGTGATGGTCTCGGGGATGGTCCAGGGGGAGATCGACGGGATGTCCTACGCGTCTGGTACACCGGTGCCCTCGATTCAGGGCATCGAGATCGATCTCGGCGAGATCCTTCGGGTCGGCGTCTCCGATGATGGCGACGGCGAGAGCAAAGACAACGAGAGGAGTGAGTAAAGCCGATGTCTCTGTTGAACAACCTCAACACCGCGAGCTCAGGTCTGGGCGTCTCCAGCACGTCGATGAGCGTCATCGGTGACAACATCGCCAACCTCAACACGGTGGGCTTCAAGGGCAGCCGGGCGAACTTCGGCGATCTGCTCCCCAACGATGTGGGGGGCCTCTCCGGGATGTCATCCATCGGCACCGGCGCGGCGACCGACACCGTCGCGACGCTGTTTGGCCAGGGCAGCATCGAGGGCACGAACAACTCCCTTGATATGGCCATCAACGGTGGCGGCTTCTTCATGGTCCGCTCGGGCGATGAGATGATGTACACCCGCGCCGGCCAGTTCGGCTACGACGACAACGGCTATATCGTCACCGCTGGCGGCATGCGGCTGCAGGGCTACGGCGCCGAGGGCGGTGTCATCGGCCGGCAGATCACCGATCTCCGGGTTGACACGCCGACCACGCCGCCCAACCTGACGTCGATGATCTCGATGTCGGCGAACCTGGACTCTTCGGTCGATCCCACGGACACGCCCATCGCGGACGGGACGGTGGTCGCGGACGGAGCGACCTCGACCATCAACGCGTTCGCCAGCGCGGGGGACTTCTCCTCGTCGGTGACGGTCTACGACTCTCTGGGCGAGGCGCATGAGGTCACGGTGGTCTATGAAAAGACGGCCGACAACACCTGGAGCTACTACGCGGTCGTCGACGCCGGCGAGCTGGACGGCGGCGGCACCGAGGGCAACGCCTTCCTCATCAGCTCTGGAGAGCTGAGCTTCGACACCGACGGGCAGCTGACCGGTTTCACCCAGAACAACGTTCGGGACACCGGCACGCCCTGGAGCTTTTTGGGCGCCGAGCCGGGGGACTACGACCTGCAATTCGGGGTCGACGTCAACGGCCTGCCGACCGAGGGGGGCATCACCCAGAACGCTGGCGATTCTGCGGTGAGCGCCGTGAGCCAGGACGGCTACGGGCTCGGGTACCTGTCTTCGGTCGAGATCGATCAGGACGGCGTCCTGGTGGGCACCTACACCAACGGAGAGGAGCTGCAGCTCGGTCAGGTCCTGCTGGCCAACTTCCCGGGGCAGGGCGGGCTGGAGCGGGTCGGCGGCTCGATGTATAAGGCGACCATCAGCTCTGGCGAGCCGGCCGTCGGTGTGGCGGGGACGGCCGGTCGGGGGGATCTGATCGGGGCGGCGCTGGAAGGCAGCAACGTCGAGCTGGAAGATCAGTTCGTCAACATGATCGGGGCGCAGCGGAGCTACCAGGCGAACTCCCGGGTGTTCAGCTCGACCAATGATCTGCTACAGGAGCTGGTCAACCTCGTCTGATTCGCCCCTTCTGCGTCGGATGCGTGAAGCGGGCTTATCGAACGGGATCAAAATTCCGATGACCCGAACAGAGCTTGTGGCGTCTTCTTGATGCCCTCCATCACTTGAACGGGACGCGGGAAGAAGAGCATGGATCTGGTCACCGTTATTGGCCTTGTCGCGGCGTTTGGGTTGATCCTGGCCGCCATCCTCACCGGCGGTCCGCTGTCGGCGTTCATCGACGTTCCGTCCGCCCTGATCGTGATCTTCGGCAGCTTCGCGGCGCTGGCGATCGCGTTCCCGGGGGGACGGCTGAAGACGTTCGCGGCCGTCACAAAGAACTGCTTCTTCGCCCAACCCCGGGATGCAGAACGGGTGATGGGCCTGATGCAGGAGATGAGCAACCGCGTCCGCAAGGAAGGCGGTCTGCTCGCCCTGGAAGATATGGCCGGCAACCTGGACGACGACTTTCTGCGCCGCGGGGTGCAGATGGTGGTCGACGGCTACGATCCGCAGGCCATCCAGGAGGTCCTGTATCTGGAGATCGACAAGATCGCCGAGCGCCACGGCGCGGGGGCCGAGATGATGGACGCCCTCGGCGCATATGCGCCAGCCTTCGGGATGATCGGGACCCTGGTGGGCCTGGTCCAGATGCTCCAGGCCCTCGACGACCCGTCCGCGATCGGTCCGGCGATGGCGGTCGCCCTTCTGACGACGTTGTATGGCTCGGTCATCGCGAACGTCATCGCGATCCCGCTGGCCAAGAAGCTCAACGTGCGCTCTGACGAGGAGATCGCGGAGAAGATGCTGATGGCTCATGGTCTGCTGTCCATCCTGGCCGGCGAGAACCCGCGGTTCATGAGCGAGCGCCTCAACGTTCAGCTGCCGCCTGGGCAGCGGATCCAGGAGGCGAGCTGAGATGCCCAAGAAGAAGGAGGCCCCTGCTGGCGCGCCGTTGTGGATGGTCACCTACTCGGACATGGTCACCCTGCTGCTGACCTTCTTCGTCATGCTGCTGGCGATGGCCAACTTCGAGGACACCTCACAGGTCGACGCGGTGATGGGCTCCATCCGGTTCGCCCTGGGCTCTGGCTCGCAGCCCAAAGACGGGGTCGGGCCGGACACCAAATCGCATGAGTTCGAGATGAACAAGACCACCATGGACAAGGTGGGGACGTCGCTGCGCGACTCGTTGAGCAAGCACCTCTCCGATCAGGCGATTCAGATGACCAAGACCCCCAACGAGCTGCGCCTTCAGCTCAACGACCGGATCCTGTTTGCGCCGGGCAGCGCGGAGATCAACCCGGCGGCCTACCAGATGCTCCGGGACATCGGGGAGGCGTTGAAGGGGCAGTCGGTTTCGGTCGAGGTCGAGGGTCACACCGACGCGACCGGAGCGACGGAGGACAACTGGCGGGTGAGCAGCGAGCGGGCCCTGGCCGTTTTGTTTGAGCTTCAGCAGCGCAGCGAGCTGGGCGGACAATTTCTTCAGGCGAACGCGATGGGCGAGTACCACCCCGCTGACCTGGAGGGCGGCTCGTCGGAGTGGAACCGACGGGTCGAGCTGGTCATCCGCGGCCGAGAGGCGGTGGCGATGGACGCGCTCGACAACGTGGAAGGAGACTGAACGATGGCAGATGAACAAGAGCTGGAAGAGGCAGAGGCGCCGAAGCCGAGCAAGCTCCCGCTGATCATCGCGTCAGTGGTGTGTCTGCTGTTGGGCGGCGGCGGCGGGTATGCGGCGGCGACGATGCTGGGCGGCGACGATGCAGCG
>JBCBLB010000803.1:0-4031 GCA_038520555.1 Myxococcota bacterium | reverse complement strand
GTGTCGGTGTCGGTGTCCGTATCGGTGTCGGCTTCATTACCGAGGTTGACTTCATCGCTGACGCGAATGTTGTCGTCGCAGCCCCACAACAGGCCGAGCAGTAGGAATCGCTTCATGGGAATGTCTCCTCCGTCCGTATCGATGGTGTACAGGGTGACTGAAGTTCGGTCCATCCTCTACTGATTTTTCGCCTTCATCGGACGGAGAGGGTGCGCAGCCGGTTGATGGCGGCGGCGACCTCGTGACGACGTGGGCAAATCAGCGCCCCAACGGGCTCCCGGAATGGTGAGAGGATCTCGATGCCTTCAACCCCAATCGCTGACTCGAGGACATCTAACAGATAATCCACCTCTGCGAAGCCCCTCTCCTGTTCGAACAGCCACCGAATCGCATGTCCGATGGTCGCCGCATGCGCCCCATCCAAGACCTGCTCTACAGCGGTGAGGTCGATCTCTTCCAAGCCATAGCTGATCCGTCGATCATCCCTCGCCCCAATCCGGCCCTTGCCAGTGGGTTTCAGGCTTCGCGCTTCGATTCCTCGGATGGCGAGTCCCTTTCCGAGCGGCCGCCGTGCCCTGGCGGCCTCCCCTGCCAACGCCTGCCCCGCCTCGGTCAGGTCTTGCGCCCGGTAGGCGTTCATCCCAATGATCGTATCGGCCACTGCGAGGTAGTCTCCCACCCCTCCGACCACCATGATCGTTGACACTCCCCACTGCTCCCGGATCTCTCGTACGCGCTCCACGAACGGGGTGATGGGCTCCCGCTCCGGTGGTATCAACCGACGCATCCGCTCATCCCGAACCAACAGGTTGGTCGCTGACGTGTCCTCATCCAACAAGAGCACCTTCGCGCCGGCCTCGACGGCCTCAACGATGGCTGCGGCCTGTGAGGTCGAGCCCGAGGCGTCCGGCGTCGAAAACGGCGCGGTGCTTCGCCCTCCAGGAAGGGCGCCGAGGAACGGGGAGACATCCACTCCCACCACGCTGCGGCCGTCCTCAGCCCGAACCTTGACGGTGTCGGGATCCGCGACGACCTGCTCCCGGCCATCGCCGGGGATATGGTCGAGATGACCGCGCTGGATCGCCTGGAGAACCGTGGACTTGCCGTGGAATCCTCCGCCGACGATCAGGGTCAGACCGGTCGGAACCCCCATCCCCTCGACGCCACAGAGGTTCACCCGAAGCGACGCCGGCGAAGAAAACGGGACCGCACCCGCCATCGGCGCCTGGCTCACGCCCGATGACCTTGGCAGCACCGAGCCATCTGCGATGAACGCCACCAGGCCTTGCGCGCGAAGCGCGGCCCGCATCCGCTGCTGTAGCCTCACCGAGGCGATCTGCTCATGCAGCGATGGTTCCGATGGTGCGACCAGGGCCGTTGCAGCCGCTGGGAGATCCGCAGACAACATCCGCCATGCCTGCTCCCCAAGGATGCGACGCCCTCGTGCCGGAAGCCCTGCGCGGAGCCGAACCTCAGCGACGCCGTCGCTGAGGAGTCGAACGGCGCTCCGCTCGACGATCTCGGGACCGGGCCGGTAGACGTCCAGCAACCCGGACTTTCCGCTGCCTCGACGGGTGCCGGTCAGATCTGCGCCGAACCGACGCAGCAGCCAGTCCTCGGCGGCGAGGCGCTGGACGGGGTCGGAGCAGATCTCCTCGGCGATGGAGGTCTGGATCCGGACCCGAACGCGAGAGGGCGCGGCGAAGGGATCGCCCTGGACGTGATCGATTCGAATCTCGACCGCGCCGAGGTTCCAGACGCCCTTGATGTCCCGGTAGGCCGGGTAGGGGCGCCCATCGATCCGTTGGAGCAGGGCGCGAAGCCGCGATGTGTCAGACATGGTCCGCTGTTTCCGTGTAGAGAATTCTCGCCTCGGTTGGTGAGATATCTTCAGCCCCAACCGCGGCCGGTGAATAATTGGTTGCCGGAGGTGGAGATGGGACAACATGCCGAGCGACTGCGGGCTGCGATACAAGCCGCATCTGCAGGGCTCGTCGGGCGGCGGGAGCTGGCGGAGCTGGTCGTGCTCTCCGCCGTCGCCCGGGAACACCTGCTCATCATCGGACCGCCCGGGACCGCGAAGAGCGCCGCCATCCGACGGATCTCCGCGGCCCTCGGCGGGCGGTACTTCGAATACCTCCTCGGCAGGTTCACCGAACCCAGCGAACTGTTCGGCCCCATCGACCTCCGTGCGCTCCGCGAGGGGCGGGTGGTCACAGAGACGGCGGGGATGCTCCCCGAAGCCGAGATCGCGTTCCTCGATGAGATCTTCCTGGGTTCAACGGCGATCCTGAACACCCTGCTCGGCATCCTCAACGAACGCCGGTTTCGCCGTGGGCACACCGCGCTGCCGGTGCCGCTCCGGGTCTGCGTCGGCGCCAGCAACGGCCTGCCCGAAGAGCCGGCCCTCGCCGCCTTCGCGGACCGGTTTATGCTCCGGATCTTCGTCGACAACCTCCCCGACCCGCAGCTCGAAGCCCTCCTCGAAGGGGGATGGTCGGTTCAAAACCGACCGATGGCGCCGCTCGCCTCGATGAAGGATGTCGACGCCCTCGCCGAACGAAGCCAGAAGATGGATCTCTCGGTGGTGCGTCCTGATCTCGCCGACTGTATCCGCGCGCTCCGACAGGTGGGGATCCACTTCTCTGACCGACGCGCCGTGAAGGCCCAACGGCTCATCGCAGCCGCAGCGGCCATCGCTGGCCGAGAGATCCCCTCCAAGCAAGATCTCTGGCCGGTGGTGTTCGCCGTTCCCACCCAGGCCGATCAGGCCGAAGCGAAGGACCGGCTGCGACAGATCCTCGACGTGGCGGAGAACGACAACCTCGTCGCCGCCGCAGGGGCGGCCTCTGCCGGCCCCGCCGCGCGGGCCGCCCTGATCGTCGCATTGGCGGAGCCTCTGCTGGCGGCCACGCAGCGAGACGACCGGTGGCGGCTCAAGCTCGAAGGCGTCGCGCGCGAGATCGATGCTGGATTTGATCCCTCGAACCTGCCGACGTCGCTAAAGACACTCAGACAGGAGATCGTCTTGAACCTCAGCCATGATCCGGCTTAACTGGAAACCCCGCACCGACCCGCTGCCCGCTGGCGCCGTCCTCGGCGAAGGCGAAGCCGCAGTGCGCCTCGTTCGGCGGCTGCTCAACGGATACCGCGACAACCTCAGAGGGCTCGCCGCAGACGATCAGGTTGTGATTATCGGCAAAACAGAGGACCTGCCGTGGGTCGATGGGGTCCAATACCTCGGAAAAGACCCCCGCGCGCCGGCGCTGCTGCTGCCCACGATGCTCAACACCGCGGTCCCCATCTCGCTCGTCGAGCGGGCGCTGATCCTCCGGGCGCAGGAGGGCGACCTTCCGCTCGTGGTCACGCCTTCGAAGGTCATCGCCTGTGGCAACGCGCGCCCCCTCGACGTCGAACAGCTCCACAGGTGGTTGGCGTAGATGACGGCGCTTCCCCATGGCCTGGAGACCTGGTCGGAGCCCCTGTCGCTGTTCCGCGAGGAGCTGATGTCTGCCATCGGGGCGTGGCTGCCGAAGCTGTCATCGATGTTCGGCACCATGCGCACCAAAGAGCAGGTCGGCGCCGTGCACCTCGAAGGCGTCAGCGGCCTGACCCGACGGGGAAGCTATGAGCGGCTGATGCTCAGCGAGTGGGCCCTGGCAGACGCCGCACCAGACGAATTCCTGCGCCGCGCGGCGAACGCGGAGCACCTGTTTATCGACCTCGCCCGGCGGGAGCCTGCCGGATCGCGGCGATGCATCGCCCTGTTGGACTGTGGCCCCGAGCAGCTCGGCGCGCCACGGATCGCGCACCTCGCTGCGTTGATCGTCCTCTCTCGACGGGCAGCGCTGGGGGGTGCGGACTTCTGCTGGGGGGCCCTGCAGCGGACGCCGCACCCGCTCTGGGACACCATCGACCGCGCCAGCATCGACCACTTCCTCAAACAGCGGTACCTCATCCTCCCCACCCCCGCCCAGCTGACCCGCTGGATGGCGCTGCTGGAGGCGCCCCGTGACGGCGATGAGATCTGG
>JBCBLB010000740.1:0-4586 GCA_038520555.1 Myxococcota bacterium | reverse complement strand
TAGACGGTCGCAACATTAGAACCAGCCCGAGACCGGTTTTTGCACCCAGCAGTGAGCAGGCGGGCTCTTTGTCATTCCTGACGCGGAGAGATGTATGCACATCGTGGTACCCAAGGAGACGTGGCCCAGAGAGCGCCGCGTCGCAGCGACACCAGACAGCGTGGGCCGCTTGAAGACGCTCGGCTTTACGGTCCTGGTCCAGTCTGGTGCGGGTGAGGCAGCGGGATTCGACGATGAAGCCTATGTCGCTGCCGGCGCAGAGATCGCCGCGGACGCTGCGGCGCTGTACGCCGCGCCGGCGCTCATCGTCTCGGTCAGCGGTCCACAGACCACCGACGCCGCGGCCCTGAACCAGATCCCGGAAGGCTCGGCGCTGGTGGCCATGCTGGGCCGCGAGGATGGACCGCTCAAGGCGCTGGCGGGCCGCAAGATCAACGTGTTGTCGATGAACGGGGTGCCGCGCATCACCCGGGCGCAGAAGATGGACGCGCTCAGCTCGATGGCGAACATCGCGGGGTATCGGGCAGTGATCGAGGCTGCGACGGTGTATCCGGGCTTCTTCGGCCTGCAGATGACCGCAGCGGGCAAGTCTCCGCCGGCGCGGGTGCTGATCATCGGCGCCGGTGTGGCGGGTCTGGCTGCGATCGGTGCGGCGCGCTCGCTGGGCGCTGAAGTCCGCGCCTTCGACGTCCGACCCGAGGTCCGCGAGCAGGTGCAGAGCATGGGCGCGACCTTCCTCGAGGTTCAGCTCGAAGAGAGCGGCTCTGGGGAGGGCGGCTACGCCAAGACGATGAGCAAGGAGTTCATCGAAGCGGAGATGGCCCTGTTCAAAGAGCAGTGCAAGGAAGTGGATGTCATCGTCACGACAGCCCTGATCCCAGGACGGAAGGCGCCGATCCTGATCACCGATGAGATGCTCCAGATCCTCAAGCCCGGCTCGGTCGTGGTTGATCTGGCCGCACAGAACGGGGGCAACTGTGAGGGCACGGTCGCAGACAAGGCGGTCACCATCCACGATGTGACGGTCATTGGGTACACCGACCTGCCCAGCCGGATGGCCGGGGTGGCCAGCGAATTTTTGTCCCGGAACATCGTCCACCTGCTCGAAGAGATGGTCGGCGACGAAGGGTTTGTCATCGACGCTGAGGACGAGATCGTCCGTGGGGCGCTGTTCGTCCATGACGGTGAGATCCTGCCCCCGCCGCCGCGGAAGCCGCCGACGCCGAAGCCCGCGCCGATGACAGGGCCGACGACAGGGCCGACACCCGAGCCCGCCACGTCTTCGCCTGGGCCTGTGGTGGATGGTGCGGCAGACCGCACACGGCGTCGAAACGTCATCATCGGCGGGGCGATCGCGTTGGTGCTGCTTCTGATTGCGGCAAACGGGGCCCCGGACTCATTCATCCAGCACTTCACGGTCTTCGTGCTGTCCTGTGTGGTCGGCTACCAGGTGGTGTGGAGCGTGACGCCGGCGCTGCATACCCCGCTGATGAGCGTGACCAACGCGATCAGCGGGATCATCATCGTCGGCGGCTTGTTGCAGGCGGCGACCGGTGAGTTTGACGCTGCGGCGTGGCTCGGTGCGGCCGCCATCCTCATTGCGACGATCAACATCGCTGGGGGCTTTCTGGTCACCCAGCGCATGCTCCAGATGTTCCGGAAGTAAAAGGAAGGGTATCGATGTCTTCAGGTTTCCTTGCGATCCTTTATCTGACCGCTGCGATCCTCTTCATCGTGAGCATCGCCGGTCTGTCTCGTCAGCACACCGCGCGGCAGGGCAACCTGCTGGGCGCCATCGGGATGGGCGTCGCCATCGTGGCGACGCTGCTCAACCCGGCAGTGGTGGCCTTCCAGCTCCCCCTCCTCGCCGTGCTCATCGGGGCGGCGCTGGGCGCTGGGCTGGCGCTGCGGGTGGCCATGACGGCGATGCCGGAGATGGTGGCGCTGCTCAACAGCTTCGTCGGCCTCGCCGCGGTCCTGGTCGGTCTGTCGTCGTACATCGGCCCGATCGGGGAATACAGTGTGGCCGAACAGACCGTCCACCTCGTCGAGATCTGGCTCGGGGTGGCGATTGGGGCGCTGACGTTCACGGGCTCGGTGGTCTCCTGGGCCAAGCTCCGGGGCTCGCTGTCGGGCGCGCCTGTGCTGCTGTCCAACCGCCACGCGCTCAACGCCGGTGGGCTCGGGCTGCTTATCGTCCTGATGTTCGCGCTGCTGTTCTCTGGGGTCAGCCTGGGCGTCGCCATCCTGATCATCGTTGCGCTCATCGCGGGGGCGATGGGGGTGCATCTGGTCATGGCCATTGGCGGCGCGGACATGCCGGTCGTGGTCTCGGTGCTCAACAGCTACTCCGGCTGGGCGGCGGCGTTGGCGGGTTTCATGCTCCGAAATGACCTGCTCATCGTGACCGGCGCCCTGGTCGGCAGCAGCGGCGCCATCCTCAGCTACATCATGTGCAAGGCGATGAACCGCTCGATCTGGAACGTCATCTTCGGTGGGTTCGGGACGGCGGACAACAAGCCGGTGGTGGCCGTCGACGACGCCGCCCGTGGCGAGGCGCAGGCCATCGACCCTGACGGCGTGGCGGACCTGCTCAAGGACGCCCGTGACGTCATCGTGGTCCCCGGCTATGGCATGGCCGTCGCCCGCGCGCAGCAGGCGGTCGAGCAGATGACCCGCGCCCTGAAGGGCCGCAACATCCGCATCCGCTACGCCATCCACCCGGTCGCCGGTCGCCTGCCGGGACATATGAACGTCCTCCTCGCTGAGGCGGGCGTGCCCTATGACATCGTCCTTGAGATGGATGAGATCAACGACGACATGCCTCGGACCGACGTGGTCATGGTTGTCGGGGCCAACGACATCGTCAACCCCGCCGCGGAGACCATGCCAGGCAGCGACATCTATGGAATGCCGGTCCTGCAGGTCTGGAAGGCCCGCCATGTCATCGTGCTCAAGCGGAGTCTGGGGTCGGGGTACGCCGGCGTGCAGAACCCGCTGTTCTTCTATGACAACACCCGCATGTTCTTCGGCGATGCCCGTGAGAACATCGAGAAGCTCAACGCGGCGCTGAGCTGATCGGCGTCAGAGGGGGCGAACGTTCAGGTTGCCGCAGCCGATGCGGATCTGACCGGAGCCCCGCCGCCGCTCGATGATCTGGTCTTCGCCCATCGCGACGCTGCTGAACTGCTGACGGGCCCGATAGACCGCCATGTTGAAGTGATTCATCGGCATCTTCAGCTGATCGGCGAGCAGGCTGTGGTAGATCCAGCCCTGCTCGGAGGGGGGGATCGAGGGATCCTGCGCCTGGGCGATGCGCTCACGGGCGAGGGTCAGCAACAGGTAGCTGTGCGCCCGATGATCCAGTCGCCGTTGCTGGCCGCTGCGGTGCACCATGATCTCGATGTGTTCTTCGTCCTGGCTGACGAAGAAGTCCAGGCACATCGTGTCGCCGGGGGCCATCACTTCCTGGGTGGCGCGCAGGTCTTCGGGCAGGTTCAACGTCCACTCGATGCCACCCGCCCCCACCACCGTGCCGTTTTCAACGGGGACGACGTTCTCCCCGGAGTCCGCGCGCCAGGTGGTGCCGTCGAAGTAGATGCCCAGATCGGGGTGGTCGATGTTGGGGAGGACCAGAAGCCCATTCTCATCGGCCCGTTGCCGGCGGCCGCTGCCATCCTCTGCATAGGCGCCGGGGGGCCCGTCGTTGAAGACGATCCAGGGATCCGACAGATCGCCGAAGGCGATCTGGGTGCCCTTGCTCAACATCACCCGCTCCCCATTGGCCAGCCGGCGGCCGTTGACGAACGTCCCGTTCCGGCTGTCCAGGTCGCGCAGATCCCAACAATGACCGTTCCAGCGAACCTCTGCATGGGTGCTGGAGACATGGCCCAGCGAGATTTGAATGCCACATGCCCGCGAGCGTCCGATCACCGTCGGGTTGTCCAGCGGGTGATGTTGCTGTGTCTTGGTATGTTCCAGTGCCGCCATCAGTCGCGCAAGTCCTCACCAACCGTCTTGTAGATTAGCGGATAACGGGTTGGTTGTTCAATCCAACCGGGGTGTCCGTCCGCTCAGGACACGTCGCGCTCTCGCCAGAGGGCGCTCGCCCGCTCCAGCTCCCCTCTCACGAGGTGATAGACGCCAGCGTCGGTTGTCAGCTGGGAGTGTCCGATCCCTTTGACGGGGAGGTTCTTCATGCTGGACTCTCCAGGGCGGGGACGGAGGACCGAGCACCACCACGGGCAGATGACGTCCTGGGTGGAGTAGACGCTGGCCAGCGGGACGCCGCCTGGGAAGTGGTCCCGCTGCAGCAGCCGCAACAGCGGCGATCCAGGGATCATCTGGAGCGGGCTTCTGGAGATCAACCCGCCGCCCATCAACGCGACCCCGAGCAGGGCCGTGGGGGTGCCATGGTGTGGGGTGCCCAGGGTGATGAGGCTCTTGACCCGCCGGTCACCGCCGAGCTGCTGGACGTAGGTGCGGGCGATGAGCCCGCCCTTGGAGTGTCCGATGATGTGCAGCCGCTCGAGGTCGTGCCGCGCGCAGAGCCCCTCGAGTTTGTCGGCGATCATCTCGGCCAGTTC
>JBCBLB010000288.1:0-11296 GCA_038520555.1 Myxococcota bacterium | reverse complement strand
TTCTCAAACCAGATGTCGAACTCGCTGGCGCCATCGCCATCGAAGTAGAAGATGCCCCCTTCATCCGAAGCCGCCGCCGCCTCGAACTGGGTGTCGATGGCGCCAGCGAGTTCGACATCTGGTTTGAGAACTCTTTGCTGTCGGAATCGACCGCGACAAACGGCGCAGCCCTGGTGATCGCTGAGTCGGTCAATGATGCGGACATCGACCTTGTCGCCTCGGACATCACGCTCAACCAGACGGATCCAGAAGGTGCCGCGGTTGTGTTCGGTGAGTCCACCTTCATGTACAGCAACAATACCAACTGGGGCTTCTTCGGTGCCGGTGACGACAACGAAGACTTCGACATGATCGGGTTCTGTGAGACCACCGATACGCTGGGCGCCATCGAGACCTTCCAGTGCTTCCCTGGCATTGAAGGGATCATTCGCTGAGGCTGCCTCGGGATGGGCGCCTTGACGCGGCGGTCTTCGCCATCTGGCTCTTCGCGGCGGTCTGGACCGGGCCGCCGCGCGGCGATTTCGCCAACTATTTCACCGCGGCATCGTTGTGGTGGGATGGGGCGGATCTGGTCCGGCTGTACGACTACCGATGGTTCACGGCGCAGGCCCAACGGGCGGGCTTCGGCGACCAGCTCGTCGGCTTCGCTGTCCTGACCCCGCCTTCGACGTTGTTGGCGGCGCCGCTGTTGCCGCTCGGACCGGAGCTGGCGGGGATCGGATGGCTGGTCGGTCAGGTCCTTTTGGGAACGTTGACCATCGCAGCGCTCTCGGCCGCCCTGGACCTGCCGGCCTGGCTGCTGGGGGCCATCGCCCTCTCCATGTGGCCAGCGCTTGGTGCGCACCTCGTTCAGGGGCAGTTTCACCTGCCCGCGGTCTGCGCTCTCGCGCTCGGATATCTGGCCTACCAACGACAGCGAAGCCTCTTTGCGGGGATCCTCTGGGGGCTGGCTGCCGGTCTGAAGGTGCATGCATGGCCGATTGTCCTTCTCGCCGCCATGGCACGGGAACGGACGGTCGTGTTCGCCGCGGCGGGGACGCTCCTCCTTGGTGGAGCGGTCAGCGTGCTCCTGGTCGGGTGGCCGCTTCATGGGGTCTGGCTCCGAGAGATCGTCCCGGCCTCGGCCAGCGGCTTCTTCGTCCACCCCTGGCACCCTGCATACCAGGGGATCGGACAGGCTTCGCGGATCCTGCTGCATCCGATGCCTGGAATGAACGTCGCGTGGTCTGACGCGCCTCGGCTGGCCGCCGCGATCCCTGCCGCTCTCAGCGCCCTGATGGTTGGGATCACCGCTTGCGGTGGGCTCTCGTGGCCAGAGAAGTCTGTGGCCCACCGAAGCCAGCTGCTCGGCGCCGCGGCGATCTGTGCGCTGGTGAGCGGGCCCATCCTGTCAATGTACCACCTGACTTTGCTGATCCCCCCGGTGATCTGGACGGCGGCGTGGGGGCTTCGGTCCGGTGAGCGGGGGCGGGCTGCGGCGATCCTGGTGTTGGCCGTGCTGGCGGTTTGGAGCCCGATTTCGATGTCGTTGCCGGATCCGGCCTCTCCGCTGGAGGTCGTCCTGGGCTTTCCACGGCTGTTTCTCGTGCTTGCCCTGTGGGGAGCGATGATGCCGTGGAGACCGTCTGCGCTCGAACGGCGGGGGAGATGGGTTGTGGTTCTCTTCGCGGTCATCGTGGGGGGAAGGGCGCAGCCGCCCCCGGTGGGCGCGGCGAACCCGCTGTGGGATCCAGAGGCGCCGCTGATCGCCGCCGATCTGATCGGTACCGATGATGGCAGCCTGTGGTTCAGCGGGCTGACCGGAGATCGTCGCGGACACGAGGGGAGGGGATGGGTTGGATTCCGCCTGCCCCCAGGGCGTGATGAGACCGTAGAGATCGTGGCGGCCTCTGCGACATCACACGTCTGGTCGCCGGTGCCTGTTGCGCCCGATCGCGTCCTCTGGAACGGGGCGGCTGAGGCTGTGCGACCGGGCCCGGGGGGGGGGCGGTTGGTCGCGCGAGAGGTGGATGGTCAGCGAGACATTTTCCTCATCACGGTCGACGGTCGGGACATTCGGCTGACGACGCATCCGGCCCACGATGACGAGCCGGTCTGGGATCGTCAGCGGGGGCGGATCTGGTTTTTGAGCGATCGGGGTGTCGGGGTGCGAGCGCTGCGGTTGTGGTGGATTCCAGAGCCGAAGACGTTATTTTGAGGGGATCTCATAGAGCTTCAGCGCGACCTCTCGGCGTTGATTGTCCCGTTCGATGAGGAGGGTGACGGTCTCTCCGGGGCGCCGTCCGTCGAGGACGATGTAGAGGTCGTCGTAGTTGACGACGTTTTGGCCTTCGACGCCGATGATGACGTCGCCGAGGTAGATCTGTCCGCGGTTGTCCTGTCGGATACCGACGAGGCCGGCCTCTGCGGCCGGGGAGCCGGCGATGACATCCCCGATGATGACGCCTTTGATCCGGCGCCATCGGGCGACCCGCTGGTCGACGAGCTGGACGCCGATGCCGACCTGGGTGACCCGCCCGTTGTCGATGAGCTGTGGGACGATCCGTCGGATGGTGTTGACGGGGACGGCAAAACCGATGCCTGCGGAGCCACCAGACTGCGAGAAGATCATGGTGTTCATCCCGATCAGCTCTCCGCGAGAGTTCAGCAGCGGGCCGCCGGAGTTCCCTGGGTTGATGCTGGCGTCTGTCTGGACCATGCCCTTGATGGGGAGGCCGCTGAAGCCCTTGACTTCGCGATCGGTGGCGCTGACGACGCCGGATGTCAGCGTGTGGTCGAGCCCGAAGGGGTTTCCGATGGCGATCGCCTTCTGTCCGACCTGAAGCGGGGTGTTTTGTGAGGCGGGCAGTCGGATGGGGATGAAGGTGGCGTCATCGGAGGCGCGCAGCTTGAGGACGGCGATGTCCTTGGTCGGGTCCCCGCCGACGAACTCTGCGGCATAGGTGTTTCCGCCCTGGAGGCTGACTTCGAAGCGGCGGCCGCCGTTGACGACGTGGTAGTTGGTCACCACGTGTCCCTGGTCATCCCAGAGGAACCCCGAGCCGGTGCCCGACTCAACCTCGATGAGTTGACGGGTGTAGGGGTTTTGTTGGTAAGACTTCTGGGTGACGAAGACTGTGGCCGGTGCAGCGGCTTCGAAGACCGCGATGGTGTTTCGCTCGGTCTCGATGAGGCCCTGCGTGCGCATCGGCGTGACCGCGGGGGTGACCTGAGACGCGGATCGGTCATCTTGCGGTTGCTGCGCATGCGTATCCGAGCAGGCGCAGAAAACAAGCGACAGCAAGGCGATCGCAGATGTCCTTCTCATGTCGTGAAGCCCCCTGATGTTCTCTTCTGTTTTGTTTTAATGCGCACCATCACCCGGCGCGTCCATCCTAGAAGACACAGGACCTTCACGGTTGGGATAGAGCAGTCGGCGACCGGACTACAACCCGATGAGGCGATTTCGGCCTTCTGTCTGTCATCATTGCGTCACCGTCGGCTGTTAGACGCTTCCTGATCTTCGAAGAACCGGAGCCTGAGGTCTTCATGCGCCAGAGTCTGCTCGCCATCTTCTTCCCTGTCCTGATGAGTTCGTTTGGCTGCGACGCCGCTTCAGAGGACCCGCGGGGAACGAACGCCCAGCCGGGCCAGGCCACAGAGCTGACCCCGCTGGATGGGGACGGTGAGGTGGATATCGACTGTCAGATCGGTCCGGCGTTCCCAGATTACTGGGCGGGCGCCATCGATGACCCCGACTTGATCACCTATGACAACTATGACGAGAGCTTCGACGCGGGCATCAGTGATGTGCTGATCGCCATCGCGGATGGCGACGGCGCGTTCCCCCTGCAGGTGACCGATGCGATCGTGTCCAATTTCACGGAGCGTGAGCAGCGAATTGAGCTGCTGTGGTTGGTGGATGCCAGCGGTGGTCTTCTCATCGACGCGGGTGTCCTCGCGCTGTCTGCGGAAGATGTGCGTCCGGGGGATGCGGTCACGCTGACGGTCCTTGAGGGGGAGCTGGACTTCAACACGCCGACGGTCACCGATGTCATCGACTTCACCATCAACAGCACCGGAAACGCGGTCTATGTGGTAGACGGGGCATCGGTGGACGTTACGGTGGGCGAGCACCTGAACACGAACATTCGGGCCAGCGGCGAGCTCATCGCCTCTGAGGGGAGCTGCGGTGGCGGGTTCTCTTGCTATACTTTCCGTTTTGGGCCCGGAAGCCCGGCGACCCTTCGGGTGCGGGACGGCTTCGGCTTCGACGTCGGGGACTGCATCGACCTGCTCGCGCCGCTCGGCCAGTTCGGTGGCACCGGGCAGTTCAACATCGACAACAACAACTGGGTGAGTACGTACTGATGATCGCGATCATTTTGAGCCTGCTGGCCTGCTCTGAGGTCCGTGAGACCCCGAGCGACGCTTCGGAGTGGTTCACCGAAGGGGAAGACCTGGACGTCCGTGAGCCGGTCGCGTTCACCGATCAGCCCTATGACTTCCCGTCGGCAGACGCTGACGGTCTGGGGAGCCTGATCGACGCGCTGTTCCCGACGGAAGATCGCACCAACGTCTTCGCCCAGGGGGATGACTTCGGCGTCAGCAACGGGGCCGTCGGCCAGGACTGCGAATCAGAGATCACCCCGGAGCTGCCGCGCGAGTTCGACGCCGTCGTCACCCTTCACCCGCGGTTCTACTTCAAGACCGAGGGCTGTGACGCGGTCAGCGATGAGAAGTACTATGGTTCGTACTTCATCCAGGACCGGACCGGCGGTGTGTTCGTCCTTGGGGACAGCAAGGTGGCTCACTTCGACGTCGGCGATCGCGTTCGGATCAAGGTCCGTGGCGTGCGCACCGCCTATGGCCAGGACATGATCTACGCCCACGACATCGTCGATGTCGCCCGCGGCGAGCGCCAGCCTGTGTTCTTCGAGACCGTCGAGGGCCGGCGGCTGGGCGATGAGGACATGGGTCGTGTCAAGCGGATCGAAGGGGTGGTCATCTCAGAGAAGGACACCTTCGGAGAATTTACCGTCCAGACGGACGACGGCATTGAGCACAGCGTCTCTTTGGACGTGGAGCTGAATCGCCGCGGTCTGGAGTACGCTGTGGGCACGCGGGTCCAGGTGACCGCGCCGGTGCTCTTCAGCTTCGACCTCTACTCGCTCGTCGTGATGGAGATCGGCCAGATCACCGTCGTCGACTGATCTTACAGACCAAACCCCTCTCGCGCCCTGGGGATGCCTCGCAGAGTCGATGGCATCCTCCGGGCGCGGATGCTTATCGAACCTGGAGTTTCGCTGTGTCCCTGCTACTGATGGCTGGAAGCCTGTTCACGTTGACTGCCGCTGCGCAGAACCGCGACCTTGAGTATCGCGAGTCTGAGCTGGACAAGCAGGACGATCGTCTCGCCGTCCGGGCGAACATTGAGTCCGAATGGCACGAGTTTAACAACCTCGACCTCCGGGTCCTCGACGAGTCGAGCGACCAGAACATCCTGGACACCGACGACCGGGATGGGTTCGCGTTCACCGGTGGCTTCATCGAGCTGGGGTACCGGGTCGAGGATCGGACCCGTGTGGTCGTCGCCGCCAGCCACCGCGGCCTGTGGGGCAACGACCAGATCGGTAACATCAACGCATTCGGTGGTTTCTTCTACTTCACCGCGATGTATATGGAGCACCACCTTCCCGAAGACAAGGCGACCTTCCGGATCGGCCGGCAGTTCTATGAGCTGGGCGGCCTTGGCGGCGGCCGGGACTATGTCCTCGCCGACGTGCTGGACATGGTCCTGGTCAACGTCCCGCTCGGCGATGTTGCTCACCTGGAGCTGATGCCCGCGGGCATCGTCGGCAACTCCAGCGCCCTGGACAACGCCAACTTCGTCTCATTTCTGGGGCAGACGGGGATCTCGACCTTTGGGTTCCGTGGCGACCACCGCACCATCCGAACCGGCGGGATGCTCGTCCTCGACGGCATCGATAAGCTCGATCTTCGCGGCTATGGCTACTACACCGACGTCGGGGCGCTGGGCACCGGCTCGGACATCTCGTTCAACGGCCGCCTCGGCAACTTCGTCGACAACGACTATGTGGCGAACTTCGGCGTCCGGGGCAACTACCAGATCGGCCAGCTGGTGCCCTTCGCGGCGGTGGACGTCTCCACGGGCATCGATCGCAAGGAGCTGGTCGCCCGCGACGTTGACACCAACGGCTACGCGGTCCAGGTCGGTGCGCGGCTCCGGCCGGGCCGGGACGGCGGCTTCTTCGGCCGGGCGTCTTTCTACCGCGCGTCGGGTCCGACGTATGGGGCAGACGGGCTCCAGGCCAGCCACGGCTACGTCTCGATGAAGGCGCGTCAGGTCGGGGGGACCATCACCGACCGCTTCATGGGCTGGCACCCCTCGTCCTACGTGGGCATGTTCGGTGTCTCAGATGAGCCCGATGACATCAACCGCATCTCGGGCACCCAGGTCATCCACGCCCGAGCGGGGATTCAGAAGAAGGGCGTCCGGGCCAGCGTGGCATGGTGGCTGATGCAGGACACCGGCTCGACAGAGCTGAACCTGAACGCGCTCGACGATATCAACCCACCAACCGGGTACTCCCGTGCAGAGTTTGCCGCCCAGGAGCGCGCCGGGCGCGTGCTCGGCAACGAGGTGGATCTGGACATCCGTGGAAACGTGACCAACAAACTGCAGGTCCGACTCAACGCCGCGTACTTCCTTCCGGGGGAGTATTATGATGTCCAGGTCGCTCGGGTTGCGGGGGAGCAGCTCGGCTTCGACGGCGACGCCCAGACCTGGGCGATCAACCTTGGCACAGAGGTGAACTTCTGATGCTCTTCCTGATTCTCTTCATGGCCTGCGGTGATCCCGGCGAGATCACGCAAACCGTCGGGTACCGTGACGGCGCCGACGGCGGCGCCACCAGCGGCGAGCGCGGCACGGTGAAGATCTCTGA
This sequence comes from Myxococcota bacterium, assembly GCA_038520555.1. Classification (GTDB taxonomy): domain Bacteria; phylum Myxococcota_A; class UBA796; order UBA796; family UBA796; genus JBCBLB01. The sequence goes on along the minus strand of JBCBLB010000288.1, from coordinate 4,349 downwards.
GGTGCTGTGGTCGGGCTCGGTGACCAACGCCGGCGTCCATGACCCCACCGACATCTTCATCGAGCTCCGGAACGAGAGCGCCCGGCCGATCAACATCGTCGGCTGGCAGCTCGAGCTGGAGGTCGACGGCGTCGACACGGTGACCTGGATCCTGCCGGAGATGTCGCCCGACCCGTTCATCGGAGTCGGCCAGCACGTCTTCATCACCGCCAAAACCACCGGCTGCTTCCCGTCGCCCAACGCGGTGATTCCCAGCCTGTCGTTGCCCTTCGGGGACCCGTTCCGGCTGACCCTGCTCGACGCCGATGAGCGGCTGATGGAGCCCATGGGATCGGCCAACCACCCGCCCTACGCCGGCGGCTACGATCTGGTCCGCTCTCGGTCGATGGAGAAGGTGGAGCTGATGTTCGGCGGGCGGGGCACCGACCCGTCTGCATGGCACTATTACACCCCGGCAGAGGTCGACGTTCCCAACAACGAGTTCATCGCGACCGACTGTCGGGAGAACACGCTCGCCTCTCCGGGATTCCCCAACTCGCCGGACTACTCTGGCGCCTACTCCGTCGGGAGCTTCGAATGATCCCGCTTCTCTTCCTTACGATGGGCTGTGAAGGCCCGCAGCTCTCGGATGCGTTCCATCAGGTCAATGTCACGACCGTCTCTTCCGATGCGGAAGTGGTCAACGCGTTCGTCGAAGCCATCGACGGGGCGAGCGCCAGGGTATCGGTGCTGGTGCCTGGACTGGAGAGCGACGCTCTGGCCCAGGCGATCATCAACGCGCAGGCGCGCGGCGTCGACGTGACTGTGGCCACGGACGTGGACGCCCGCGGGCAGTCGGGGCTGTCCCTTCTGGAGAGCGCCAGCGTCCCGATCCGCTACGCCAATGACGCCGTCAGCTACTTCGACTTCGCCATCAACTCCAGCGTCTTCTGGACCTCGGAGCAGGTGGTGATGACGCATACGATGGTGGTGGTCGATGAGATCCAGGTGGTCAACGCCTCCCACCTGGGCGCCGGGGAGGGGAGCCGGTTCATCTGGACCGCCCGCGGTGAAGACATCGCCGAGGACATGGACATCGAGCAGAACCAGATCTTCGGCGGCTCGGACGCGTCCTCTCGGACTGCGTTCGACAGCCTCGCCAAGTCGGTCGCGGACCTCCGCTGGATGTATCCGACCCAGACCGATCACAACCTGGAGATCTGGCTTGGGCCCCAGGAGCGGCTGGTCAAGCGCGTCATCGATCATACCTACGGCGCCCGCGCCAACATCTGGGTGATGACCAACGATCTCGCCGATGAAGGGCTGATCCGGGCGTTGTATGCCAAGCGGCGTGATGGCTTCGATGTCCGCGTCATCGTCGGTCCGGACTTCGGTCGGACCTCGCCGAACTCGTCGGCGTTGTTGCTGCGGGAGACCCCCGGGCTCGACAAGCGTCAGCTGACCGACGCGGTCGTGCCCACGCTCATCATCATCGACACCATGCGCGACTCGCTGGGGCGCTACAACGTCGCCCGCGGCATGAACGTGTCGCACGACCTGTGGTCGGCCAACCGGCTGTTCGCGGGATCAGAAGTGTTGACCGACCAGCTCGTCGATGGTTCGATGTGGACGCTCACGGATGTGACCGAGCCGTCTGGTGAGCTACTCAATATGCAGCAGGTGTTTGAAGACGCCTGGGACCGCGCCACCCCCTTATTGGAGGAATAGCCGATGTTGACCAGCCTTCCTGTGTGGTTGAGCCTGGCCTGTGCGCCACCGGACACCGCGGATCTTGAGGGGACAGAGGGCGGACGGGTCGATGTGTTCTTCAACGACCCCGGCACCCGCCGCCAGAACATGTGGCAGCCCGACGTCCTCGACGTCATGATCGACATGATCGACGCCGCAGAGGCCACCATCGACTTCTCGGTGATGGGCTTCAGCCACCCGGACGTCGTCAACGCCTTCGTCCGGGCCCACGACCGCGGCATCCGGGTGCGGATGGTCGGGGACGCCGGCCACCTCTACAACACCGGCTACCATATGATGGACAACCGCCGGATCCCGATGGTGACCGGAAACCTCAACCACATCATGCACAACAAGTTCATGATCGTGGATGACCGGTTCGTCTTTGGGGGGACCTCGAACTGGACGCCCACCGACCTCGTCCACAACTCCAACAACTTCTTCATCATCGACTCGACAGAGGTCGCCGCCGACTTCCAGGCCGAGTTCGACCAGATGTTCGGCGGCTTGTTTGGCCACAACAAAGTCGAGATCGATAACGGTCGGGTCTACCAGATCGGCGACACCACCGTCGAGGTCTGGTTCTCGCCCAACGAAGACGCGATGGGCCGCATCCTGGAGTATGTCGACGCGGCCCAGGAGTCGGTGCGGTTCACCATCTTCGCCTTCACCAAGGATCAGGTCGGCAGCTCGTTCATTCGAAAGCAAGCCGAGTTCGACGCCAAGGAGATGGAAGAGCGGGGCCTCAACCCCGATGACCCGGCCGATGTGGCCGCCCTTTCGGCGTTGCCGTACAACCAGCGGCGCACCATCGCTGGCATGATCGACAACAGTCAGCTGCACTCCAACGGCCAGTATCACGAGGTCTACCGCCTGCTCGGCGCCCAGATCCCGATGCGGCTGGACTCCAACGACAACGGCTTGCAGCCCGGCGACTATCAGGCCGGCGGCGGTCGGCTGCACTCCAAGACCATGGTCATCGACGCCTTCGGGGAAGAGCCGGTCGTCATCACCGGCTCGTTCAACTGGTCGGCGTCCGCAACGGTCTCCAACGATGAGTATCTGCTGATCTTCAAGGGGCCCCGCGTCGCCGAGCAGTTCGACGACTACTTTGAGCTGCTGTGGGCGGACGGCAAGCAGTTCGGCGCGACCCGGGCCGATGGCATCGACCTCTTCCCTGGGGACATCGTCATCAACGAGGTGATGTGGTACGGCGCCCACTCCGGCAACGACGAGGGCACCGACGAGTTCATCGAGCTTCGCAACCTCACCGACCAGGACATCAAGCTCGACATGTGGCAGATCACCACCGCCGACGACTTCATGGTCGGCCTGCCCCCGGGCTCGACCATCAAAGCCAACGACACGTTCCTCATCGCTGACCACGTCTTGGAAGCGTACCAGGACGGCGCGCCCCAGGATGAGCAGAGCGCCTTCCTCACCGCGGACATGGTCGTCAACGCCTTCAACGACAACCGCCAGGCGCGCCTGTACATCAAGGACGGCGCCCTGGAGCTGTTCCTCCGCGACCCCGACGGCACCATCGTCGACCGGGCCGGAGACGGCGGCGCCGCCTTCGCCGGCGGCCCCAACGGCAACGTCGTCCGATCCATGGAACGGCGCCAGACCCCCGGCGACGGCTCGCTGCCAGAGAGCTGGTACGCCTTCACCGGAACCATGGGAATGGGCACCGTCAACCCCGACTACGCCGCCGAGATCCTGGCCTCGCCCGGCGTAGACAACTCGAAGGAACCCTGAACGGGGCCCGGTTCGAACCGCGCTTCACAGCTCCATCACGAAGAAGGCCGCTCACCGGATGGGTGAGCGGCCGTTTTCATGAGCCCGTGGGCTCATGTGTGGCGCAGCCTACTCGCAGACGGGGTTGTCCACGCCGGGCGAGCCGAGGATGGTCTCGGTGGTGTCCTCGTCACCGTCGGCGTCATCGGTGTCGGTGTAGTAGGCTCCGGTCGCCTCACACCAGAAGGGATCGCCGGAGGTGGCGTCCTCGAAGTCGTCGTTGACCGTGTCGTCTGCGCGCGTGCCTTCGACGTCCGGCAGGTACAGGTCGCTTGACAGCGACATCGCGACATCGCCCGCATATGGCCAGGTGCTGTCGTAGGTGATGTCGTCGAAGGTCGTCGTGCCCTCGCTGACCGAGATCTGCCGCTCGCTGCTGTTGCTGAATCCGAACGCTTCGTCGTAGTTGTAGACGCTCACTTCGCTTGAGATGCCGTTTTCGTCGGTCCGCACGAAGACGATGTACTCGTCGACGCCGACGACGACGTCTGGGTCGGTCGCGTCAGAGGGGATGGTGTCAGAGGTTGCCGAGCCGGAGCTGGTGTTGGTCACCGTGACGGTCATCCCGTTGATCCGGACCTGCTCCCCAGAGTTGTTGTAGATCTCGACCCATTCCCCGTCTTCCGCAGAGCCGGACTGGAAGATGTCTGCGTTGATCATCACCTCGGTGATGAGCATCTCACCGGCCATAAGCTCGGACAGCTCGATGCCGTTTGCGCCGTCGCAGTCGAAGTCGACTTCGTCGTCGAAGGTCTCGTCGGCGCCGGGGTAGATGTTCGGGGCGTCGGTATCGCCGGCGACTGCAACGACGACGCCACCGATAC
>JBCBLB010000008.1:0-36196 GCA_038520555.1 Myxococcota bacterium | reverse complement strand
TGACCGACGAGCGCACCCTGGCCAGGGCATATATGGACGGCTTGCCCCAGGCGCTCCAGGACCGGATCCCGCCTGGGATGCGAGAACGGGCGACGGTCCCCCGCCCCATCGAGATTCGTCCCATCAAGCCCCTCGATCCGATCCGGCCAGGAGCCCAGCCGCCGCGCCGGAAGGTGTGGTTCCGAGCCAGCGGCGCCCTGCCTGATCGACAGTCGGTCCACCAGTATATGTTGGCCTATGCGTCGGACTTCTACTTGCTGGGGTCGACGATGCAGCCACATGGGGTCACCTGGATGGTGCCGGGGATGCAGGTCGCCAGCGTCGATCACGCCATGTGGTTCCATCGGCCGTTCCGAATGGATGATTGGCTGCTCTACGACATCGAGAGCCCCTCCGCCAGCAACGCCCGCGGCCTCGCGCTCGGTCGGTTCTATGATCGGGCCGGCCGGCTGGTGGCCTCCACCGCGCAGGAAGGACTCATCCGCGATCGACGCAGGTCGTCAGGTCCATCCCCAAATTAATTGTTTTCGGACATAAAATGTCCGGATTTTAACGAAGGAGAAGGCTACGAACAGGAGGTCTTCACGAGAGGGGTGAGTGATGGGTACGTTCCTCGACCAGCTCCGCGAGATGTTGTTGAGTGAGGATGGCGACATTCGCGCGCAGGGTGATGAATTGCTGGGGTGTCTGGATGGTGAGCAGCGGTACTCGGTGGCATTGTCGATGCTTCAGCCGGGGTCGGTGCGATGGCGGCAGGCGGCGCGGTGTGTGCTGCCTGATGTGCTGAGCGAGACGCGCCTGCGGATGTTCGCGGTGCGATGCGCTCAGTACCGGCTGGAGCGTGAGCGGGCGTCCGGACGTGAGCCACAGGAGTGGGCGTGGAACGCCGTCGAAGTGGCTGAGCAGCTCGCGCGGGCGCGTCGACCCAGCCACGCACAGGCGCAGTTTATTCATGATGTGGAACGCGATGTTCAGGAATATGTCTGCAATTATGAGTATGAGGGGCAGTATTGGACGGAGCCGTTGGGGGAAGCGATGGTGGACATCGAACAGATCCCCAGTGACTGGCCGGCGCGGTCGCTTCAGGCTGGTGAGTCGCTGAATGCCAGCGTGTTGCTTCAGGCGTCTCTGGACACCGATCTGGCAGATTTTATCGAAGTGAGCGAGCTGGCGTTTGAGGCGGCGTGGTCTGCTGCGCAGTGCCTGTCAGAAGTGCGTACGAACATGTGGGGTGAGCTTCAGGACATCTTCCTGCCCGCCCGCACGATGGAAGAGTGGCGGTGGCAGCGCCGTGCCTGGGAAGTGATTGTGATCGGCGGTGGGGACGGCGCGGCGTTGGTGTGGGCGGCGGCGCCCGCGGGGGCTACACCTCCCGGTGATGCCTGACCCACTGTCACCAAACCCACTGTCACCATACCCGAGCCCTGATCGCCGTGATGCAGAACTGAACCACATCGCCGGCGTTCTGGGTGCAGAGGTGGTGCAATATGGGCAGAGCGTTGGGGGGCGGCCGCTTCTGGCTATCCGGGTTCCATCTACACGGGCGGACGCGCCGCGGGTGATGATCTGCGCCAACATCCACGGCGTCGAATTTATTGGAAACCGTGTGGCCACGGCTGCGTTGTCACAGGTCATCGCGCGGGGGTTGAACGCTCGGGCCGAGGTGTGGGCGCTGCCTTGCCTCAACCCGGATGGCTACGCCCGAACCTGGGAAACGGATGGGGATCGCCCGTTGGGATTCATGCGTAAGAACGCGCACGGGGTGGATCTGAACCGCAATTTCCCGATGCCCTGGTCGTCTCGGCCGGTGACGGTGCCGTTTGCCGGGGCACGGACGCCGGAATCGGCGACCTACCGGGGGGCAGCGCCTGCCAGCGAGCCGGAGGTCGCTCACCTTATCGCGCTGATGGGGCGCATCCGGCCTCATGCCAGCGTCAACCTGCACGCGTTCATGGGCACGGTGATTCAGCCCAAGGTCCGTCACCGCACCGATCACCAGATCTATGGGCGACTGATCGGTGCGATCCAACGGGCACAGCCGCGGTGGCGGTATACGCGGCTGGCGTTCCCGTTGTTCGACGTGTTTACTGGTGAACAGGAAGACTACCAACATCATGTGTTGCGGTGCTGGTCGGTTTGTCTGGAGTGTTTCCCCATTCGCGCCTCCTTTCGACAACATGTTCAAGCCCCGTCGGTGTTCTGGCGGTTCAACCCACGGTCTCTGAAGCCATGGATCGAGAATGATGTTTCAGCGGTGTTTGCTTATTTGAACGCGGCTTTACAAGAAAAGCGCCCACCGGATCGTCCGGGATCTGCGGATCATCTGATGACTTGGTGAAAGAGAGAAGGCTGTCAGTCAAAGATAAGAATACAATCCTCAATCGCTGACGTATTTCGCTACGATCATCCGACACCCCAAAGGAGACGCCATGCGAATTCCCACCCTCTTCACCACGCTGATCCTGTTCACCGGCCTCTCGTCGCTGGCGCTTGCGGACACGCCGGCTGTTCCTGTGGAGGCGCTGGAGGCGCTTCCACAGGAAGCGCGAACGAAGTTCGACGCCATGTCGGAGGAGGTGGCTGCGCTGGAGGAGGCCGTGGTTGAGAAGACCACCGCCTTGCAAGCGGCGCGAGAAGCCCTCAAGGCGCAAGAGGCGCAGCTATCGGGCGATCGGTCAGCCTACCAGGAGATGAAGGAGGCGGTCCGGGACCTGGAGATTGAGGACGACGCTGCGATCCGTGCCGCGGATCAGGAGATCACATCCGCTCGTGCGGACAAGGAGCAAGCATCTGCGGCATGGTATGCGGCCCGTGCGGACGTGCGGACTGCGAAAGCGCGTGTGGAGGAGGCGAAGGCGCGTCGCAAGGCCGCGAAGGCGCAGGTCAAGTCAGCCAAAGCGGCGAAGAAAGCGAACGAAGAGGGCGCGGTGGCCGAGCTGAACGCTGCAGAGCAGGCGCTCCGGGATGCCCGGAGCGAGGTCCGGGACGCCAAGGCGGAGCGGTCGGAAGCGCAAGCGTCGTTCGCCAGGGTGAAGGCTGAGTACCGTGGCTCAAAGGACGAGCTGAAGGCGGCGAAGGCGGCATACAAGGCCGAGCGCAAGATGGCGGAAGCAGAGGAGGAGGCTGCAGATGCACGCCAGGACGCGCTTCAGCAGACCACCCAGGCTTCCCGTGCGAACCTGAAGGCGGATCGGAAGAAGGTGGAGGTCGCGGAGCTCGCGCTGGAGCGCACCCAGGTCGAGCTTCGCGCCGCAGAGGCGCGCCTTGCTCATGCACAGGCGAAGGCCATCCTCGACAATGGTGGTGACATCGACATCGCGCCCTATACGATCGAGGTCGAAGCGGCCGAAGCCGAGCTGTCGGAGCTGTCTGAGTCGCCGGAGTAGCCGCGAATGGGCCGCAGCAACAAGGTGAGCGCTGGTCTGATGATGTACCGTCTTCAGGCCGGCATGGTCGAGGTCTTCTTGATTCACCCCGGTGGCCCGTACGCGGCGAAGAAGGATCGGGGCGTGTGGAGCATCCCCAAGGGCGAAATTGAGCCGGACGAGCCGCTCGAAGAGACGGCTGTTCGGGAGTTCGAGGAGGAGACCGGCAAGCCGGCCGGCAGCCCACGGATTTCGCTGGGTTCGATCCGCCAGCGGGGCGGGAAGACCGTCCACGCCTGGGCGTTCGAGGGTGACTGGGAGGCCGATCGGGAGCTGGTCAGCAACACCTTCGAGATGGAGTGGCCGCCCCGATCCGGGCAGATGCAGGTCTTCCCGGAGGTCGACAAGGCGCAGTTTTTCTCCATCGCCGAGGCGAAGGAGAAGATCAACGTCCGTCAGGTCGCGCTGATCGATCGGCTGCTGGCCTGGCTGTCGGCGCCGTCCTGATCATCCGTCGAGGTTGGAGAAATCCGCCGGCCGCTTCTCGAGGAAGGCGGAGACGGCTTCGCGCAGCTCCGGGGACTTCAGGCGCTCGAAGAACAGGGCGGACTCGGTCTTCATGGTCTGTTCGACGAGGTCTTTGTGGTGTCGCTTCATCAGCGACTTGGAGAGGCGGACGGCCTCCGGCGCGCGCTGAGAGAGCCGGATGGCCCGCTGGAAGGCTTCGGTCTCCAGAGCGTCGTCCTCGAAGATCTGGCTGATCAGCCCGGACTGGAAGGCTTCCTGTGCGGAGAACCGCTCGCCGAGCAGGAGCATCCGGGCGGCGCGCGGGTAGCCCATGATCTGGGGCATCAGCAGCGAACTGCCCGCTTCAGGGACGACGCCGAGGTCGACGAAGGGCGTGCGGAAGGTCGCTGAGCGCGCCGCATAGACCAGATCGGCGTGGAGAAGCATTGTGACGCCGACACCCACAGCGATGCCCGTGACGGCGACGATGAGGGGCTTCTCGGCCTTCTGGATCGCGTCGAGGAAGCCGAGGACCTTCTGGAAGCCGCCGGTGGGGTCGAGGAACGAGGCCATGTCGTTGCCAGCGGTGAAGATGCCGGGGACGCCGGTGATATAGTGGACCCGCACGTCGGCGTTGGCTTCACCCGCGGCGAGGGCTGCGGTGAGCGCTCCATACATTGCACCGGTCAAGGCGTTCTTCTTGTCGGGGCGAGAGATGACAGACCGGCTGACGCGCTCGACGATCTCGGTTTGAATGTGCTCGCTCATCGGCGCTCCTCTGGCTGAGTCGGGTGTCGTTGCGGTACCATTTGATGCGATCGAGTGGGAGGTCACGATGCTCAGCCCTATCCTATTGCTGGCGTTTCTGGGGTGTGATTCAGACACAGAGGCGCCGACGCCATCGACACCACCATCTGAGGCGCCGGTACAGGTGACGCCGGCGCCGGTGTCGGTGCAGGCAAAGAAGGCGGTGACGCCGCCGCAGCGGACCGGCCCGCTGCAGTGGGAGCAGCTTCGGGCTGAACGGGCCGAGGCGACCTCGTTCCTGCGCAGCAACTGGAACAAATACAATGAAAATTACCACCCAAACTATGTTTTGGATGGTAATCCGAAGACTGCCTGGGTTGAGGGTGCCGAAGGCAACGGCGAGGGACAGGAGCTGATCCTTCCCCTCTCGGGGTTGCAGACGGCCAACCGGGTCAAGCTGCGGATCCGCAACGGCTACCAGAAGTCGGATGGCTTATTGGCGGCGAATGCGGCCCCGGCGAAGGTCACCATCACCGCGCGCCACCATGGCAACCGCGTGGGGCAGAAGTCGGTAGAGCTGAAGCGAGAGAACGGCTGGCAGGAGGTCATCGTCGATCTGGATGCGGGCGCTGGCGTGGACAACGTCGCGCTTCGGGTCGACAGCGTGCATCCGGGCAGTCGCTACAAGGACACCTGTATTTCGGACATCGAGGTGTTTGTTGAGTCGACGATCCCGTACAACGCTGCGCAGGAGCAGAAGCACCACGATGCGTTGATGGCGTGGGTCACGGAGCGCGTGGAGACGGCGAAGTACTTTGCCGGTCAGCCGGTCGACTATCCGTTCGCGGCGACGCACTTCACCTCGAAGAGCGGCGACGGGAACCCGGCGTCGGTGGGTGACCAGCTCTCGGCGGCGCGGTCGGAGCTGAAGCGGATGCGAGAGAACGGGCCGTGGTACCGGATGTCGGTGAGCCGTCGGATCCCCTCGTTTCCGGACGGGTTGTATATGGCAGATGCCCTGCTGCCGCTGTTTACGCCCGCTGAGGTGACCTACTTTGAGACCGAAGACGCCCTTGGTGACCATAAGAAGGAAGAAGAGGGCGAGGAAGGCTACATCATGTGGAGCCAGGAGATCTGGCGGTCGAACGCACGCGTGGACTTCGCGGCGCCCAATCGACCGCGGACGGTCTACTTCTGGGAGAAGATCATCGAAGAGGGCCGCGGCACGTATGAGAGCAAGGTCGAGTACGTCGTCCACTACACCGATGACGGTGTGGTCGACTGGATCTACTCGTCGAGCAGGGGCTCGTCAGAGATCGGCCCGGAGCACAACGAGCGACTGCTCACGTTCCAGCGCGCCGAGCGGAAGGTGGCGCCCGCCCAGGCGCTGCTGCTCAACGAGTACGAGATGATGGATGAGAAGTTCCATGCATCCATTGTCAGCTACGGCCGGGGATGATTGCGTTTTTGCTGGTCGGGCTGGCGCAGGGGACGGACTGGCGCTTCGAGGTTGTGGACGCGCCGCTGACGCTTCGGCCAGACGCTCCGATGGTGTTGCCGTCGAAGCCCTGCCAGCTCTGCCACGCAGAACAGTATGCGGACTGGCAGTCCTCAATGCACCGACAGTCGTGGACGAACCCCATCTTCCAGGCCGGATACCTCGTCGAGCAGCAGGACTTCTGCGTCTACTGCCATGCGCCCCTCGCCGAGCAGACCGCCGAGGTGCTGGAGAACCGCGCGTGGTACCGGGCGCAGCATCCGCTCCGCACCGATCCGCTTCCAGCGCGCAAACCCGAGCCCTACGCCGCTGAGGGAGTGAACTGTGTGACCTGCCACTGGCGAGAGGGGCAGATGCACGGCGTCGCCGCCGCGGACGATGCCGCCCATCCGATCACGCCAGCGCCAGAGCTTGCGGAGTCTTCGTTCTGTGCGGGTTGCCACGAGTTCAACATGGCCGCCGGCCATAACGGCGCGATCACGTTCACCGATGAGCCGATGCAGAAGACCTTCCAGGAGTGGGCGGAGTGGGGTGGCGCCGAGACCTGTCAGGGCTGTCATATGCCTGGCGGTCGCCACACCTTCCGTGGGGCCAACGATCGCGCGCTGCTGCGCGCATCTGTCGATGTGAGCGTGGCATGGTCCGACGGCGTGGCAGTGTTCTGTCTGGAGAGCGTCGGCGTCGGTCACCATGTGCCGACCGGTGATCTGTTCCGTCGATTGACGCTTCAGATCGATCAGGGCGCGGGGTTCGAGACGGTGGCCACCATCGGTCGGCGGTTTGGCTTGGTGGCCGATCCAAAGACGGGCGAGATCGAAAAACGCCTGCAAGAAGACACCGCGCTGCGTCCGGATGAGCCGCGGGAGATCACCGTCGAGATGCCTGCGGGAAGCGCCTGGCAGCTGCGATATCACTACGGGTCGGAGAAAGACGAACAGCACGGGCTCGCCCCGATTGAGCAGCTGATCGCCGTCGTCGCTGAGGGGATCGTCGAGTGAGGGGAGTTGTCGCTTTTTGTATCCGGTCGATGGGGTGGGTGTCGGATCGGAAGAGGGGTTAGCTATCCTCCGCGATGATGCGGAACGTACTGGCCATCTTCAGTCGAGAATTCTCGAGCTACTTCAACTCCCCCCTGGCGTACATCATCATTCCGGTGTTCCTGGGGCTGGTTGGGGGGTTCTCGCTCTATTTTCAGGACGTCCTCTCTGAGGGGGTGGCCTCGATGCGGACAGTGTTCTTCTGGAGCGCCATCTTCTTCTTGCTGTTGATCCCGGCGGTGACGATGCGGCTGTTCGCCGAAGAGCGGCGGACGGGTAGCATCGAGCTGCTGGTCACCATGCCGATCACCGAGCCGGAGATGGTGCTTGGAAAGTACCTCGCCGCGTTGGGGCTGATGACGGTCGCGCTGGGTTTGACGGTGACGTACCCGATCACCCTGTCGAGCCTCGGCGACTTGGACTGGGGCCCGGTGATGGGCGGTTATCTGGGGCTGTTCCTGCTTGGGGCCGCGTTCACCGCCATCGGCACAGCGGCCAGCGCGATGACCCGCAACCAGGTCGTCTCGTTTCTGATCGCGCTGGTGCTCTGTATGATCCCCTTCGTCAGTGGGTTTGCGCTGAGCCGGGTGCCTGGCGGGCTGCTGCCGCTGGTCCAATACCTCTCCTTCGACTACCACTTCAACAACCTCGCCCGCGGCGTCATCGACTCGCGGAACCTGCTCTACTATGGCTCGGTGATCGCGCTGTTTCTGCACATCGCGGTCTTCAACTTAGAGCGGCGACGCCTCGAATAGACGGGAAACACGATGCATCTGCGCCGCGTGCTGCTGCTCAACGTCTGGATCCAGCTGGTGCTGGTGATCGCCATCGTGGTCCTGGCGAACACCTGGGGCGCCCAGCGGTTCTTCCGCCTCGATCTGACCGCTGACAAGCGCTACTCGCTGGATCTGGTCACCCGGGCGCTGATGTACGAGCTGGACAAGCCGCTCTATGCGAAGGTCTACTTCACCGACGACCTCCAGACGCCCTACAACAATCACGAAGAGATCGTCACCGATAAGCTCGAAGAGCTGCGCGCCTACAGCCGTGGGTTGATGGAGATCGACGTCATCGATCCCACCGACGATCCGGAATTGCGGGCCGAAGCGGCCCGGTTCGGCGTGCAGCCCATCCAGTACCGCTACCGCTCGGCGAACGTCCGCGAGCTGAAGCAGGTCTATATGGGGGTCGCGCTGGTCTATGGCGATCAGCAGCAGGTGCTGCCCGCGATCACCTCGACAGCTGTGCTGGAGTATGAGCTGGCCCGGGCCATCCGCAGCCTGGTCAGCGACGAGCCACGGAAGACCGTCGGCTACCTCACCGGCCACGGTGAGCCCGATCTGCTCAAGGGCGATGGCCCTCTGGGCACCCTGCGCGACAAGCTGATGGAGAACTTCAACCTCGTCGCGGTGGCCGCCGATGGCAACGAGGGCGTCCCCGAGGAGGTCGACGCCCTGTTCGTCATCGGCCCGCAGCGACCGGTCACCGAGCGGGCCCTCTACCACGTTGACCAGTTCTTGATGCGGGGGGGCTCGCTGGCGGTGTTCGTCACCAACACCAAGCCCGACCTCCGGAACCTTCGCGCCCGCAACGTCTACCATGGCCTGGAGTCGCTGCTGTCTCACTATGGTGTCCAGGTCAACCGGGACCTGCTCTTCGACCGGAAGACCAGCGGCCAGATGACCTTCCCGGTCCGTCAGGGCCGGTTCGTCCGACAGGTTCAGGTCAACTACCCGCTCATTCCCCGAACCACCAACCTCAACGGGGACAGCCTCGTGGTCAAAGACCTGGAGAGCATGTTGTTCCCGTTCACCAGCTCGGTCACGGTCGCCGATCCGCTCCCCCCTGAGGTCCGCGCAGAGACCCTCGCAGAGTCGATGCCGGACAGTTCTCGTCGGATCCGTGGTCTGCGGGCCATCCAGCCCGCCCTGTTTGAGCAGCCGCTCCCGGAAGAAGAGCCCGGGCCGTTCGCGACCATCGTGAGCCTGACCGGCCGCTGGGGCAGCTTCTTCGCCGACAAGGACATCCCCCTCCCCGAAGCCGACGCGGTGGACGGCGTGGTCCGGCCCGACAACCCGAACAGCAAGACCCGGCAGGGCGTCGCCGCCCGGCTCGTGGTGTCCGGGTCAGCCGACTTTGTTGCCAACAATATTGCGTTTATGCTCAACCTCGCCGACTGGATGCTTCAGGACGAGTCGCTGATTCGCATTCGCACCAAGGCCATCGAGTACCAACCCCTGGAGCCTCTGGAGCCTGATGAACAGCGGAACATCAAGCTGCTCAACCTCCTGCTGGGGCCCGCCCTGCTGTTGCTGTTTGGCCTGGGCCGCTGGGCGATCCGCCGGAGGGCCGCCTGATGCAGCTCACTCAGAAGAGCGTCCTTCTCCTCATCGTCGCCGCGCTGCTGCTGGTGCTCAACCTCGTCGACCAGGGCAACGACTTCTCGATCGGGGAAGAGCTCCCCGCGCTCGCCGCGGTCGCGCAGACTGCGCGGCGCCTTGAGATCAGCACCGCCACCCAGAAGGTCATCCTCCAACGGGACGCCGCGGATGCGCCCTGGCAGGTGACCGCGCCGTTCGAAGCCAAAGCCGATCAGGCCCGCGTCGACCGTGTCCTCGCTGCGTTCGTTGAGGCGGTCCCCATGGACGTCCGCATCGATCAGGGCAACCTCGAGGAGTATGGCCTGGACACCACCCACGGCATCATCGTCGAGGCCTTCGGCGACGATGAGGACGCGCCGCTGGTCTCCTATACGCTCGGCTTTGACGCCCAGGGCGGCTCGTCGTTCATCCGTTTGTCGGGCGACGACGCGGTCTATCGGGCCCGGGTCGGCGGGCGGTTTCTGGTCGAGCAGCCTCCCATCGCCTGGCGCAATCAGGTGCTGATGGACTTCGATCCGGAGCGGGCGGTCGGCGTTGAGGTGGAACGAAGCGGCACGGTCAGCCTGCGCCTGGTCCGCGGAGAGAGCCCCGGTGTGGGCGAGGCCGGCGCACCGCTTCCTGGCGAGTGGGCCCTCGACCCCACCCCGGAGTGGCCGATGGACCAGCGGGCTGCGACGCAGGTGGTCAACCTGCTCGGCAATCTCCGGGCTGCCGGGATCCTGCGCGGGGACTTCGAGGCCGGCTTCGACCAGCCCCTCGCCCGGATCCGCGTCACCCTCGACGATGGCGTTGAGCGCACGATGATCATCGGCGGTCGCCTGGAGCGACAGGTCGCCTTCGCCCGGATCGAAGGCGAAGACGACATCTACCAGATCGCTCGGCAGGCCATCGAGTGGGTGACCCGCCCACCCGAGATCTTCCGCGAGCGGAACATCTTCGCCTTCTCCGTTGAACAGATCGATACGTTCGCATATCTGTCGGGTTCGACCCGGATCATTCTCCAGCGCAACGAAGACACCGGGGCATGGACGGCGCTGCAGCCGGCGAACATGGGGCTCGATATCCGTCAGATCCAGCTCGGTGTGCGAACCTTCGCGGACCTGCGGGCCATGCGGCTGGTGCCCATCTCGCCCGAGCAGGCGGGGCTGGTCAACCCCACCGCGACGATCCGGGCGCGGTTCTACGATGGCCAGCAGCGCGAGCTTCAGATCGGCGGCCGGGTGAAGACCCGCGAAGGGGTCGCGGCCCGCTATGTGCGACGGACGGGCGATACGCAGATCTATCTGCTCATCGAAGAAGCGGTTCAAGCTATCCAAAACGCGTTCGGGCGGACCTGAAAGCCGGCCTTGTCCGATCCAAATTGAATATCCTCCCGGTCCCCTGCGTCGGTGTTGGGCGAAAGGAACAACAGGAGGTCTGACCATGACGCGCCATCTGATGTTGGCTGGGTTTCTCTGCGCGCTGAGCGGCAGCGCCCTCGCCGCACCCGCAGACGACAAGCCCGCGGATATCGACGTGGAGAACACCGACGCTGATGAGGACGTGTCGGTGGAAGAGGTCGCCAACAAAAGCCGGCGCTCCTCCTCGTCTCGCGCCCGCAGCAGCCAGAGCAGCCGCAGCAGCAAGCCCGCTGCGCGAACCAACAACAATGCGCGTAGCCGAACCTCTGCCGCGCGAGCGCCGTCCCGCGCCCCGGCTGCCCGGGCGCCGTCCCGCGCGCCCGCTTCGCGGGCGACGCCGTCCCGGACCGCATCGCGTCCGTCCGCCACCCGCGCCGCGTCATCTTCTCGGGCGTCATCTTCTCGGGCGCCGGCCGCACGCAGCGCGCGTCCGCCTGCTTCGTCGCGCACGGCTGCGACCCGCTCTGCCCGCCCAGCGCCCCGCGCGGCCACCCCGGCGCGTGCCACCCCGCATCGGGCCACCCGCCCGCCTTCTCGGACCGCAGCCCGCCCGGCGCGCCCTGGTGCGCCCCATGGACGCGTTGCCGCGCGCCCGACCCATCGGGTCTATCACCTGCGCGGCGCGCCCCGCGGATGGGCGCCGAACTACCACCGCTACCACATCCGCTCGGTGCCCCACTGGCACTACCGGTACTGGGGTGCGGGGGTGTTCATCTACAACCCGCCGCCGCCGACTCACCGTGTCGTCGTCGTCGACCGCAACGTCCGCGGCGAGCGGGTGGGGCGCTCCGATGAGATGCCCAACCGCAAGGTCGACCGCAACGGGGACTTCGGCTTCGGCCTTCGCGCCGGCACCTACTCTTCGGGCTATGAGGGCGGCGGCGGCTACGGGGACTTCGGCCTCGGCCTCACCGCGCGGTTCCGACCGGTTGAGGCGGTTGGCCTGGAGTTCGCCTACGAGCACCACTCCGAGACGTTCGATGAGAACACCGAGCGGATCAACAACCCGCTCCAGGCATCGGTTCAGCTCTATGCCTTCCCCTGGACCCGGGTCAGCCCCTACGTCACCGCCGGTCTGACCTGGAACAACCGCTCCGTCAACGACGACTACTTCGATGCCAGCGTCGGCCAGACCCGCGTCGCAGAGGAGACCGGCACCCTGTTCGGCCCCCACGGCGGCCTCGGCCTTGAGCTCGCCATCGGCGACAACGCCGCCCTCAACATCGAAGGACGGATGGTCGGCTACCTCAACCAGGAGCCGGACGACCTCTCGGCCAACACGGCGGTCCAGGGCACCATGGGGCTCAACTTCTACTTCTGAGTCAACGGATAGACCCACTCCTGCTCGGTGATGTGCTGCCGCGGTGGGGGAAGGGCCGACTGACGCCCGCTCCGGACAAACCCGGCGCGGGCGTACAAATTGATGGCCCTCTGGTTGAAGTCCCCGACCTCCAGCCGGATCCGCTGAACGCCGGCGGCCTGCGCCTCGGCGATGGCCTGTCGCATCAGCGCGTCTCCGACACCCTTACCGCGGGCATCTGCGGCAACCCATACGCCGAACAGCCCCACATCCCCGGGGCTGTCCCGCCAGGGCGCCAGGACCGATATCCCCACGTCCGTTCCGTCCAGCGTCGCCAACAAGGTCGCCGTTGCCGAGACCAGACGCGCCTTCCAGAACGCGTCGGGTTGCGCGGCTTCCGCGGCGTGGGTGCGCGCGAACGCGTCTGGATCTTCGCGAAGCGCCCGAAGGCGGAGCGCCCGGGAACGCATCCAATCCTCTGGACCCGCTGCGGAGACCGTGACCCGTCCTGACATCGAACCTCCAGAATTACTGGATCAACGATATCATCTCGGCGACGCAGTCCTCGACCGTGCGCCCCTCGGTCAAGATGATGTGCCGGGCGACCCGACGAAAGCTGGCCGAGCGGGCGAAGTCCCGATGCGCACCCCGCCGAGAGGGATCCCAGGCCTGCCCGCTGTCCGCCCACCGCTGTTGATCGCGACGCACACAGATCTGCTCTGCTTCGTCCGGGTCGATGCTGGGCACCAGCAGGAAGACGTTGGGCAGCGGCGCCAGCAATGCGGCCAATCGATCCTGCTCCGGGCCGTCCTCGAAGTGGGCATGCCCGGCGCCAAAATCGAGCAGAAACCCAGAAAAGTCTCGCAGCACCGCTTCCACTGCGGCGAGGTGGTGTGGTCGGCGCATCGCGTCCCGTTCTGCCCAGGAGCCCGCGGCCTCATAGGCGCGGACGTCCAGGCCATCGAGGACCATCGGGTTGAAGCCGACCCAGTCCAGCGGCGCATACGGCACACCCAGGGCCGCGCTCAGGGCCCGCGACAATGTCGTCTTGCCTGCAGCCATAGGACCAATGAGGACAATGGGCAGCTGCATCATCTCTCCGGTTTATGAGAGAGGGTATCGCGCTCCCCGGGTGCAGGGTATTACGAGTTCGCCCAGTTTCGCCAGAACGCACCCCCCATATTCGCCGGGCTGATCCGCTCGTCATAGCCGGAGGTCTCGGGCTCCTGCCTGAGGCTGTCCGCGGCGCCCTCGCCGCTGTTTTTGCCCGAACCCATGGTTTCTTCGAGCTTCGACTGCTGCGTCTGTGCGATCCGCGACTGCGCTTCGGCGATCATGTTGGCGGCCTGTGCGGCGACTGCGCGGTCCTGACCGGACGGAGACGCTGGCGCGAGGGCCGCGGCCCGCAGCTGCTGGGCGTTCATCAGCGCCTGCTGCGGGTTCGTGCTCGCGGGCACCGAGATGGGAACCTCGCCGCCGATGGCGTAGCGTTTTCCGTCCGGGCCGGTCTGGTAGGTGTAGCTCGCCGCCCCCGCCATGCCGCCCCCGGCGCTCATGTGGGCCTGTTCATGGGCGCGGACTTCGCGGTCGCGGGCCTGGAGCTTCGCCACCACCTGCTTCTCTTCGTCGCTCAGCTCGTCGTCTGACTTCGGGCCGGCCAGCGGCGCCTCGTCGGCAGCGTCAATGGCTTCTTCCAGCAGGGCCTCCTGGAGCGCCTCCTGGAGCTCGGCCTCCTCCTGCTCTGCCGCGATCGCGTCAGGGTCCTCCGCGTCGGCTTCGCCGGTCAGGCCGGCCGTGTCTGCGAGCGGCTCGACCGGCGGAAGGGCCGCGGCGGCGTCCAGGGCTTCTGGAGAAAACGAGATCGTGACCCCATCTTCTTCCGCGCTGGAGGAGGGGGGGCCAGGGGGCGGGCCGCTCCGCTGCTGTGCGCTGAGCAGCGGCTGAAGTGGCTCAAGGGCTTGCGTGACGATTGGGTCCATGGAACACGGTCCTCCATATGAGAGGATCGGATCCGAGCGCACGACGATGAAATCGTCAGCTGCGATCCAGCGTGGTGCTTCGGCGGACGTGGCTGTGCAAACCAGGAGAATTGCAGAGAATATTTTCGATCTCATCGCCGAAGCCCTCAGAGAGGACGGTCTTCAGACGGCGTTTGATCCGGCGCTCGACCTGGGCGACCCGCTGCTTGCTGACCCCGAAGTGCTGGCCCAGGTCAGAGAGGCTCCGGGGGCTGGGGCTGGCGAGCCGATGCTGCCAGATGATCTGTTCGCGTTCGTCGTCGATGCCGTCGCTGAACCGGTCCAGCTCATGGCGGATCATGTCGCGCCACTCATGCTCGGCGGCGAGGGTCTCCGGGTCGTCGGCCCGGCTGTCGCCGAGCAGCATCTCCAGGGCGCTGCCCTCTTCCCCGTCGAGCGGCGCATGCAGCGAGACGGCGGGCGCGCGCAGGAACTGGTCCACATCGCGGATGGCCGACTCGGGGACGTTGAACACTTCGGCGAGGGCGGCGACCGAGGGTGTGACGCCGGCGCGTTCCAGCCGCGCGCGTTCCTTGTTGAGGCGGAAGAACAGGCGACGGCTGTACTGCCCGGAGCCCATGTCGACCAGCCGATAATGGCCGGACAAGTAGCGCAAAATCATGGCGCGCACCCAGTAGGCGGCGTATCGCCCGAACGGAACGCCGCGGGCGGGGTCAAACTTGGACAGCGCGATCATCAAGCCGACGTTGCCTTCCTGGATGAGATCCAGCAGGCGGGCCCACTTCCAGCGGTAGCGGGCGGCCATCGAGATGACCAGCCGAAGGTTGGACTTGATCAGCTGGTCTGCTGCTGCGCGATCGCCGGTGCGAGCGTACTGTTCGGCAAGGCGACGCTCGGCCTCCGGGTCGAGCTGGGGGTACAGCCCGACCTCAGCGAGGTACCGATCGAGCAATGCGTCGCGGCTGCCGACAGAGAGGCTGGACGGCAGCGCGCCGATGGGAGCCTGGTCGGCGTCGACCAGGCTCAACCCATCGAGGGTGTTTTCTTCGCCGTTCATGGTTGAGGAGTCCCTCTTGCTTCATCGATAGATGCGGTGACAGTGCCTTTCACCTGCCGTTGTATCGCTGACAATCCGGGCGTAAAGAAGTCACTCCGGTCCAGCGCGGCGTCCACCCTGGTTGGGTGGACCCGATAACCGGCAGGATGGCAAAGGAATCACCCTGTCGTCCGCGTCAAGCCCCGATGAAAGAATTTATTCGTTTGAGCCCGTGTCCCCTGATGTACCCGTGTCCCCGCTATCCCCTGATGTACCCGTGTCCCCGCTATCCCCCGTGTCGCTGGGGGCCGCGGCTTCTGGGGAGGACCACAGCGAGCCCCCCTGACCATAGATGGGGTTGGACGCGTCCCCCATCTCACAACCCAGCATCCAGACCAGCGCCCATAGCATGCGTTCTCCCAGATTTCATCGGCGTCTCTGAGCGTACTAACCCATGGAGCATGGTGCCCACAGGGATCCGGCTTCGTGGTTGTCGGCGGGATTCATATGCGAACCGCATCGGGGTCTGGTAATAACGAATCCCATGAGCCGTCGCTGTTTTGTCCAGGAGGAGAGCTGATGCGCATCAAGGCCGGCACGCGTGTGCGCAAGATGTTGCGCGCCTACCCTCAGCTGGAGGATGTCCTCGGCTGGCACGACATTGAGGTCGACGACGACGTTCAGTCGATGAGTTTGCGGAAGGTGTGCCTGGAGCTGGGGCTGGACCTGGACGAGCTGCTGGATGACATCCAGGCGTCGCTGCGGGACTCGGCCGGCGATGGATGGCCCGTCGATGAAGATCTCGACGATGATGAAGGCGATGATGACGATGAAGACGACTACTATGACGAGGACGACGACGACGGTGAGGACGGCGGCTTCGGCCTGACCTACGAAGACGCCGCCGATGAGGAGGATGACGACGGCCTCGTGGAAGAGGGCGGCGAGGAAGAGGACTGGGATTGAGCGCTGGGTTCAGCCGTTGACCGTGATGGTGACGCCGGCGTCCTTCAGCCGGTCGAGCAGGACCCCACCCAGCCCCATCGCCGGGGTGAGGATGCCGGTCCGTTCGGCGCCACCGGGGAGCGCATCACGCTGTAGGGCCAGGGCGAGGGCGCTCTCACAGAGCGTCAGGACGGTGAACCGGTTGCCCGGGTCGCCGTTGGCGTGGATCAGCCCGCGAAGGCGGCGGCCCCGGTCGCCTTCCGCGTACAGGCGGACCCTGGTGAAGCCGTTGTCCATCGTCTCTTCCGAGGGGCCCTCCCCGGCGCTGGGACCATAACGCCGGGCGAGATCGCGCAGCACCTTGAGCTGCCCGCCGACGACCATCGCGCCCAGGGCAGCGGTGACGCTGAAGGCGGTGGATGCGTTCAGCGGCCCCATCGCTTCTTCATAGACGAACGACGGCCCATAGGGGGCTCCCCACATCTCAGCCAGCGCCGCCGAGCGGCGGACCACCCGGGTGTTGACCGGCGCCATCACGAACGGCGCCGCCCACCGCCCCAGGTCCGGATCCTTCTTCGGGAGAAGCCAGTCGGTGTGTTCGGCGGCGTTGTCTGGCGTCCGGCCATCGGGGTTGAGCAAAAACGGGTCGCGCAGGGTCTCCACGTCGGCTTCTTCCAGGAGGTGGAGGGCGCTCAGCAGGGTTCCCCCGTTGAAGCCGCCTTTGCCGATGAAGAAGCCTTTGACCCGCCGCGCGGTCTCGCCGCGTTCCTTGAGGGCCTGCACCATCATCCAGGTC
The DNA here is from genome assembly GCA_038520555.1 of Myxococcota bacterium. Classification (GTDB taxonomy): domain Bacteria; phylum Myxococcota_A; class UBA796; order UBA796; family UBA796; genus JBCBLB01. The sequence goes on along the minus strand of JBCBLB010000008.1, from coordinate 19,205 downwards.
CCGAGGTCGGAGGGCACGGAGTCATAGCCGCAGAACGGGATGATCCGGGCGCCGCTGGCCTTCGCTGCGGCGTCGTGGCGGTCGATCATCTGCCGGACCCACAGGGACTCTCCGGTGATGTCTACATAGTCGACGCCCGCTTCCGCACAGGCTGCCAGGACGGGCTCTCCATAGAGGGCATAGGGACCGACCGTGGTGAGCACGACCCGGGCCTGCTGGACCATCTCCCGGATGGTCTCGGGCGCCTTGCTGTCGGCGACCACGACGCCGCCGACATCGGAGAGCTGCCCGGCGAGGTCGTCGAGCTTCTGCGGGCTGCGCCCGGCGATCGCCCACCGCAGCGATGGGGGCGCGTTGCGGTCGAGGTACCGGGCGGCTTGCCGACCGGTAAAGCCGGTCGCGCCATAGACGATCACATCGAAGGGCGTATCGCTCATCTCGAACCTCTCCGTCCGGTCCAGGTTGGGCCGGTGATGTGCAGGGGATAACCTTCAATCGTCGCGTTGGAGGAGCGCGCGCTGCCGGTCGCCGTCTGCGACCGGATAGCGGCGGACGTCGCAGAGGGTCCACCCCAACGGCGCATCGAGGCGGGCGCCGCCGCCGAGCATGACGACGGCATATCCGCTGGGGCGGACCAGCCGGGTGGCGTCGACGAGGAAGGCATCGGGGGCTTTGTAGGCGCGGCTGATGACGCCGTCGACGGACCGATCGTCAAGGGACTCGACCCGTCCCCGGAACACCGTGGCGTTGGGGAGCTTCGCGGCGGAGAGGACTTGATCAAGGAAAATGGCGCGTTTTCGGCGGCTCTCGACGAGGAGCACCTGGGTGTCGGGGTGCCGGGCGGCGAGGGCCACGCCGGGGAAGCCCGCGCCGCGGCCGAGGTCGGCCCACCGCCCTGTTGCGGGGAGGCCATCGACGGCCTGCGCGCAGTCGATGAAGTGGGCCATGGCATCGCCAGGGCCGATCAGGTCCATCGCAGCGCGCCACGATTCGAGCAGGGCGCGATGCGCCTGTTCGGCGGGAGTGAGCGTGATCATTTCGTGAGCATGGTGTCGAAAGGGGTTTGTTGGGAATATGAGCAAGATTTTATTCGACAGAAGAATTCTGCGTGGTACATTTTGAGTGTACTTCCCGAATAGGAGGCTTTCGATGACGACATCGGAAGACACCCCGCCGGGTCAGCGGCACCCGACATCGCCCTGAACACCGGCGCTGAACTTCTGAACCCGGGTCGCACATCATCCGTGCGGGAGCACACGGATCCCTGTCGGCCACCACCGTTCATACGGTAAAAGGCGCTATCATTGGGGTGATGTCGGTATCAAACCCTCTCCATCGGGGCCTGTGTGTTTGATTTGTGCATATAGGCAAACCGTTTCTTTTTTCCCTTTGCTGGAGGATTGTCCGCGTCGTTCACTGTTGACTCGAAGTCTGAACGAGACCACCGCATTTCCTGCGCTGTTCCCCCATCAGATTCCGAGGAGAGACCTGCATCCACGGCCATAACCGTCTCCGGTGAACGACCGGTTTTCCTCCGTTGTTGTGTTGTTGCAGGCAATGTCGTCGGTCTGAAGGTTGGACTCAGGCGGCGCCGATCTGCAGGAGGGTCCGAGCGATTCGTTCAGGAGAGGACGACTCAGCGAGGCGAACGACTTGTTGGAGCAGATGCAGACAGGGGGGCGGCTGATCTTCGGGGGGTTGAAAGGAGTGGAACTGATCGCTGAGGTCGGCGACGCGCAGACAGAATTCGAGGGCGTACAGGTCGGCTTCATAGTCATAGGTGACGATGAGTCGGGACAGGCCGGCGCGTTCGGGGTGGCACTCGATGAACAGGGGTTGTTTGAGGCATAGCGCCAGCCGGCTGTCCAGGGACGCGCTTCGATACAGGGGGTAGATGCGCATCTCTGCGGGGACGCCCTGTTCACGGAGGCTGTCGCAAACGGCTTCGAGGCCGTGGCGCAGGCGGGCGGTGGGCAGCTGGTCGTCTTCGAGGTCGGGGTAGGGCCGCCAGGCGTCGTCGCCGGGGTGGAAGAACTCGAGGTGTTCGGGGCCGACCCGCAGCTTGTAGTCGAAGGCTTCGTATCCGGGGACCACATAGCCGGGGTAGAAGTACTTCAACCCCATTCGCTTGCCGTGCTGAATCTCCAGCAGCATGGTGTGGAAGCCCAGGCTGTGCCGGGAGTAGTCGGGGTCATAGACGCCGATGATGCTCTCCAGGCTCTCGCGGCCGAGGTCGAAGAAGCTGAAGGCGATGAGGCGGTCGCCGTCGCGGATGGTGACCTGTCGGGTGTCGAAGATGTCGCGGCCGTCGCCGTCGAACAGGGCTTCTTCCAGGGAGGGGGCCAGCTCTCCGCGGAAGTGTGCGCGGTATCGCTGATAGAGGGCTTCTTTCTCTGCGTCGAGGGCGCCCTGCTGTCCGACCTGGATGGTGAATTCGCGGTTGTTGCGGCGCATCCGCCGCCGCAGGCTCTTGCGGAAGGTGTATGACGCCAGCGGCAGACGGATCCAGATGGTGGGGTAGAGGATCCCCCCGAAGGTCACGAACCGGCAGGTGAACACTGCCTGCCCCATTCGGTACCAACCCCGCTCCAGATAGGCGTCGAGCGCCTCTGGGGACAGCGAGGTCGGGTGAATCATCTCAATGTACATCCACGCTCCGCGGGGCCGTCACGTCACCTCTTCACTCTATCGCGTCCGGCCCCCTCCACCTTCACTCGCGTTGGCGCGCGGTCAAAAGTACTTGCAGGTGCTGTCGCTGGTGTAGGTGACCCGCCGGTCGCCGGACCCGCCGACCCCCAACGTGTTCCCCGACGCATAGTAGAAGGTCGCGGTGTCCCCGGAGACCTGGACGTTGTAGGAGACGGAGAAGGCCTCTTCGCCTTCATACAGCTCGGTGGGGCAGTTTGAAGCCACGGTGTCCACGGCCATGTTCAGCGCCAGCGCGTAGGCGCAGGCGCCACAGCTGCTGTCGGAGTCTTCCTGGGTGCCGGTCACGTTCCAGATGATCCGGCAGTCTTCGCCCCCGACGTCGACCCAGGCTTCGTTGGCGTACAGAAGCCACTGCTCCTGGCCTTCGACCGCGCCGTCGGTGATGACGAAGTCCCCGATGAAGAAGCTGGTCGCCCCCGGGACCGGTTGGCCTTCGACGTCTTCACAGCCCGGGTCGAGCGCGGTGCCCGCATCCGGATCGGGGATCGCCTCATCCGCGGCCGACAGCTCGTCTGAGCCCGTGCTGGAACCGGTGTCGTCTTTCCCGTCGCTGTCGCACCCGATGAGCAGAACCAGCATCGCCATCCCATTTCGAATCATGACGCCTCCACGTTGCGCGATCCAAAGGGTAGCGGCTCTCTCGGGCGCTGTCACGACGAACCTGTGACGACTATTCTTCGCCGTCCACGCGGCCAAAACCGATGGCCCGACGCATCATGGGGGGCAGCTGCTGGGGGGACATCAGCTGCATCAGCAGCCCCTGCACCGCCTGGAACTGTTGCGGCGTCAGCGGCACCGAGACCACCCGATCCTGGCCCACGCCGGGGACGATGGTCGACAGCAGCGCCACCGAATTGGGTTGCTGAAGCGCCTGAAGGACGTGATGGCCCACCTGCTCGTTGAGAGACTGCAGCGGTGTCACCATCTGCACCAGTCCCTGTGGGCGGGGGGAGGACGGCTTGGGATCCTGCTCATCGGCCATGGTGGCTGTCTCCTGGAGTGACCCGGAGACTATACCCGGCCGCGCCCATTACCCGACCGCGATCATCCCCCGACCGCTCAGCGCAGGATGACGGCTTTGCCGGCCCGCCGCGGCCACAGCCGGTGGTCAGAGCTGTTGATGTGGATGTAGCCCGCCTCAAACAGCTGCGTCGCGGCGCGGCGGACGGCCTCCGGCGGGTTGGCGGGCAGATCTTCGACGATGTCTTCGACCGTCCAGTCGCCCGGCTCGCTCACGGTATACAGCAGCACAGTGTGGGAGAGCGTTCCCTGTTCAACGTTCAGCACGACACAATCCCGATGTAGAGATGATGGAACCCGGTGTGCCCATGCACGAGGCGTCTCGTGTGGCACCAGTGTTTACGATCCAGACAACGGATCGCGCGCCATTCTCATAACACTTTTTTGTAGAAAACAGCAAAGATCGCCGCCGATGGGCGATCCCAATCGTCGAAAGGGGGGCTGCGACGATCCTTTTCGATCCCCAACGTCATCGCCCCCACGATCGGTGACGATCGTGGGGGCGAGGGGGGTGCGGTGCGCTCAGGTGTTGGCGAGCGGGTTCCGACAGACGAGGCCGATGCCCACGAGCAAAGACAGGGCGCGGTCGTAGTTCGGTCCGAGGGTGTGGTTGAGGGTCAACAGGGCGATCATGATGCCCAGCGGTCCCGAGACCATGGCCACCCGGCCTGCGCCCACCCGAATCGAGCCCAGGATGGGGCCGACCCGTGGGATGAGCTTGATGAGGTCGAACAGCGGCCCCTTGGTCCACTTAAGCAGCGTCCGCGCCACCCAGCGCGCGCCCGCGGCGCTGCCAGCGGCCGAGACGCCGGTGATGTCCAGCCAGATGGTCTTCTCGAGCTTTGCCCGGGTCTCTTCATCCAGCTCGTCGACGGACAGGACGCGGTCGGCGGGGAGCAGCTCGGTGGTGAGGCGATCCAGGCGCCGCCAGACGTCGCCGGCGCCCAGGTCCAGGCCCAGCTTCTTCTCATAGGTGTTGACCAGATCGTCGAGGGCCGCCGGGATCAGGGCCTGACCCGCCGGGGTGTGCGTCCGCCACCACAGCGCGTCCGCCAGGCTCTTGGCCAGGGTTTCGGTGTCTGCGCCCTCAGGGAACCACACCTCTGCCACATCAAGCACCCGCTCGAGTTGACGACGATCCCGCTTCGCGAGGACTTCCTGAACTTCCTGACGTGTCACCGTCATCTCTGACCTCCCGCCTGATTGATGGCCTGTATAGAACCTATCGATCCCATACCCTGTTTCTGAAAAAAACATCGCACAGCGTCTCAGATCCCCTAACCCCTCTTCGCCCGGACTCCATCCACCCCACCCTTCAAGCGGGCGAGACCGTGGGTGAGACCGCGGGTGAGATCTGGGCCAGCAGCCGGGGCAGCCCGGCGTTGGGCGTGAGCGCCAGAGCCGCCACGATCTCCCGGGCTTCCTGTTGGTAGGCGTCTGCGGCGTCCGGCTCGCCATAGAGCCTCGCGGCCATCGCCCGGCGGCACAGCAGCTTTCCCAGCTCGACCCGGTGCTGGCTGGCCCGCAGCAAAATCTCGCCGCGTTCCAGGTTCTGGCGGCCCGCGTCGAACGCGCCGAGGTGACACTGAGACAGACCCAAGCTGCCCCGGAAGGCCCCCTCCGCGGCGTTAAAGTGGATCTCTTCGCAGATGGCGATGGCCTCCTGGAGCAGCGTCGCGGCTTCGGCGTGGTGGCCTTGCGTCGCGCGCAGCTCGCCGAGGTTGCCCAGGGCGTTGGCCGTGAAGCGTCGGTTGCCGATGTCCTGGTTGATCGTCAACGCCGCCTCAAGGTGGGCCCGGGCCTCGGCCGTGCGGCCCTGCTGGAGATAGATCGAGCCCAGGTTGATCAGCAGGATGCCTTCATACGTCCGATCGCCGTCCTCCCGGGCGATCTTCAGCCCCCGCCGCCCATGGCGGATCGCCTCGTCGTCGCGGCCCTGTTGGAGGAGCAGGCTGGTGAGGTTGGCGTAGAGAACCACGGCGTTGCGCCGGCTGCCGACCTCGCGGTGGATGGCCAGAGCCTGGCGGTAGCAGTCCTCGGCGGCGGCGAAGTCGCCCTGGTAGTCATGGACCACGCCCAGGTTGCCCCGCACCAGGGCCTCCATCCCGCGGGCGCCGAGTCCCTGGAAGATGGCCAGGGCATTGTTCAGGTCGGCGAACGCCGCGGCGGAGCGGCCCTGGCTCTCCTGGCGCAGCAGCCCCAACCCACAGAGCACCCGGGCCTCGTTGAAGCGGTCGCCCTGGGCCCGGTGCGCCTCAAGGGCCTGCTCCAACAGCTCCAGGCCGATGTAGTGGTCCCCCTGTCGACAGCGAAGCCACGCTTCAGCCCGCATCAGCCGGCCGCGCTGCTTCTCATCGAGCGGCAGCGCGGCCCGGGCCTGCCGGATCAGCCGTGCGCCGGTCTGGTACGGGCCGCGCATGGTGTAGATCTGCTGAATCAGCATGCCTGCGTTAACGACGGTGTCGGCGTCTTTGCGGGCCAGCGCATGGCGGAGCGCGGCGTGGATGTTGTCGCGGCTCTCCAGCAGGGCCCGGGTGCGCTCGGCGCCGCCCTGGCGGGTCAGCAGCGACAGCCCGGTCTCGGTGCCCATCGCCGAGAAGTGGGCGCCATGGCGCGCGAGCAGGGCGCTGGGATCGGTCAGCTGCTGGCGGGCGAAGTCCTGGACGCTCATCAGCAGGCTGAACCGGGGCGTCTGGGTCCAGGCGCCCTCTGTCATGCTCAGCAAGCTCTTGTCGACCAGCTCGGCGAGGATGTCTTCCAGCCAGGGGGCGCTGAGGTGGTCGGAGAGGTCGACGACCACCTCGGCGTCTTCGAAGGTAAACCCGCCCTCAAAGATAGACAGCTGCGCCATCGTGGACGTCTCCCAGGGGTGCAGCAGGTCCCAGCTCCACTGAATGGTGGCCCGGAGGGTGCGCTGTCGGGCGGGAAGCTCCTGGGATCGGCTGGTGAGCAGCTTGAAGCGTTCGCCGATGCGCTTGTGGAGGATCGCGGGGGAGAGCGTTCGGCTGCGCGCAGCGGCGAGCTCAATGGCCAGCGGCAGGCCGTCGAGAGTCTGCACCAGCTCCCGGAGCAGCGCGGTCTCTTCTTCGGTCGCCGAGAAGTCGTGCCGCGCCGCCTGCGCCCGCGTCATAAACAGCTTCAGGGCGGTCTCTTCGTCGAGCGGCTGGAGCGGAAAGAGCACCTCTCCGCGCAGCCGCAGCGGCTCCCGGCTGGTGACCAGGAAGGTGATCTCTCGGGTGGCGTCGAGCCATCCGCCGACGGTGCCCGCGGCGTGCTTGACCAGCTGTTCGAAGTTGTCGAGCAGCAGGAGCGTCCGCCCCCGCCCCCGGAGGGCATCTTCGAGCTGTTGTTGGGGGTTCCGGCCCAACGGGACGTTGAGGGCGTGGGCGATCGCTGCGCCGATCGTCTCGGGGGTGTCCGCATCGGTGAGATCGATCAGCCAGACGCCGCCGGGCCACCGCTCACGGAACCGCCGACCGTACTCTATCGCCAGCCGGGTCTTCCCGGCGCCGCCGAAGCCGGTGACGGTGATCAGGCGCCCGCCGCGCTGAACCAGCTCATGGAGGGTCTGTATGGCGTCCTCCCGGCCGATGAACGGATCCCGGGCCGCGGGGAGGTTGTCGGTCGGAAGACCGATCGTCGCGATGGTCGAGATCGAAGAGCCGCTCCCGGTCGACGACGCCGTGCTGCGGGGGCGCTCGCCGGACGGCGGACGGCGGAGGCGCTCGACGGCCTGCATCAGCGGTCCATCTCGAAAGAGCGGTGTGCTGGAAACGTCGCCGAGCAGGCGCATCACCTCCTCAACAGAGGCGATTCGGTCGGCGGGGTCAAAGGCGAGCATCGCACCGGCGAGGTCGATGTGCGCGGCGGGCACCCCCAGCAGCGTCGGCGGTCGCTGCTGGGCTTCCCGGATGGCTCGTGGGGTCTGCCCGCCGAACGGGCGCGCGCCGGTGAGCAGCTCGACGAACATCACCCCGAGGCTGAACAGATCGGCGCGCGCGTCGACGTTGCTGGCGTCATCGAGCTGCTCGGGGGCCGCATAGGCGGGGGTGCCCAGGGTCGCCCCAGAGAGCGTCTGCAGCGAATCCATCTCCGTCGCCACCTTGACCAGCCCGAAGTCCCCGATCCGAGGCTGGATGTGGCCCCGGTTCAGGTCGATGAGCACGTTGCTGGGCTTGAGATCGCGGTGGATGAAGCCGGCCTCATGGGCGAAACGCAGCCCCTCGGCGATGGCCTGAAACAGGGCGAGGGCCTCCTCCGAAGCGGGGCGGTAGTCGCCGAGCAGCGCGTTCAGCGGCGGACCCGCGATCAGCGGCAACAGCAGCGCCGGCTGGCCGCCGATGGACAGGACGTCCCGGACCGGCAGCAGGTTGGGGTGATCCAGCCGCGCCTGCGCGCGCCCCTCCTGCAGCAGCCGGCGACGATGGTCGGTTCGCGAGAACAGCAACAACTTCAGGGCGTGCCGGGTGCCCAGCACCCGGTGCCGGACCGACCACACTTCGGCCATCCCGCCGGCCCCGATCAGGTGCTCGACGACATAGCGATCGATCTGCTGGCCCTGGCGGAGGTGCATCCTCTCCTGCGATGAAGTCCGTTGATCTCGTATCTTCTCATCACAGTCTTTGGATCACCGCAGAACAGGATAGGCAAACGCGTCGATGAGCAGCCCAACGAGTCAACAGGCAACAAGCCAGAAGGCCACCCGGAAGCGACTGTATGCGTTGGATGTGATGCGCGGCATCGCGGTGTTTTTGATGATGGAGCAGCACATCGGGGTCTGGCTGTGGGTGACGTTCGCCTCTCCCTCACAGTTTTTGAAGTATCCCCTGTTCGTCGGGTTTAACGCCCTGGGCGGCGGCGCGGCCCCCCTGTTCGTCAGCCTCGCCGGCGCCGGCTCGGCCCTGTTCGCCGCCAGCCGCGCAGGACGATGGGACCCCGCGCGCATCGATGGAACCTTGATGCGCCGCGGGTTGGGGGTCATGGCCTTCGGCTATCTGCTCAACAACCTCACCCCCTCCTGGTTCGAGGGCGGATCATGGTACATCCCCTACCTGCTGGTCGCCGTCGTGGTCCTCGGCCCGATTCGCCGCCGCCTCGCCACCCGCTTCGGTGGACCAGAGCGGCTCCAGGATCATCTGCCCACCTGGGCGATCGGGATCATCGCCGTCGCCGTGCTGGCCGCCTATCCCCTCTCGGCGGTGGCGCGCGATGTCGTCGACCCCGGATCCTGGTTCGTCCTCAACCTGATGGGGGTGGGCATCCTGCTGTCTCCCCTCTGGCGGCGAATGTCGACGGGCGCCCTGCTGGGCCTCGCCGTCGCGATCCTGTTGGGAACGGTGGGGCTGCAGACCTGGCTGGAGACCGACTTCCACCTGGGCAACAACCAGATGCGAGACACCACGATGCCCGGCGGCGCGATGCGGCTGGCGCTGGTCGAGGGGCAGTTCCCCGTCTTCCCCTGGATGGCCCTGTTCTTGAAAGGCGTCGTCATCGGCCGCCTCATCGTGCAGGAGCGATGGACCGCGATCACCCGGCTGACCGCTGGAGCGCTCGCCCTCGGCGTGCTGTTCGCCGTCACGTTCGGGCTGATGATGGCGGGCGTCCTGCCCAGAAACCTGCTGCTGCTCCGGCTGGTTCGCTTCGACGGCATCTTCTACCCGTGCAGCCCGGCGTACATCCTGTTGGTCGGCGGCCTCGTCACGTTTATCACCAGCCGGGTGATGGCCTATGAGCGGCGAAACGGACTCTCTGAGGCGAACATTGGCGTCAGCTTGGGGCGGGCATCGCTGACGCTGCTGCTGCTGCATGTCTGGATGTTCCGCGAGCTGAGCCGCTCGGTGGGGCTGTGGTCGGCCCTCGAGGCCCCCCAGGCGTTCGTGGGCACGCTCGTGGCCATCGGCGTATTCTGGATCCTCGCGGTCCTGTGGCGGCGGATCGGCTTCCGCTACGGTGCCGAGTGGCTGCTTCGACAGACTGCGGGTTGAGGGGCGCTCACCGGATACCTGATGCACAGAGCGATGGTGCTGGCTTTACTGTGGCTATTTACGATCCAAATCCGTGGAGAGGAGTCGCAGGTTCTCAGGGAGATCGGCCCGCTTCCCAGAGAGTCGCGCCTCCACAGCGGCGGCGTTGTCTGTATGGGTCGCATACACGGTGAGCCTGAGTCCCTTCCCATCGAGGTCGGGATCGTGGAGATGGGCGACCGGGATCCACTCTGGAGGGACCCCATCACCCTCTATCTCCAGAAAAACGGGGAAGGTGATGGCGAGCGCTGCTCCGCGTTGAAGAATGTGTTGTTGTAGGGTCGTGCTGGAGTATTGCCCACTTCGAATCAAGTTCATCACGTTGCGGTCTGCGAGCCCTGCCATATCGACGATTCGGGCATCGGTCAGATAGCTGATCAGCCCGATGTCCCAGCAGGCGACAACGTCGAGGTCCAGGTCTCGCACGAGACGGGCTGCTTGGAGCGAATTCCGTCCGATGATTCGGGTCTGCTGTAGGAAAATGGTGTGGGTTTCCACGGTGCGAAAGATGCCGAGCAACAAAAGGCTCACCACAGCAGCGCTCCGCCATCTGGCTTGGAGGCGGTCGCTGAGCGCGACCATCAGGACACATCCAATGGCAACGAGGGCGGCATCGAATCGATAGAGCCGTCCCATCCCGGAGACCAGAATCTGTCCGGATACCGCAGCGAGGTAGAGGATCAACATTGTCGGCTGTCGGCGCCTGTCGGGTGGGCTCATGACGAGCCCCAGCGCACCGACGCCGAGCAGCGTCAACATGGGCCACTCGATGGGGGTCTCGATGATGCTGTGGGCGGTGCTGCGGATCGCCTCCGGAAAGCCCCCTCGGGTAAGCGGAGATTTGGCCGCCATTCCAGAGGGAAGGAAGGGCCAACCCCTCATTGTGGCGACCCATCCATGGAGGACGATCGGGAGCGCGCCGCCCAACCCGACACCGACCGCCGGTAACGGACGCCTCTGCCAGAGCAGGATCAGCGATAATGCGCCGATGACAGCGAGCGATTCATAGCGGATGGTGGTCCCCAGGAAGCAAAGCAGGACCAACCCCGCCACCCTCCGCTTTTTGGTGAGGACTGCGACGCTGAGAAGGAGCACCTCCCATATCCACCATGCATGGAGGCTGTGTTCCATGCCCGTGAGGATGAGGGCAGGCAGCGGAGCGGAGATGATCGCGCTGAGCAGTGCAATGGTCCGTGTCAACAGACTGGATCCCTGCCGCAGCATCCAGTCGTCCGCGCGCGATATCAGGGCTGCCACCGCGATTCCGTTGAGAACAATCGCCGCAGTGACCAGATCGATGCGGAACCACCAGGGCAGGGCCAGCAGCAGGGTCCACAGTGGTGAGGAGGACGCTGGCGTGAACTCTCCGGGTCGGAACCCCCAGGTTCCGCCTTCAACGAGCGCGCGCGCCATGCCCAGGTGAATGTAGCTGTCGTCGAGCGGAAAGACGAAGTCCCCAAGCGCTGCGTGGGTGAACCACCAGAGGGCCAGGGTATGAAGGCCCAGGTAGGTGAGCGCGACGGTTCTCGGATTCACGATGGTTGGGTTCACCGAAGGCCGTGGAACAGATATACGCCGTCCTCTCCGCTGACGGCGATGTTCGTCTTTTCACCATCATCTATCCAGACACCATTTCGGACGGGATCGATCCCGCTCCCGGAGATCACCGCCGCGCTGGCGTCGAGGCCCTGGGTGCCACGGATTGGGCCCGTGAAGATGTACGATGCGCCGCTGTCTGATCCGCCCAGGTCTGCTCCCCATGCCTGAACCAATAGGTCTGCCCGGTCGTCTCCATCGATATCGCCGCCAGTGTCAAGGTAGAGCCCGACTTGATCGCCAGCAGACCCCAGGATCTTTGCATCCGCGGATTCCAGAGAGCGATCCGCCAGGTCTGCGGCCCCATAGACAACATAGATTTGCCCCGCTTCCAGGCCGCCTGCGTCAGAGAGGCTGGAGCTGACAACCACATCATCATAGCCATCACTGTCCAGATCTCCGCTGTCGGATGTTGATGAATAATCATCGGCGTTCTGCCCCGTGAACCGAATGTCTGCGTCCTCAGCAGCCAGCGCTCCGTGGTAATCCCCCAACCCCAGGAAGACGTAAAGGGCTCCGCTGTTCTCACCTGCGGGGCTGTCGGCACCACGGGCAGCCATCAGAACATCGGCCGCGCCGTCTTCGTCGTCACAGTCTGTTCCGCCCACCTGCTCTGCCACAAAGCCGTCAGCGGCAACATCAACCAGATCCTCACCGTCACAGTCATTATCGATGCCATCGTAAGGAATATCGACCGCAGCAGGGTTGGCGTCAACGTTCGCATCATCACAGTCACCGCTGACTTCCGCGTGCTGTTCCAACGGCTCGCAGGATGCGATGCCAACGCCGACGCCAAAGCCGTCCTGATCTTGATCGGCAAACCACAACGCTCCAGAGATCGGTTCTTCGTCCACCTGTCCGTCACAATCATTGTCCAGCTGATCGCAGCGCTCATCTGCTCCGGGATACGTGCTTGCGAGCTGATCATCGCAGTCGCCGTCAACCTCGTGGTATCCATCCCCGTCATCATCTGTCAGTTCAGCGAGTCGGGCGTCATATGCTGTCTTGTTGTACAGCCAGTGCCCCCATCCACACCCCGATAGAAGCACCGGCCATCCGACCATCCAACGCGACATTCAACCTCCAACAAACAGGTGAGCTCATCGCATATCCTCAAAATAGCCGATCTGCTCCAGGGTTGTGAGCTGAGCCGTTGGCCAGACGGTCTGTGTTGCGGTGCGAGTGCTGAACATCACGCCATCATGAACGCACTGATCGGGTCCAGAGGACACAACCTCTGACGCGCTCCTGGCCGTATGCGTGAATCGCGGCCAGGAGCCGAAGGCCCCATGTCAGTCGCCTGAAGAATGGACTTCGAAGGCATAGACGATTTCATCGATGGGCACGCCATTCCGGTCGGTTCGGCTCAGCGTCCGGGCATGCGTCGGCGTCATTCCCAGCTTTTCGAGCACCCGCTGCGATCGCCGGTGGCGGATGTCTGTCGACGCCCAGACCCGGTGGAGCGAAAACGCACCGATCGCCCATGCCATCGCGGCCTTTGCGGCCTCTGTGGTGAGACCCTGCCCCCACCACCGACGCCCGATCGCGTAGCCCAGCATCGCCGCGGCCGCGTTGGCGTCGACCTCGAAGCTGATGGTGCCGATCAGCACGCCGGTGCGCACCACCGCGAAGGTCGGCGACTGCGTCCAGGGCTCAGAGATGTTGGTGACGACAAACGCCTCGGCGTCCTGGCGCGTGAATGGCTGGGGGATGTGCGGCAAAAAACGCGCGAATTCCGGATCGTTGCGATACGAAAGCGCGTCGTCGACGTCGTCGTTCCGAAACGGCCGCAGCGTCAAGCGCGGGGTCTGAAGGATCACAGGTTGAGGCACGCCCCAAAGATCGCTATCGCGGCTGATCAGAGCGGCGGCGTCTCGTCATTCCGAACAATCCGAAGGGGACAAGCAACCCCACCCCACGTGCGGCGCCGCAGCCCTTGCTCGAAGAAGAAGACGGAGCGTCCGCCGCCGTTTCTGGCGTTGTGTCTGGCGTGGCATCGGGCTTCGGGTCGGGCTCCGGATCGGGCTTCGTGTCCGGCTCAGCGTCTGGTCTGGGCTCTGCCGGGGGCTCTGGCTGTGGGGTGTCATCCTTGCTCGGTTCGTTGTAGATGGGGTCAACCATGCCGGGGAGGTCGCCGTCCTCGGAGACGCACTTATAACCTTGATCGTAGATGCGCTTCGTCCCCTCCGGGCAAGAGGGCGGTGGGCCGACATCGGCCCAGGACAGGCTATGGACGAGGATGAAAGTGGGGATGGACATCGTCACTCCTTTGTGGGTGGGCACCTCTCCTGGGAGCGCGCCCGGTTTGTTGTTCTACTCTCTATTCAACAACCAGAAGAAAAATCGCTTCAGTTTCCTCGACACCGACGTGTACATTCTATGCTCCGGTTGTTGTATCAGAGGACAGAGGGTTGCGATCTGGGAAGCTGCTCTCTACGCTGAAAGTGAAGGCGTTTTATGGAGATAAAGATGCATAAATCCATGGCATGGTCATTGTTGGTGTTGCTCAATGTCGGCTGCGACGATGACAAAGAAGATACCGGAACCGAAGGGGCCGACAGCGCGGAAGAAGACACAGAGGTTGAGGAGGAAGAGCGGATCTATGAGGGGGCGTTGACCCTGACTGAGGATGAGGTCGTCGTGCCCTTGAATGGTACCAACATCGTTGATGTAGAAGGTTCGGCCACGATCAGCGATGATGAAATCAGCGGCACCGTGCTGTACCAGACCAGCCAGACCGGCGCCTTTGCCACCGACGATGACGGCGACAACTCCTGTGACAATTCGATCGCATTTACCGGCTCGGCCTACACCGGCGACTGCGATGGTTGTGACTTCTCCTTTCAGGTCGATGAGACCGAAGTGACCGTCGGTGAGAACTCGACGGACGCGTGTGTCATGAACGAGCTCCTCTCGCTGGTCGATGACCCTGAGCAGGCTCGGGATTCCTTCCTGCTGCGTTTTGACGCCGAGTATGTTTATGGCACCTACACCATCACCGACCTCTTTCAGATCGGTTATTCGGCCTACAGCGGTGGTACTGATTATCCTGGACCATATTACTATACCATTTACTATGGGGGGGTAGGGGGCGGCAACACGGTCAGCTACGACGCCAGCACGGGCGCGCTGGAGTGGAGCATCTACGACAGGTTCGACTTCTACTTCCCGGATGAGCGCTACGATAGCCTCTGCAGTCCCTACAGCTATGCCAGCGGAAATGCCAGCTATGCCGGTCCTGACGCGCTGAGCGGTTCAGGAACGGTCGACTGTGTTGGGGGTGGGGATGTGTGGACGCTCTCGGACGTCGTCGCCGGCGACCGGCTGAAGATCTCGATCGACACCGTGGCTGCAAATACAGCCTTTGATCCAAGGTTCTTCGTCAACGCAGAGTCAGGCTGTACAGCGGCGTGGGCCTATAGCAACCTCGAGTGCACCCATGGCACAGAGGACGGCAACAGCTGCGGCGCGCTGCGGTTCAACGCGCCCGAAGACGGCGATTATCAGCTCATCGTCTGGTCGATGAACCGGTGCAATGAGGGCCAGGAGAGCGGCGAGTATGAGCTCAGCGTTGAGGTGGAGCCCCGCTGAGTCGGTTCGGTCTCAGATGCTTCACCCGTCTCCTGAAGAGACCCCCACCGCTTGTAGCAGGCGGTCGATGAGCGGCGCCATGGGGGCGGGCTGCGGGGAGACCACATACTGGGTGAAGATGCCGAGCAACGACGTCTGGAAGAATCGCTGCTCAGCCACCGGATCCGCTGCCCCCAGCCGCGCGAACAGTACGATCATCTGGTCGCGCTCCGTGCGCTGATCCAGCCCTGGGAGGTCCACCGTCTCCAGGTGGATGCGGATCCGGAGGGTGAGCAGGAACTGCTCTGGATCGGCCTGGACCCCGGCAGCGAGGGCATCCGCGATGGCCCGAAGCTGCGCCGCCGGCGCGAGGTCGCGGGGGATGTGCTTCGTCTGCTCCTGCATGTCGTGCATTCGCTGCTGCATCACCGCACGGATCAGCTCTTCTTTCGAGGAGAAGTAGTGGTACATCAGCCCCTTGGAGAGCCCTGCCGCCCGTGCGATCGCTGCGATCGAGGTTCGCGTGAAGCCGTCCCGGGCGAAGAGCGTCAGCGCGGTCTGGATCAGCCGGGCCCGGGTCTGCTTGCGGGCGTCTGCATTGTGTTCCGCGTTACGCCCCATGATTCACGACCAACCCCACACAGAGACGTCCCGAAACCCAGCTGCGCCACGGGTCTTCGCCATGGCCAGAGACCGCATCCCCGCCGGCGGGCACATCAGCGCGAGGAACGCTTCCACAAGCACTGCATATTCGGCCAGATCAACCACCGCTTCCTCCTGCCCGGTGTTGAATTTCTATCAATGACTGACCGGACGGTCAATCAAAACGGTTCGCATCTGGCACGACAACCGACATCAGAAAATGAACCGGATGGTGTCACTTTCAAGGGCGGGTGGTGTCTGCTCAGTACAACCGCGCACGTTCTGGAGGTCACCATGCGCATGCTTTCCCCTGCCCTTTCGCTTCTCACGATGTTGCCCCTGTCCCTGGTGGGCTGCTTGGATTTCAACTACGAACGCGTGGTCGACGAAGCGCTGTTGGAGCTGGATGCAGCGGGCATCGAGCGCCTTCACCTGAGCCAGGGTGTCGGCGACGTTGAGATCGTGGGGGATGAAGCGGCGACCGGGATCGAGATGCGGATCACCCTGCTCGGCCCCAAGAGCACAAAGCAGGACGCTGATGCGCGCCGCGATGTGATCATGAACCTGGAAGACGACAACGGCGTCGCCAGGGCGACCGCATTCTTCCAGGACTTCGGGCTGCGCTATACGATGCGGGTGACGTTGACGGTGCCTGCGTCGTTGGCGGTTGATGTTATCGACGAAACCGGTGATCTGAGCGTCATCAACGTGGCGGATCTGACGGTGGACGACAGCACGGGTGACATCTGGTTGGAGCAGATCTCCGGCGCGGTGACCGTCATCGATGGGACCGGTGATGTAGAGATGACCGACATCTTCGGCGACGTCTTGATCGAGGACAGCACAGGCGACATCGACGTCAATGACGTGGACGGCGACGTCGGGATCGAAGACGACACCGGTGACGTCGAGGTTCACGGCGTTGACGGTGACGTCGACATCGTGGACGGCACCGGCGACATCCGAGCGTCGCGGGTCTCCGGGACGGTCACGATCTCCGACACCACCGGGGACATCGATCTGCAGGAGTGTGGGGACGTGGACATCCAGGAAGACAGTACGGGCGACGTTCGCATCCAGTAGCTGCTGGTGCGCAAGAGCCTGGCCAGTCGTCGCTGGATGGTGGAGGCGTGCTTTGCCGAAAAGCCCCCGCCCTTGCAGAAAAGTCCCGACGGTTCAAGCTGCTGTGCGATCGCGTTGTAGAAGACATGCTCGGGAAGAATCGATTGGAGGTGCGACACTCATCGTGAATACCCCTTCCGGATGTGGGCGAAGTTCTCGACCGTGACCGACTCTCCGGTGCGCAGGTGGTGCTCCAGCGCGATGAGGTAGTCTTGCATGTCTCGGCGCAGGGTGTGGGTTGAGCGCTGCGGCGTATGCGCCCTTGAGCAGGCGTGTGTCGGGATCTCGACCCTCAGATCAGGCCGAGGGCAGCGGCGAACAGCGGGATGAGGAAGCCGACGGTGATGAGGCCGCCCAGCGCCCGGCTTCCGCGGTTCAGCCACCGATCCAGCCGCCCGGTCGCCCCGCTGACCCCGAGGGATCGGAGGGTGCTCCAGAGCCCATGGTGCAGATGGATCCCCATCAGCAGGGTTCCCACCAGATACACCCCAGCGTGCAGCGGCGAACGCAACCCAGCGACCAGGTTGTGGTGGATGTCCCCTTCGATGAAGCTCGGATGGAGAGGGCCATAGATATGCAACACATGATAGATGAGAAAGACCAGGATCAACGAACCGTTCAGCCCCATGCTCCGGGCGGCGGCCTGTCGCCAGAACCGCCCCACCGGGTTCGGCCGCATGGCGCGGGCAGACCGGTTACGCCGCATCAGGGTGAACGCGCTGGAGAGGTGCACGCTGAGCACCAGCCGCATCCCCCACAGCAAGCCAGGTACGCTCCGCAGCTTGTGCCCATAGTCGTTGATCGTCTCCGGTCCGAAGAAGACCATCAGGTTTCCGCCAAGGTGCGCGACCAGCCACCCGGACATCATCAGGCCGCTGGCGGCCATCAGGATCTTGACGCCGATCGTGCTGATCGCCATCCGTTGAATCGTTGCTTCACGCATTCACCACCTCCCACGTCAACTTCGCCGTCGGGCAAGCAGGTGTAAAACGAAAAGAACTCACCGTCGGATGAGGGAAACTCATCTATCGAAGCATATGGATGTGATGGCCATCACCCTCCAGAAGTGAGCAGCGGAAGCCAACGGAGCGCCCAGGGGAGGCGTTGCGGTCTTCGTCAACGCCTCAGAGGGCGCTCTCGTCTCCAATCTTTCGACGGTGACGGGTGTGTAAGGCCGGGTGCAGCTCCTCGGCGTGCCGGTGGGCGGCTCCGTGAAGCCCAGACACTGCTCGATCAGTTCGAAGAGTGCCGTAGAGGAGAATTCGGATTGGTCTGTGTGGAGATGAATATCGATGGGCGGCCTGACTGTGGTGATTGATGACTCGCAACCAGTGTATGTCACGTCGTCCATGAGATATATACATAAATAAGCATTCACTACCGTCCATTCCGATCCTCTGCGCCAGAGAGGTAGAGGGCTCGAAACGTCTGGATCTTCTTTGTGGAGTCTGGCTGGGTATCAGACAAGAACTGAATGAAATCTTCATTGATTGCTTGAGAATGCATCAGAACCTCCGATGCTTTGAAGAAATAATCTTTCTTGTCGGCAAACCTGGGGTCTGGAAGGCGTTCTAAAGTGAGCGTTCCAATATGAGCTCCATTTGAATGGAAAGAATGGAATTCTTGATGAAAGTCAGAACAACTCTCAAAGAGATCCATCAAAAGTCGCTGAAGCAGTTTATGGGGTGAGTTGTCCGGCCTGGAAGAAGAGAGACCAAGTACTTCGCGAAGATGATCAATCTGATCATACTGGGTGAGGACATGGACTGCACAGATTCCCATTTCCCGGGGGCTCAGACACAGGGAAGGAAGCCGAGCTTCGGGAGGAAGAACACCACATAACCAACGATATAGTTCTGTTGGCGAGAACTTTTTATTAATGTGGTATAGGATATCACTCAATTCTTCTTCACTTACTTCATGACTCATGGCAGCTTACCACTCACCCACTTGATGAGTTCCTTGAAGAGGAGTTCAGAATCTGAATTCAACAGTATCGTTGCCCCAGCAGCCTTGTACACTGGCAATTGCGCTTCTAAATTTCTTCTTCTGGTCTCATCCCCATCTGCCCTCATCACAGCCAGAGCTTTCTTGCCTTCTGCGCCAGGAGCACGGAAAAACGATATTCCATCAGCGAAATGAAGTGGATCACACTGACTTTCATCAAGGATCTGAATTCGAATCCCTTCTTCTGAATTCGTCTGCTCAACAGCTTTCAGGATAATTGCTGTTGCGCTGGTTTGTTTGGATAAAGTGTCTTGGAATTTACGCCCGATTAAAGACAGCGGCACCAGCTTACGCCGGCGTAGCGTCAGCGGTTCAGATAAAATCAACACAGGTTTGGGACCAGTCAATTGTTTGATTATAGGGGAAGTGTCAATCTCTGGGGAGATGTGAAGTAGGTACAATGTGTCAACAAGACGGTCAGCCCACCGCTCCAACCGGTTATTCGCTATTAGGGTTTTCTTCTGCTGAAGTACATCGAAGAGTCTTAGCAGGAGCCGTTCCAGATCTGAGGTGCTC
>JBCBLB010000891.1:0-3159 GCA_038520555.1 Myxococcota bacterium | reverse complement strand
GCCTCGCGATGGCGGGGCTTGTGCGCCTCATTCGCAGCCACGACCTTCGCATCGTGGCCCACACAGACGACGAGCTGCAGCACGTTGACCTGCACCTGAGCGGCGCGGCGACCTTCTTGACCACCCCGCGGCTGCAGTCCGCCCTCGACGCGGTGCCGGACGGCTATACGGTCGACTTCAACCTCGACGAGCTGCATCAGGTGGACGATACCGCCCATGCCTTCGTCCATCGCCTGCGCGGGCCCGCATCCCCTGGCGCTGAGCTGCGGGTCTGACCGTCCATTCCCGTCGCCACCACGTCCTCGATGCGGTCAAATGGGCCGTGGAGTGTCAGCCGATGTCACCGCGTAGTTGCTTTGTCAACGCAACGCCGCGCATCGCGAGGTCGTTGAGATCCAGCTCTGCGGCGGCGGCGAGATAGATCTTCTCGACCGCGAGGCGATCGATGGGGTGCCGTCCGAGCGCACGCGCGCCGATGGCGCGCAGGGTCTGGAGCGGCTCCAGCGCGGCCGCCCACACATCTCGATGCTCCTGTCGTTCGGAGAGCCGCAGCTGTCGGGTCATGGCCTGAAGTCGCTGCTGCTCCCCCCGGGCTCGTCGCAGCTGATCGATGTAGCCGACCATCAGCGGGACGAGCAGGTCGATCCGTTCTGCGTCTTCGGCGAGTGTGATCCATCGTGCCCACAGCCTCGCTTGACGCCGTTTCGCTTCGAGGAACGGTCCGACGGACGCACGAAGCAGATCGCCTGCACGGAGGCGCCACAGGGCGGGCCACTCCGCGGCGATCCAGGGCATCAACGGGAGCAGATCTGGCTTCATCAGCCGCTCCAGGGCATCGTCTGATTCCCCTGCGACGTCGAAGAACGCCATCTGGTTGAGGGGATTCTGAAACCACGCGCTGCGGTGTTCCGCGCTGAGGTTGGGCAGCATCGGCCTGAGGATCAGATGGTGGAGCAACAGATCACCGTTGGTGCTCAGCACCAACCGCCGCAGCGCGGCCACGTCCTGACCCAACAGGCGCATGCGACGCTGAAGCGGATCTTCCTGGTTTCGCTTCTTTCGGTGCTTCTGCTGGGTCTGAGAGGTGGTCTTGCGAACCGACGTGTTCCAGGCGAGCAGGAGGGTGTCGACGCTGACCGCGGTGTAGTGAAGCTGGAGCGCGCCCCACGCCGACGCATCCCAGAGGCGGGCGGTGATCACCTCTTCATCATCATCTGGATCGACGATCGATCGTCTGCGCCAGCCGAGGCCTGCAAACAGCCATCGGCCCACCGACTTCCCGATCATGTCCTGCAATGCCCTGATCGCCTCGGCGGTCAAGGCGTCTGGCTCGCGAACGGGGATGCGCTCTGTGGGGGGGCCAGGGCGTCGCCCGGTCAGCAGGCTGCGACAGAACGGTACGAACAGCCGGCTCGCGCGTGTCTGATGGGCCTCCGCGCCGGTCATGGCTCCTCCCGACGCAGCGACTGCCGGGCGAGCGCTTCGATGTCCAGGTGTGGGAAGCCGTTGATGCTCATCTGTTCACCGCGCAGTCGCAGCTCGATGGTGTTCGGGCCGTCGTCCCACTGGCCTTTCAAGTGACGGTAACGTTCGGTGAGGAAACGGATCCGTTGGTTCGATGAGCCGATCCAGCGGCGGTTGGTCTGGTGGAGGGCCTGAACATAAGGGCCATCAACGAGCAGGTCGATCTGCGCAAGGAACGGCGCCCAGTCTTCGCGTCGTCGGATGGCGTCGAGGGTGAACCCGGAGAACACCATCACAGAGAGCCCGCCTTCACGGACCCGTTTGGCCAGGACCGCGGCGGCGGGGGCTTGCATGAAGGGCTCTCCGCCGACGAAGGTGAGCCCTTCGATGTCGGGGGTGTTGAGGATGTCCTCGGCGAGCGCCGCGACCGCCACGCGTTGGTTTTCACGATCCGCGAGCAGGTGGGGGTTGCAGCAGCCAACACATCGCAGCGGGCAGCCCTGGGTCCACACAGCGTAGCGCAGCCCCGGGCCCTCTGCTTCGGTCTGTGGGACGCGGGCGCCGATGTTTAAGGTTGTGGTCATGGGGTGACCCGGAGCGTTCCTTTCATCTGGAGGTAGTGCCCGGGGAAGGTGCAGACATATTCATATACGCCCGCACTGAGCTTCATGACGATCGTGCTCGACTCACCCGGGCCGATGAGCGGCGTCGCAGCCAGGACCCGCTCATCGTCGGGCACATAGTGCGCCTCTGGCCCGGCGCCGATCCCCAACGTGCCGATCCGGTCGCCGGAATCTACAGCCGTGAAGACCACATTATGCTGCATCGCCGCGACGGTGGCCTGGTTCTGGAAGGTGAGGCGGATCAGGCCAGCCGTCGCTGTCAGCTCGGTCTTGTCGAAGGCCATCCGATCGCCGTCGGTGCCGAGGCTGAGGGTGGTGCCCGCCTCTTGGCGGGTGTCCTTCTGTTGCGCAGCGCCCATCGGGACGTTCGCTGTTGCATCATCCGCGTCTGCAGCCCCCTTCGCGTCGGGTTGGGGCGGCGGCTGATAGTCGGGCGGCGGCTTGGGGGTGAGCTTCGGTGGCGGCGGTTCTTCGCTGCAGGCCAGCACCAACATCCACATCGATAAACAGGTCAGGCGCATGCGTCTCGGCTCCTCACCGCGCGGTTGGGACTATCTCATAGCGCATCCCTACCAACCACGTCTTCCTCTTTCGCCTCACTGAGGCCGGTGTCGCGGCGCCAGGACGTCGATGAGGGGCTTGAGGTGATCGTGGTATCGCCTGGAACCACCAATTGAGGAGGTATACAGAGGCTTTTTGACCTGATCGTGAGAGGCCGTGCCGACGTCTCGGCGGTTGGTATGAAACCTCAAGCAGGCGGGATCCCAGGGCATCCCCATAAAGTCGAGCACCGCCCGGAGCGTCGGCTCCGGTTCCTGAACGAGCACCTCATAGGAGACATCGAGGATGGGCAGCGGCGAAACCGTGTGCCAATGGTCCATGAGGTCAGCGTAGGAGTTGTAGAACGCGCCGAGCCAGGGGAGCGCGTTGGTGTAGGGCAACCCGGAAGCGAACCGCTGGCGGAAACAGGAGAAGCAGGTGTCCACCGGATCCCGCACCATCCGCAACACCCGGGCGTTGGGGAACAGCTGTCCGATCAGCCCGAGGTGCTGGAAGTTGTGGGGCATCTTAT